>NZ_DASYOK010000328.1:0-2339 GCF_036007805.1 Yoonia sp.
CAGCGCATTGCGCTGCCCCGGTTCGGGTAGGTATGGATCAGTTACCCTGAACGGCCTGACGCACTGCGATGATGCCCTTGTAGGCGTCATGGGTGATCGGCATGAACCCGGAGGTTTCGCCCGCAGCCATGTTGTAAGCGCATTGTTCGTCCTGGGCATGCAGCCCGTTCAGGAACTGCGTCACCTCGGTTTTTACCTGCTCGGGGAGCGCGCGGCGCAACACGATCGGACCTTCCGGGATGATTTCAGATTTCCAGATCTCGACAAGGTCGTTCATGTCGACAAGACCCGAGTCGGAAGCCTTGCGCAGCGCGCCGGAATTATACCCGTCGAGCCAGTCACCCTGACCGTCGGCCCATGTCACACCTGCATCGACATCGCCGTTTGCAACAGCGACGATCGTTTGCTCGTGGCCACCAACAAAGCGGACCTCACCAAAGTAATCGCCCGATTCCATGGTGGCACCCACTGCTTGCGGGATTTCGACCGACGGGATCAGGAAGCCTGAAGTGGAGTTGGGATCACCAAAGGCGAAAACTTTGCCTTCCATGTCATCGAGCGACGCGATGCCGCTGTCAGCGCGTGCAAAGCCGATAGAGTGATACCCGTAAGAGCCGTCGAGGTTGGTCTTGACCAGAACGACGTCAACAGCTTCGGGATCGGTCATATAGGTTTTTGCATAGGCAGAAGCACCCAGCCAAGCCATATCGATCGTGCCGCCCAGCAAGCCCTGGATCACACCGTCATAGTCGGCGGGCGTGAAGATACGTGTCTCAACGCCAAGCAGGTCTTCGACATAAGCGCGTACGCACTCGTTGGAATTCATGCGGTCTTGTGCATTTTCACCGCCAAGAATACCGATGCGGAATTCAGTGATTTCTTGTGCGAATGCGCCATTGCTCAGGGCTGTAGTGGCGGCAAGCGCCATTGCGAGGGTCTTTTTCATCGTTTTCTCCATTGGGTTTGATGAAGGTGGCCCGCGCCGATCACGCGGGGTAAACTGGCTCAGACGTAGGCCTCTGCTTCGCGGACTTCTGGCCTGTCCAGTGTTTCGATTTCGGTAGAAGTGGCTGCCTCGGAAAAATCCGCGCCTGCCCCGTAAATGTCGCGCGCCACGCCCGTGGTCAGTTGCGCGGGCGTGCCGTCAAAGACAATCCGGCCATCCCGCATACCGATCACGCGGTCACAGTAACGACGTGCCGTATCAAGCGTGTGAAGGTTGGCGATCACCATGCGTCCGTCTTCCTCGTGAATGGTACGCAGCGATTGCATCACCACCTGCGCATTCATTGGATCAAGAGAAGCAATCGGTTCATCCGCCAGAATGATCTTGGGGTCTTGCATCAAGGCGCGGGCAATCGCCACACGCTGTTGTTGACCGCCCGACAATGCCTCGGCACGTTTTGGCGCCTGCTCGGCAATGCCCAGTCGATCAAGTATTTCAATCGCTCTGTGGATATCGGCCTGCGGATACAGGTTGAATAGCGTCGTAAAGGTTGACCGTTTGTTCAGTGTCCCATGCAGGACATTCGAGACCACATCCATGCGCGGGACGAGGTTGAACTGCTGAAAGATCATCGCGCATCGCGATTGCCAATCCCGCTTGGCAGCGCCGCGAAGGCCGGTAATATCTTCGCCCTCAAATGTGATCGTGCCGGAGGTCGCATCGCTCAGGCGATTGACCATCCGCAACAGCGTAGATTTACCTGCGCCGGATCGACCGATGATCCCGATCATTGCGGGTTTGTTGACGGAGATATTGGCCGCATCCACAGCCGTCTTGTCTCCGAAGCGCTTGGTTAGCGTATCGATGTGTAGCATATCGCCCCCATGTTTGAGAGGCGGATACGGGACAAAAGCAACAGCGCTGTGAAGGTTATGAATCAGTTACCTGACAATTGCGCAACAGATCTGTGACACTGCGCCGGTGACCTGGTTCTTTGCGATGCGCACCCATGCGCGACGGATTCAGAATATTTTTATCCACAGGATGTCATAAAGCTGTTACATTCAAACCCAGAGCAATTGGTTTTCGGATTATGAACCTTCGCACCTTTCTTTTCTGCGTCTACGTGACGCTCCCAGCTGTCGCGCAGGCACAGATGTCAGATGTAAGCTGTGATGATACCGCTCGCATGACCGAGACGCTGAAACAGGTTATCGGAGCCGAGCGTAAAGGCATGGGCTGGCGCGACCCGGATACGATACTTGAAGTTTGGGTTACCGCACGGAATGGCAACTGGGTGGTTGTTCAGAATTACGCCAATGGGACATCCTGTATCGTCGCGATGGGTGAGCATTGGGAAGGCGCGCTCGCAAACCCTGCCTAACCCACATGT
>NZ_DASYOK010000329.1:0-25229 GCF_036007805.1 Yoonia sp.
TTATGCGCTCCTCACTGTGCGTTGTTCGATCCGCTTTTCGTGATCCCCTTGGATCAGACGGTGGACATAGATGCCGGGCAAATGGATGCTATCGGGATCAAGGCTCCCTGTCGGGACGATTTCTTCCACCTCGACCACACAAACCTTGCCGCACATCGCGGCGGGCGGGTTGAAATTGCGTGCAGTTTTGCGGAACACAAGGTTGCCGGTTGCATCGGCTTTCCATGCTTTGACGATCGCAAGGTCGGCAAAGATACCCTCTTCGAGGATATAGGTCTCACCGTTGAAATCCTTATGTTCTTTGCCTTCGGCAATCACGGTCCCAACGCCGGTTTTGGTATAAAAACCCGGGATACCGCAGCCGCCAGCACGCATGCGTTCGGCCAATGTGCCTTGTGGGTTGAATTCCAGCTCAAGCTCGCCCGACAGGTACTGGCGCATGAACTCGGCGTTTTCCCCGACATAAGAGCTGATCATCTTCTTGACCTGACGGGTTTGCAGCAAAATGCCGATCCCGAAGTCATCAACGCCTGCATTGTTCGACGCGAACGTCAGGTCCTTGGTGCCTGCATCGCGGATTGCACTCAGCAAAAGTTCGGGGATGCCGCAAAGGCCAAAACCGCCAGCGGCAATAAACATGCCATCGTGTAAAAGCCCATCAAGTGCAGCGGCCGCGTTAGGGTAGATCTTTTTCATTAACGAACTCTCCGGCGTGATTTGCACAAGTTGTGCCGCCCAACACCGGGAGAGTCAATAAATTGCCGCGACGCAGAATTGTCGTCAGCCGGCTTTCTTGGCCGCAGTTTTCTTTTTGGTGGCAGCTGTCTTCTTGGCGGGGGCTTTTTTGCGGGCCGGTTTCTTTTTACCCGCTTTTTCTGCCCGCTCGTCAATCAGATGTACTGCCTGAGCCAGTGTCAACTCGGACGGTTCAACCGTGTCGGGGATCGTCGCATTGATCTTTTCCCATTTCACGTAAGGCCCGTATTTGCCGTCATAAATACTGACAGGTCCGCCTGCTTCGGGGTGTTCACCCAATTCACGGATCGGCGCAGCTGCTTTGCCGCGCGCGCCGCGTGACGCCACTTTCTCTGCCAAAAGCTGCACCGCACGGTTCATCCCGACGGTCCAGACTTCATCAATGCTATCAAGATTGGCGTTTGTGCCACCGCGATGCGAAGTGCTTTCTGCATGTTTGAGGTACGGGCCATAACGCCCGATGTTGGCCCAGACCGGAATCCCATCTTCAGGGTGCGGGCCAAGTTCACGCGGCAGCGACAGCAGCATCAACGCCTGATCAAGTGTCACATCCTCGGGCTCCCACTCAGCAGGGATACCCTGACGGGGTGGTTTTTTGTTCTCTTCTGTTACTTCCCCGCGCTGGGCATAGGGGCCGAAGCGGCCCTTGAAGATGCGGATTTCGTCGCCATCTTCCTTGCCAAGCAGTTTGCCTTCAGGCGGAATGGCCGAGGCCTCGGCCTCGGGATTAGGCGGACCGAAAGGCCGCGTATAACGACATTCGGGATAGTTCGAGCAGCCGATGAACGCGCCACCGGACCGTGCAGTGCGCATCGACAGACGCCCTGCGCCACAGTTGGGGCACAGGCGTGGATCGCTGCCATCCTGTGTTGGCGGGAAAAGATGGGGTTCGAGCACCTCGTTGATTTTTTCCAGCACCTCGGTGATGCGCAAATCGGCGGTTTCGGCGATCGCCGCCGAGAAATCGCGCCAGAACCGCGCCAACACTTTTTTGTAATCAGCCTCGCCCGCGCTGACCTCATCAAGCTGGTTTTCCAGATCGGCGGTGAAGTCGTAACCGATGTATTTGCGGAAATAATTCGTTAAAAAGGCCGTTACCAAGCGCCCTTTATCCTGCGGGATCAGACGGTTCTTGTCTTTCTCGACATAGCCGCGATCCTGAATCGTGGTCACGATGGATGCATAGGTCGAGGGGCGGCCAATCCCCAATTCTTCCATGCGCTTGACCAGCGTTGCTTCGGTATAGCGTGGCGGCGGCTGTGTGAAATGCTGTTCCGGATCAACCGACTTTTTCGTGGCCTTTTCGCCTGCGGTCAGTTGCGGCAGACGCTTGTCTTCGTCATCGACAACCGTATCGTCTTTGCCTTCCTCATAGATCGCGATGAAGCCGTCAAAGACCATGACCTGTCCATTGGCGCGCAGCACGACCTGTTCATCGGCGCTTGTTATATCAACGACGGTGCGTTCCAGACGCGCGGCGGCCATTTGGCTGGCCATTGTACGTTTGTAGATCAAGTCATAGAGCTTGCGCTGATCGGCATCTGCGATTTTTGCATCTTCGGTACTCACCGACATTTCGGTGGGGCGGATGCACTCGTGTGCTTCCTGCGCATTCTTGGCTTTGTTTTTATAGAGACGCGGCTGATCGGGCAGATATTTTTCGCCGAATTTGGCCTTGATCGCATCGCGCGCACCGGCGACAGCCTCGGGCGCCATGTCGATGCCGTCGGTCCGCATGTATGTGATCAGGCCTGCCTCATAAAGACGCTGGGCGACACTCATGGTTTGTTTCGCGCCCATGCCGAATTTGCGGCTGGCCTCTTGTTGCAGGGTCGAGGTCATGAAAGGCGGCGACGGATTGCGGGTGGCTGGTTTCGCCTCGACCGACTGGATAACCAGATCGCGCGAATTGATGGCCTGCACGGCCATTTCGGCTTGCGTGGCATTGCCCAGATCGAATTTATCAAGCTTCTTGCCTGCCAGCGTGGTCAGGCGCGCTTCGAATGTCTGGCCGCGCGGTGACTGCAAAAGTGCCTTGACGGTCCAGTATTCTTGATTGCGGAAAGCTTCGATCTCCATCTCGCGTTCGACGATGATGCGCAGGCAGACCGACTGGACGCGGCCAGCGGATTTCGCGCCGGGCAGTTTGCGCCACAAGACAGGTGAGAGGTTAAAGCCTACCAGATAATCCAGCGCGCGGCGGGCCAGATAGGCATCGACCAAAGGTTCATCAACCTGACGGGGATTTTTCATCGCCTCTGTGACGGCGGATTTCGTGATGGCGTTAAACACCACACGGCTGACGGGTGTGTCTTTCTTGATCGCTTTCTTCGCGATCAGCGCCTCTGTCAGGTGCCATGAAATCGCTTCGCCTTCGCGGTCGGGGTCGGTTGCGAGGATCAGCTCATTGTCGTTTTTCAGCGCGTCAACGATCGCTTTGATGTGCTTTTTGCTGTCCGCCGCGATTTCCCATTTCATGTCGAAATCTTCATCAGGCAGGACCGACCCATCCTTTGGCGGCAGGTCGCGGACATGTCCGTATGACGCTAGAACAGTGTAATTGCTGCCCAGATAACCGTTTATTTTCTTGGCCTTCGCAGGGGATTCGACAACGACAACGGGCATGAGAATCCTTTACAGACAATACGGTTCCTTAAGTCGCGCAAGATGTGGCGTCTGCCCGCCGAATGTCAATGAGGGTAAAAATCTTTGCGCGCGACTGCCGTAAACTCAGACAACCCGTGCCAGAAGACCACCTGCATGTCGCGTGATTTTGCCATCCAGTTCCAGATCGATCAGGACGGGGGCGACGTCTGTCGCCGTCACCTTGATATCGCGCATCAGCTGGTCTTCGGCGATCGGTGCGGCGCTAAGGCGCGACAGAATTTCCGAATGCAAGGCTGCAATATCGCGCAGCGTTCTTTCCTGTGGCACAACGTCAGGTAGATTAGGTGCGGCTGCGGAGATGTCTTCTGCGACGGGGGTCAACGCATCAATGACATCTTCAGCGCTGCGGACGAGGGTTGCGCCATCGCGGATCAACAGGTTGCATCCCCAGGCACGCGCATCAAGCGGGTGGCCGGGCACGGCCAATACATCACGCCCTTGATCCAGCGCATTGCGGGCGGTGATCAGGCTGCCGGATTTACCTGCAGCCTCAACCACCACGACGGCGCGGGCGAGGCCGGAAATGATTCTGTTGCGCATGGGAAAATGGCGCGCCTGCGGTTGCAGACCCATCGGCATTTCTGACAAACGCACCCCGTGTTTGGCGATGTCCTGCGCCAGTTTCGTGTTTTCTGCGGGATATATTGTGTCGACACCGCCGGCCATGACAGCAATGGTACCACCGGCAAGCGCGCCGTGATGGGCCGCGGCATCAATGCCGCGCGCGAGGCCCGAAACCACCGCAAAGCCCGCTTTTGTCAGATCCTCGGCCAATCGTTTCGCCATGCGTGTCCCGAGGGACGATGCATTCCGCGCGCCGACAAGTGCGATCATCGGCTTTTGCAACAGTGCCGTCTGTCCCATAACCCACATAAGTGGTGGCGCATCGGCAATATCGTATAGGGACGAAGGAAAGGCCGGTGATCCGTGTATCACGAATTGCGCCCCTGCGGCCTTTCCTGCTTTGAGTTCCGCTGCAACCACGCCTTCCGAACAGATTTCGTAGCCGCTGACACCAGCGGATTTGGCGATATCGGGCAAGGCGCGCAACGCATCAGCCGCGCTGCCGTGTTCTGCCAGCAGCCGGTGATATGTCGCAACGCCAACCCGACGTGAGCGCAATAGGCGGAGCCGGTTGAACGGATCCTCTTCCGTGGTGGGTAGGAGTGGGGGGTGAGTGGAAGAAGCGTGTGTTCCGGTCATCCTGTAGGCTCCGCCATATTGCACAGCGACTGTAGGATGAACGGGGTTAACGAGTTCTTACCGGATGAACATTAAATGCGTCAAAAATGCAGAAACCTTGCAAATTCGGCGCGGCGACGCCGCAAAACCACAGCCCTGCCGCGTCAGTCACCGAAAGGAATCATCCTACGCGGCAGCGCCGCCCACCGTCAGCCCGCCAATCAGCAGGCTGGGCTGACCGACACCAACCGGCACCCACTGGCCTGCTTTGCCGCAGTTGCCGATCCCTGGATCAAGGGCAAGGTCATTGCCGATGCCGCGGATCTGCTTCAGCGCAGTGGCCCCGTCACCGATCAATGTGGCGCCTTTGACGGGAGCACCGACCACACCATTCTTCACGCGATAGGCTTCGGTACAGCTGAAGACGAATTTACCGTTGGTGATATCCACCTGACCGCCGCCGAAGCCCACCGCATAAATCCCGTCCTTGAGATCGGCGACAAGGCTTTCAGGTGCTGCGTCACCGGCCAGCATATAGGTGTTGGTCATGCGCGGCATGGGCGCATGCGCGAAACTTTCTCGCCGCCCGTTACCTGTAGGCGCGACCTCCATCAGGCGGGCGTTCTGGCGGTCCTGCATGTAGCCAACCAGCACACCGTCTTCGATCAGTGTGTTTTTGGCGCTGGGTGTGCCCTCGTCGTCGACGGTAATGGATCCGCGTCTGTCAGGGATTGTGCCATCGTCCAGCACGGTCACACCTTTGGCGGCGATCTGCTGGCCCATCAGGCCGGCAAAGGCGCTTGAGCCTTTGCGATTGAAATCACCCTCAAGGCCGTGGCCGATCGCCTCGTGCAGCAGAATACCAGGCCAACCCGGGCCAAGCACCACATCCATGACACCCGCAGGGGCCGGTTCCGCGTCAAGGTTGACCAAGGCAATACGCAGCGCTTCGCGTGCAACAGGTTCCCAATGGTCGCGACCGATTAACCCGATAAGACCCGCACGACCGCCGCCGCCCATGCCGCCGCTTTCGCGCTTGCCGTTTTCCTCGACGATCACGCTGATGTTCAGGCGCGACATCGGGCGGGTGTCGGTCACAAGCGTGCCTTCTGGGCGGAGAATCAGCACCTCCTGATGGGACGCGGCAATGGTCGCTGATACCTGCACGACGCGCGGATCAAGGGCGCGGGCAAATTCATCAATTTCACGCAGCAGGTCGATTTTGGCTGGGAAAGTGGCTTGCAGCATCGGATCATCGTCCGAATAGAGCTTACGATTTGTACCGGCAGGGGCTGCGGACATGGTACCGCCACCGTCTCCGACGGCAAGCCGCGCAGTGGCAACGGCACGTTTCAGGGCATGTTCGTCGATGGTGGTGGAATGGGCGTAACCTGCGGTTTCCCCCCGCACGGCGCGCAGACCGAACCCTTCGGATGCGTCAAAGCTGGCGGTTTTGATGCGTCCGTCGTCAAACGAGATCACTTCGGACTTTCGCCGTTCCAGAAAAAGCTCGCCATCATCGGCGCCAGCGGTCGCTTCGCGCAACAGCGCAAGGGCCGTATCCTGATCTAGATTGGTTTCAAACGGGCGAAACGGGTCTTCGGACATGGGTTTTTCCTTGTGCGGCGTGAATTTTGTCACGAAAGCGTCTGTTTGACGCAATAGCAGTTCTTGAGTTGTGCGTTAGGATATGGGACACGGTCTGTCGAATACAATGGGATTCCGTCCGTAGCCCGAATGGAATAGCCTGGGAGACGCACCATAAGCGGTGCAAACAAGATAGGGTACGATATGCGTTTGAACACCTTTGCAACGTCGCTTTGGACCACAGCCGGTCTGCTGATGGCGGGAACGTCAGCAACAGCACAGCAGGTCAACCAAGAGCTTGAGATTGTGGGCCGTCCAGTTGACCGCGGCATGGGCTTTCAGCCGTCTGCGACCGAGCTGGCGCGCGATGTGGTCTGGCTCGACAACATGCTGTTGGTGATCATCACCATTATCACGCTGTTCGTGACCGCACTGCTGGCGTGGGTCGTGATCCGCTATAACCACAAGCGCAACCCAGAACCTGCGACATTCACACATAACTCGCCGCTTGAGGTGGCGTGGACAGTGGTACCGGTTGTGATCCTTGTTTTTATCGGTGCGTTTTCGCTGCCCGTGTTGTTCAAGCAGCAGGAAATCCCCGAGGCGGACATCACGATCAAGGTCACCGGCTATCAGTGGTACTGGGGCTATGAATATGTCGACCATGACTTCGGCTTCGACAGCTACATGCTGGCCCGCGAAGAGCTGGAAGAATATGGCTATAGTCAGGCCGAGTATCTTTTGGCGACTGACACGGCGGTTGTTGTGCCGATTGGCGCTACAGTTGTGATGCAGGTGACTGCGGCTGACGTGATCCACTCTTGGACGATCCCAGCCTTCGGCGTAAAGCAAGACGCGGTTCCCGGCCGTCTGGCAGAACTGTGGTTCGCTGCTGAGCGTGAAGGCATATTCTTTGGCCAGTGCTCCGAGCTTTGCGGCAAAGATCACGCATATATGCCGATTACTGTGAAAGTCGTCAGCCAAGAGACATATGACGCGTGGCTCGCCGAGGCGACAGGCACGTCCTGAGGCGGAGGGCGGGTCAAGACCCGCCTTACACATTCGGCTGTTGCATAACGTAAGGTGGATCTTGATCCACCGCCCTGAGACAAGGTTTGGCATGAGCGATATCAGCGCATCTGAAAGCACATATGAGGCGAACATGGGCGATTACTTTGCCCTGCTAAAGCCGCGTGTTATGTCGCTCGTTGTGTTCACGGGGCTTGTCGGGCTTCTTGTCGCACCCGTGCCGGTCCATCCTTTTATCGGCTTCGTGGCAATCCTGTGTATCGCCGTGGGCGCAGGCGCGTCGGGCGCACTGAACATGTGGTGGGATGCCGATATTGACGCGCGCATGCGCCGCACAGCCGGACGGCCCATTCCTTCGGGGCGCGTTGCACCGGGTGAAGCGCTGGGCATTGGTCTTGCGCTCTCTGGGTTTGCGGTGGTGCTTTTGGCACTGGCAACAAATTTCCTTGCGGCGTTCCTGCTGCTTTTCACGATTTTCTTTTATGCTGTCGTCTACTCGATGTGGCTCAAACGGGCGACCCCGCAGAACATCGTGATCGGTGGTGCGGCAGGTGCCTTCCCGCCGATGATCGGCTGGGCCGTGGCGACCGGCGGCGTCAGTATAGAAAGTGTGCTGATGTTCGCGTTGATTTTCATGTGGACACCACCGCATTTCTGGGCGCTCGCGCTGTTTGTAAAGTCGGACTACGGGAACGCAGGTATTCCGATGCTGACCGAAACGCACGGGCGGGATTCAACGCGCCGGCATGTTTTGGTCTACACGCTGCTGCTGGTTCCCGTCGCGATCGGACTTGGTTTCACGTCGATCGGTGGACCGTTCTATCTGGCGATTGCGGTTTGGATGAATGCGTGGTTCCTCAAAGGGGCCTTTGATATCTGGCGGCGTGATGACGCGGCCTGCGAAGCCGACAAGCACAAGGTCGAGATCAAAGTGTTCAAGGTTTCTCTTTACTATCTGTTTGCGCATTTTGGCGCGCTCCTTGTTGAAGCGGCTCTGCGGCTTTACGGGATTGGAGGCTGGTCATGACATTGCATGTCGAACACGAACTGCACACGCGGCGCAAAGGCCGCAACTATGGGCTTGGGCTCATCTTGACGGGTTTTATCGCCGTGATCTTTGGACTGACTGTGGTGAAGGTGCTCGAACTGGGCAACGCGAACCAGTTCGAACGTTTTGATCACGTGGCCCGACCACAGCTTATTCCAGAAGAAGGGGCAGGCGAATGAAACTCTTTCCTAACTTGCAAGGCAAAAACAGAACATTGGCGCAAACCGTTTCGGTTGTCTTGTTGATGGGTGGCCTTGCTTGGGCATCGGTGCCTTTTTATGACTGGTTCTGCCGCGTGACAGGGTTTGGTGGTGCGACCAACGTCGCCGAAACAGGGAGTGATGTGATCCTTGATGAAACCATCAGGGTGCGGTTTGATGCGTCTTTGGCGCGTGACATGCCGTGGACTTTCAAACCCGAAGTCCGCGAAATGGAAATCCGTATCGGCGAAACGGGGCTTGCATTCTACGAGGCGCACAATCCGCTTGATGTGCCGATTGCAGGGCAGGCGTCCTATAACGTTACCCCTTTCGAAGCGGGCGCATTTTTTGATAAAATCGAATGCTTTTGTTTCACCGAGCAGGTCCTGATGCCCGGCGAGACAGTGATGATGCCGGTGAGCTTCTTTGTAGACCCCGCCATCGTGGGTGACCGCGAAGGGCAGTACGTGCATACCATCACGCTTAGCTACACCTTCTACCAAATCGACCTGCCGGAAGAGGAAATCCAAGCCTCACTTGCACCGCAAGCTTTGACACCCGCGTCACAAGACGCCATACAAAACAACTAAAGACCAGCCTATAGGGAACGCACCACATGGCGCATGCAAAGAACCACGACTACCATATTTTGCCACCATCAATCTGGCCGCTTATGTCCGGATTGGGCGCTTTCATCATGCTGTTTGGTGCCGTCATCTGGATGCACGGATCAGGCCCTTATATGTTCCTGATCGGCCTTGCGGCTGTTCTTTACGTCATGTTCGCGTGGTGGTCAGAAGTCGTTGCCGAAAGCAACGCAGGCGATCACACACCGGTTGTCCGGATCGGCCTGCGCTACGGCTTCATCATGTTCATCATGTCGGAAGTGATGTTCTTTGCCGCGTGGTTCTGGTCTTTCTTCAAGCACACGCTTTATCCCATGAATGAATATGCGGGCACGACATATGTTGCCCCCGAATTCTATCAGGTTGATGCGTTTCACCTTCCGCTGATCAACACGCTTGTCCTGTTGTGCTCTGGTATGGCCGTGACGTGGGCGCACCACGCGCTGGTCCATGAAAACAACCGCAAAGACCTGCAGAATGGTCTGTTGCTGGCGGTTGTTCTGGGCATTCTGTTTACCGGCCTTCAGGCCTACGAATACTGGTATCTGCTGGTCGAGCAGGACTGGACATTCGGCGGCGACAAGTTCTTTTCGAACTTCTTTATGGCCACTGGTTTCCACGGCTTCCACGTGATTATCGGTACGATATTCCTTTTCGTTTGCTACATGCGCGCACGTGCGGGGCACTTTACACCAGAACGGCACGTCGGATTTGAGGCCGCAGCCTGGTACTGGCACTTTGTCGATGTGGTCTGGCTGTTTCTCTTCTTCGCTGTCTACATCTGGGGCATTTAAGTGCCGCCTATCTAAAGTGGACAGCAGTCTATCCACCGGATTAACAAACGCGCGGGTGCAATCTCGCGCGTTTTTACTATCAAGGGCGCAAGATGCTGCGTAAAATACTTTTCCCCGTTATACTTGGCGTTGCCGGATGTGGTGTCCTGGTCAGTCTCGGCCTTTGGCAGGTTGAGCGTCTGGCATGGAAAGAAGAAATTCTCGCCGAGATTGATCAGCGATTGGCTGCAGCGCCCGTGCCGCTGACGCGGTTTGTGAATGAACAAAGCGATGAGTATTCGCGCGTTTCCGTCACCGGTCGCCCGACCGGTGAAGAGCTTCACGTGTTGGTATCGGGCACTGAGGCAGGGACCGGATACCGAGTGATTTCACGGTTCGAAACTGATATTGGACCGATCCTCTTGGATCAGGGTCTCTTGCCGCTCGAGAACAAGGACGCTGCCCCTTTGCGCGTGCAAATGCGGATGGTCGGGACTCTTTTGTGGCCAGATGATCAGAATGACAGTACACCTGAACCGGATATTGCCAGCAATATCTGGTTCGCCCGCAACGTCGAAACAATGTCAGAGGTGCTTGATACCCACCCACTGATGGTCGTCGCCAGCCAGACCTCACCCGCCGATCCGCGGCTGACGCCGCTGCCTGTGAACACGGCAACCATCAAGAATGACCATTTTGAATATGCTGTCACATGGTTCTTGCTGGCCGCAGTCTGGGCGATTATGACCCTGTTGCTGATATTCCGGACGACACGCCAAAAGGACGCCTGACAGTTATGCGCTATATCTCGACCCGCGGGACAGCACCCTCCTTGAGCTTTGAAGAAGCGATGTTGACCGGTTTGGCACGCGATGGCGGGCTGTATGTGCCCGAAGAGGTGCCAACGCTCAGCCATCCGCAGATCGCGGCTATGGCAGGCAAATCCTATGAAGATGTGGCCTTTGACGTCATGCGCCCTTTCATCGGTGATACATTCACCGATGCCGAATTCCGCAAATTGATCGCCCAAGCCTATGCCGGTTTTGGCCATGCCGCACGCGCGCCGTTGGTGCAGCTCGATAGCAACCATTTCCTGCTGGAACTGTTTCACGGACCCACGCTTGCGTTCAAGGATTTCGCGATGCAGTTGATCGGCCAGATGTTTCAGGCCGCCCTGACACGGTCGGGCGATCGCGTGACAATCGTGGGCGCAACTTCGGGCGATACGGGCTCTGCCGCGATTGAGGCGTTTCGTGGGCTGAAGGCCGTCGATGTCTTTATCATGTATCCCCACGGTCGGGTGTCCGAGGTGCAGCGCCGTCAGATGACAACACCGACCGAAAGCAACGTGCACGCGCTTGCGGTTGATGGCGATTTTGATGATTGTCAAGCCGCCGTCAAAGACATGTTCAATGATTTCGCCTTCCGTGAAGAGGTAAAGCTGGCGGGCGTGAACTCGATCAACTGGGGCCGTGTTCTTGCGCAGGTGGTTTATTACTTTACTGCCGCTGTGTCGCTTGGTGCGCCGCACCGTGAAGTCAGCTTTACAGTACCGACTGGGAATTTCGGTGATATTTTCGCAGGCTATATTGCCAAGAAAATGGGCCTGCCGATTGCCGATCTTGTGGTTGCAACCAACCGCAACGATATTCTGCACCGCACGCTGCAAACCGGTGCCTATACCAAAGAAGGCGTGGAACCTACCATCAGCCCTTCGATGGATATTCAGGTCAGCTCGAACTTCGAGCGCGCTTTGTTTGATGCCTACGGGCGTGATGGTGCCGCTGTTGCCAGCCAGATGGAAGATCTGAAAAAGGGTGGTTTCGAGATCAGTCAAGGCGCCTATCAGATGTTGAAGGATACCTTCAAATCCGGCCGCGCCTCTGAGGAGGAAACACAGGCCGCGATCAAGACCTATCTGGCAAACCATGGCGAACTCTTGTGCCCGCATACCGCCGTCGGCGTGCATGTGGCAGAAGCACATCTAGGCGCGACACCGATGGTCACGCTCGCCACGGCTCACCCTGCGAAATTCCCCGATGCAGTGAAAGCGGCCTCTGGTGTTGCGACCCCTCTTCCACCGCGCATGGCGGACCTGTATGACCGGCCCGAGCGCGTTACACGCGTCGGCAATGATCTGGCTGCCATTCAGGCGGTCATCAAGGAACGGATCCAGAATTGACCATCCAACTGCACACGCTGTCCAACGGCTTTCAAATCGTGACCGAACATATGCCGGGGCTGAAATCAGCCAGCATTGGCATCTGGGTCCAAGCAGGCGGGCGGCACGAACGGGTCGAACAGAACGGAATCGCCCATTTCCTTGAACATATGGCGTTCAAGGGCACCAAGACGCGCAGCACGCTGCAAATTGCCGAAGCCATCGAAGATGTGGGCGGTTATATGAACGCCTACACCAGCCGTGAAATGACCGCTTATTATGCGCGTGTCCTCGAAGACGATGTCGCTCTTGGGCTGGATGTGATCTCGGATATCTTGCTGAACCCTGTTTTTGATCCTGCCGAGATCGAGGTTGAACGCGGCGTGATCCTGCAGGAGATCGGGCAGGCGCTAGATACGCCTGACGATATCATTTTCGACTGGTTGCAAGAGGTGGCCTATCCTGATCAGGCGCTTGGCCGCACCATCCTTGGTCCAACTGAACGCGTCAGCAGCTTTAACCGCGATGATCTTCAGGGGTTTGTTGCCGAACACTATGGCCCCAACCAGATGATCCTGTCTGCTGCCGGTGCGATAGACCATGATGCGATTGTTGCACAGGCAGAGGCGCTCTTCGGCCATTTGGCCGCCGTGCCGCGTGCGCCCGAACTGATGCAGCCCGCCAAATTTGGCGGCGGTGAGCGGCGCGAGATCAAGGATCTCGAACAGGTGCATTTTGCACTGGCGCTTGAGGGGCCAACCTATCTGGACCCTGCGATCTATACCGCGCAAATCTATGCCAGCGTGATGGGCGGGGGCATGTCGTCGCGCCTGTTCCAGGAAGTGCGTGAGAAACGCGGGCTGTGTTATACAATCTTTGCGCAGGCGGGCGCCTATGAGGACACAGGCCTGACCACGATCTATGCAGGCACCAGCGCCGAACAGATCGCGGAGCTTGCCAATATCACCATGGACGAGATGAAACGCGCCGCTGATGATATGAGTGCGGCTGAAGTCGCCCGCGCACGCGCGCAGATGAAAGCAGGACTTTTGATGGGGCTGGAAAGCCCCTCGAACCGCGCCGAACGGCTGGCACGGCTCTTGTCGATCTGGGGGCGCATTCCCAGTATCAGCGAAACGGTTGCGCATATTGACGACGTGACAACGGGCGATGTGAAAGAATTTGCAGCACAGATGGCGGGACAGGCCGGTACGGCGCTGGCGTTTTACGGCCCCGCCGAGGCGGCCCCGTCACTTGAGGCGCTGAAAGCGCGACTGGCGGCCTAATGCTCGGGGCCAGAAAGAAGGTCCGGATCGAAACCGAGCGGCTGACCTTGCGCCCGCCGATACATAGTGATTTTCGTGCATGGGCGGCCCTGCGCCGCGACAGCGAAGCTTTTCTGAAGCCGTGGGAGCCGACTTGGGCACCTGACCACTTGTCGCGCAAAGCCTTCACCAATCGTGTCTATTGGGCGCAGCGCTCGATTGCGAACGGCACGGCGATGCCGCTTTTTCTGGTGCGGCGCGAAGACAACGGGTTACTCGGGGCAATCACGCTCGATCACATCCGCCGAGGTCCGGCGCAATCGGGCATCACAGGCTATTGGATCGGCGAGCCGTTTGCCCGCCAAGGCTATATGCGCGAGGCTATTCAGGCGGTTGTGCATCATGCGTTCACGGTGATGGATCTCAGCCGGATCGAGGCGGGGTGCCTTCCTGAGAATACAGCTTCGCGCCGATTGCTGGAACTGTGTGGCTATAAATACGAAGGTGTCGCGCAAAGCTATTTGCAGATAAACGGACGCTGGCGCAATCATGTGCTTTACGCCAACCTGCGCAGTGACCGGCGCGGCAAGACCGATGTTGGCTAGGGCGCGCGCCTGATAAGGACAAAACGGCCATGACACTTCCCCAAACACCGTCGTTCCGGCTTGATGGCAAACGGGCTTTGGTTGTGGGTGGCTCGTCCGGCATCGGGCTGGGCTGTGCCGTGGCTTTGGCTGATGCAGGGGCCGAGGTGACGGTGGCCGCGCGGAACGCTGCCCGCGTGAACCAAGTGGTGGCAGAGAAGATAGCCGCCGGCATGAAAGCGCAGGGGATGGTGGTGGATGCGGCAGATGTTGCCGCGACAGAGGCGGCGGTGCTGGCCGCTGGGCCATTCGATGTGCTGGTGAATGCAGCGGGCTTTGCGATACACGCGCCTGCGGTCGAGACCACAGAGGCCGATTTTGATGCCGTGTCCAACATCAATTTCAAAGGGGCCTATTTCCTGACACGTGCCGTGGCCAAGGGCCTGATCGCTGCTGGCAAGCCGGGCAGTCTGATCAACATTTCCAGCCAGATGGCCCATGTGGGCGGAAACGACCGCGCTGTTTATTGTGCCACGAAATTCGCGGTTGAAGGCTTTACCAAAGCGATGGCGATCGAGTGGGGCAAGCAGGGTATCCGCGTGAATACGATTTGCCCGACCTTTATCCGCACACCCTTGACCGAAGTCACGTTTTCAGACCCGGACAAAGTGGCGTGGCTGTTAAGCAAGATCAAACTGGGCCGCGCAGGCGAGGTCAGTGACATTATGGGTCCTGTAGTCTATCTGGCCTCTGATGCCTCGGCGATGATGACCGGCACCCATCTGCTGATCGACGGCGGCTGGACGGCGGATTAATCATGGTTGGACGCGCGCGCGATCCGGTCCATGTAACAGGCTGATCTAAGGAAACTTCATATGCTTAACCCCGTGACACCGGATTTCGAGGACAGCTTGCGCTTGCTGCTGCCTGCGGCCGCGTTCAAGAACGACACCATACCCTACCTGTCAGAGCCGCGTGGCCGCTGGGCAGGGCAGGGCTTTGTTGTGGCGCCCGCCAGCACCGAAGAGGTCGCGAGCATTGTAAAAGCCTGCGCCACAGCCCGAGTCGGGATCGTTCCCTATAGCGGTGGTACCGGTCTGGTTGGCGGACAGCTTTTGCAGGAAGGTGCGCGCCCGGTGGTGCTGTCTTTGGAGCGGATGAACCGCATCCGCGAAGTCTACCCTTCTGAAAACGTTCTTGTTTGTGATGCAGGTGTGATTCTGGCCGATGTGCAGAAAGCGGCCGAGGATGTGGGGCGTTTGTTTCCGCTGTCACTGGCCTCGGAAGGGTCGGCGCGGATTGGCGGGTTGCTGGGTACCAACGCAGGCGGCGTGAATGTGCTGCGCTACGGCAATGCGCGCGCGCTCTGTCTGGGGCTTGAGGTGGTGCGTGCGGATGGCAGCATCTGGCACGGCCTCACGCGGCTGCGCAAAGACAATACCGGTTACGATTTGCGTGACCTGATGATCGGCGCAGAGGGGACATTGGGGATTATCACAGGTGCCGCACTCAAGCTGGTGCCGCGCCCTGTTGGCGTGGGAGCGGCGATGATGGCAGTGCCCTCGCCTGCGGCTGCATTGGAGCTTTTGGCGCTGGCGGGTGAATTGATCGGCGAGGGTGTGTCCGCCTTCGAGATCATGCACCGTCAGGGCATGGATTTTCTGACCGAGGTCGGGCCGGACTTTAAGCAACCCTTTGAAGAGGTGCCGGAGTGGTGTGTGCTGATCGACGTGGGGCTTTCTGCGGGGATCAGCCCCGAAGAGGCGTTGGAAGGTTTGTTTTCCGCTGCGTTTGAGGCCGGGTTGGTGACCGACGGGGTGATCGCGCAAAACCATGCGCAGCGCGATGCCTTTTGGCACATCCGCGAAAGCATTCCCGAAGCGAACCGGCGGATCGGGTCCGTCAGTTCACATGATATCTCACTCCCGCTGAGCGCGATCCCCGCGTTCATCGCGCAGGGAGAGAAGGCTTTGGCAGAAGTCGGCGCCTTCCGGATCAATTGTTTTGGCCATCTGGGTGACGGCAACCTGCATTATAATGTCTTTCCGATGCCGGGGCGTAGCCGCGCCGATTATGAGGCTGAGCGGCCCCAAGTGAAGCGCGTCGTGCATGATCTGGTGCATGCCATGGCGGGATCGGTCAGCGCGGAACACGGGATCGGACGTCTCAAGGTCAAGGACCTTGAGACTTATGGCGATCCGGTGAAGCTCGACATGCTGCGTGCGATCAAGCATGCGCTGGACCCGCTGGGGATCATGAACCCCGGTGCCGTTTTGCGGCAAAGGCAGATGCCTCCGGCGGAAGTTTGAAGGGACATGGAAAGTGGGGGGCTATGCGCCTTCAAATTGGCAGAGCGCGTGGACGTTCATGCCGAGGCTTTCCAGTTTTTTGCGCCCGCCCAGATCGGGTAGGTCGATGATGAAGGCGCAGCCGATGACTTCTGCCCCCATGCGTTCGATCAGTTTGATGCCCGCTTCGGCAGTGCCGCCTGTCGCAAGAAGGTCGTCGACCAGTAGGACTTTCTCGCCCGCCTGCAGCGCGTCGTCGTGCACTTCCATCGTGGCTTGGCCGTATTCGAGCGTATAATCCTGTTCAATTGTCTTGCCGGGGAGTTTGCCTTTCTTGCGGATCGGCACGAAACCAACTGACAGTTGGTGTGCGATTGCGCCGCCGAGGATGAAACCGCGCGCCTCAAGTCCCACGACTTTGTTGATGGGTTGACCTGCGTAAGGGTGCAGCAATTGGTCAATCGCAATGCGGAAACCGCGCGCGTCGCTGAACAGCGTGGTCACATCGCGGAACATGATCCCTGCATGCGGAAAATCAGGGATGGTGCGGATATAGTCTTGGACGGTTTTCATTATCTTTTCCTAAAGGACGCGGCCAGCGATGGCGTCGAGTTTCGCAACCAGCGCGGGATCACGTTTATCGGGGGCGGTCATCACCGCGTATTCGAGCGCGCGGTCACAGCCGTGAGGGCAGGGTGTACGGTCTGCGCCGAGCAGGGCGGGCAAGCGGCTGATCAGGTCTTGGGCCTTGGTTCCGTTGCCTTGCAGCGTTTTGATCACGTCGCTCACATCGACTGCGCCGTGGTCGGGGTGCCAGCTGTCATAATCGGTGACCATCGCGACGGATGCATAACAAATCTCGGCTTCGCGGGCGAGTTTGGCTTCGGGCATATTGGTCATGCCGATCACGTCGCAGCCCCATGCGCGGTAGAGCTTGCTTTCGGCCATAGAAGAGAATTGTGGTCCTTCCATCGCAAGATAGGTGCCACCGGTGTGGATCGTGATACCCGCAGCGCGGCCAGCGGTTGCACAGGCCTCTGACAGGCGTGCGCAGGTCGGGTGTGCCACGCTGACATGCGCCACACAGCCGGTGCCAAAAAAGGATTTTTCGCGGGCAAAGGTGCGGTCAACGAATTGATCGACAATCACAAAATCACCGGGCGCCATGTCTTCACGAAAGGACCCGCAGGCGCTCATGCTGATAATGTCGGTCACACCCAGCCGTTTGAGTGCGTCAATGTTTGCGCGGTAAGGCACAGTGGTGGGTGAATGCACATGCCCACGTCCATGACGCGGCAGGAAGACCATTTCGACCCTGTTCAAGCGCCCGGTCAGCACATCATCAGAAGGCGTCCCCCACGCACTCGGGGCCGTGACCCAAGCGGCATCTTCCAGCCCGTCCATATTGTAAATGCCCGAACCACCGATGATTCCGATTTTTGTCTGCATGATCTGCCCTGTTGTCGCTTCGCTGCTACATTGTCGCGGATCAACCCTAAATGGAAGCCTGTGCACCGCGCCCCTGCTGCAACACCGCATGATTGGTCATGGTTGAGGGGTGACATCCAGCGGGCGCGCGCATTGGTGAGCGCCACGATCCCGTGCCACCGTGCATCTGTGTGATCATCGCAGATTGGGACCAGGCAATTAGTCCCTATTCATCGGGGCGTTGTAGGCTAAAGACCTCGCGGATCGTGGAATAGTCGCGATAGCCAAGCCGCGTGAGCGGGTGAAAAGTGGTCACGTCAAACTTGCCATCCACAAGGCAATTGTCGCGGATATGCACACCTGTGACCTCGCCAAAGACAGCAAAATTGGCCTCTCCGGGCAGTTGCACAATCTGGGTCAGTTTGCATTCCAGCGTCGCGGGGGTGTCTAGGACGCGTGGGCAATTGATCGTCTCGCATTCGCCTTTTTCGATACCGGCAAGGGCGAACTCATCCGTGTTACGGTCCCAAGACCCCGAGGTCTGGTTCATCACATCGCGCGCGGCGTATTCGACAACATTCACGGCAAAGACGCCGGTATCGCGGATGTTGGCCACGGAATCCTTGGTGCCGTCGCGGTCGGGCTTGCTGCTGGTTGAAGCGAACATAACCTGTGGCGGCACATAGGCCACTGCGTTGAAAAAGGAATAAGGCGCAAGATTGTCTTGGCCGTCTGCACCGCGCGTTGCAATCCAGCCGATCGGGCGGGGCGATACTATGGCGTTGAACGGGTTATGTGGTAGGTCGTGGCCATTTTTGGGTTCGTAGAACATGCAATGCCTTTTCGTTTTGTTGCCCAACAGGTAGCGTCTGACTAGCGCGTGGCCAGATGAAAGACAAATGCAACAAACGGCAATCACATTGGCCCAGGAGACGGCGGATGACTGGTGGGAAGTTGAGGCGCTTTATGATCTTTGCTTTGCACCCGGGCGGTCTGCCTTGTCGTCTTATCGCTTGCGCGAGGGTGTTGATCCGATTGGCCCGCTCTGTCTGACTGCACGGGATGTGGATGGTATACTGGCCGGTGCGGTGCGCAATTGGCCTGTTCTGGTAGGCGGGCAAAAGGCGGTCTTGCTTGGCCCAATCGCTGTGCACCCGACGCGACAGGGCGAGGGTGTAGCCGCGGTGCTGATGCAGCACTGTTTGGCCAAGGCGCGCGACCTTGGTTGGTCGCGGTTGATGCTTGTCGGTGACGCCCCCTACTATCACCGTTTCGGGTTTGAACGGCTTGCGGGTGTCACCATGCCGCCGCCGACGAACCCTGATCGTGTGCTGGGTATCGCCCTTGTTGAAGGCGCTTGGGATGGTGTGACGGGCATGGTCACATCTCTGCGCGATTGAAATTGGCGCATCCTGTCCCCATTTCAAAGGCATGGATGACAAAAGCGCCGTGATGAGAGAGATCAATCCCCTGAACCCGCCCCCACCGCTCAGCGATGAGGCAAAGGCCGAGATTGCTGCTTTTGCCGCGCGTCAACGCAAGGCAAATGGCATGTTGATGACAGCAATCAATTATGTCGGCGGGCAGGTCGAAGACGGGCTCAAAATGTTGCCCGCAGGGGTGCGTGGCCAGATGGATGATCTCGCACGCATGGCGTTGCGCCATAGCTTTGACATTGCAAACCAGTCGCGCAAGGGGCGCGGGCAGGCGATTGGCTCGGACCGCATACACAAGATTTTGGGAACGATTTCAGGTGCCTTTGGTGGTGTCGGCGGTTTGCCGACAGCGCTTGCCGAATTGCCCGTTGCGACCACTGTGATTTTCCGCGCAGTCCATCATGTGGCGGTGACCTACGGGGAAGATCCTGATGCGGAAGAAACCAAGGTTGAATGCCTTGCCGTCTTTGGCTCAGGCGGACCGGGCAGTGGTGATGACGGGATCGACACAGCGTTTATCGGTGCGCGGCTGAGCATCTCGGGTGCCGCTGTGAACGGGTTGATCAGCAAAGTGGCCCCGAAGTTTGCCGCTGTCCTATCCCAAAAGCTGGCGACACAAGCGGTGCCGATCCTCGGTGCCGCGGCTGGCGCAGGGACCAACTACGCCTTCGTCGATTACTATGTGTCGATGGCCCATGTGCATTTCGGGCTGCGCCGGTTGGCACGCATCTATGGCGAACAGGCGGTCACGGATCATTTCCATGCGGTCCTGGCGGCAGGCAAGCTGCCTCAGACCTGATAGACCAGCCAGTCAGCCACAGCACGCCGCACGGATTGGTCGCCTTTGGCGATAGCCTCATCCATCACCGCCTTCACCTCATTAAGGTTCACGCGGCGCAATAGATGCTTGACCGGACCAACCGAGGCAGGGCGCATTGATAGGCTGCGCAGACCAAGCGCGGCAAAGCAAAGCGCCTCGACAGGGCGCCCTGCATCTTCGCCGCAGAAGGACAGCGGTGTTCCACTTTTCTCACAACGCTTGATGACGTGGGTCAGGAACGACAAAAAGCTGGTGTCCAGCGTGTCGTAGCGTTTGCGGACGCGCTCGTTCTCGCGGTCAGCGGCAAAGAAAAACTGTTTAAGGTCGTTGCCACCGATGGAAATGAAATCGACTTCTTCAAAAAACGCATCCGGCGCATAGGCGAGCGAGGGTGTTTCCAGCATCGCGCCCACGTCGAGTTTGGATGGCAACACATGGCCCAATTTGGTTTCGCGCGCGATAGCCTTGTCCATTTCGGCGCGTGCCGCGCGGAATTCATTCATCTGGGTGACAAAGGGAAACATCACCGTCAAAGGTTGGCCGTTGGCCGCGCGCAAGAGCGCCTGCAACTGCATCCGTAATACGCCCGGTTTATCAAGCCCCACACGGATCGCGCGCCAACCCATTGCTGGGTTCGGTTCATCGTTGGGCTTCATGTAGGTCAGCACTTTGTCCGACCCGATATCGAGCGTGCGAAACGCCACCCGTTTGCCATCTGCCGCTTTCAGAACGCGCGCATAGAGCGCGGAAAGCTCGGCGCGGCGCGGCATCTGGCTGCGGATCAGGAACTGTAATTCGGTCCGGAAGAGCCCGACACCTTCTGCACCCGAGCCTGCCAGTGACGGCAGGTCCGCAATCAGGCCTGCGTTCATCTGCAAGGAGATGCGCGTGCCACATTTGGTTTCCGCAGGCAGGTCGCGGATTGAGGCATAGCGTTCCTGCGCGCGCGTCTGCATCGCGATCTTGTCACGGAACGCGGTCTGTACCGTCTCGTCAGGGCGCAAATGCGCGATGCCCTGATCGCCATCCACAAGGATCGGATCGCCGTTCAAGGCCTCACGGGTGACGCCTTTGGCGTTGATGATGAGCGGGATCGCCCATGCCCGCGCCACAATAGCGGCGTGACTGCCGACCGAGCCTTCTTCGAGCACAATGCCACGGATTTTCTTGCCATACTCCAGAAGTTCACCGGGCCCGATATTGCGGGCCACAAGGATCGGATTGTCCGGCATGTCTGCACGTGCTTCAGCCCCTTGGCCGGTCAGAATACGCAGCAAGCGGTTCGAGAGATCATCAAGATCATGCAGCCGTTCGCGCAAGTAGGGGTCGGCGGCACGCGACAGACGGGAGCGGGCGTGGGATTGCTCTTTTTCCACAGCAGCTTCGGCAGAGAGACCACTTTTGACGTCCTCTTCCATCCGCTTGAGCCAACTGGTCGAATTGGCAAACATGCGGTAGGCCTCAAGCACCTGTACCTGATCGGTATCAACCGAGCGTGCTCCCATCAGCATGTTGTCAACGCCCTTGCGCAGATCCTCGATCGCGTCGCGCAGGCGTGCGCCTTCGGTTTCAGGGTCTTCGGAGATGGGATTTGTGACGACAACGCGGGGTTCGTGCAGAAATACGACACCCTCGCTTGCCCCTTCCTGCGCAATCGAGCCGCGCAGCATGACGGGTTGCTGGTGGCGGGCCGAAAGGGCGGCGCCTTCACCGACAAAGGCGCCCAGTTCGGTCATCTCGGCGATGACCATCGCCACGATTTCAAGCGCGTAGACCTCATCCGGCGTATATTCGCGGGCCGCTTTGGACTGGACAACCAGAACGCCCAGCACATCGCCAAGACGCTGGATCGGGACGCCGCAGAAAGACGAATAACGCTCTTCGCCTGTCTCGGGCATATAACGAAAGCCCTTGGCGGCTGGCGCATCGGCGGTGTTGATGACCGTGCGGCTTTTGGCGGTGCGTCCCACAAGACCCTCGCCCAAGCGCATCCGCGTCTGGTGTACAGCCTCTGCTTCAAGTCCTTTGGTTGCACATAGTTCGAGCGTCTCGGCATCACGGAAAAGATAGATCGAGCAGACCTCGGTCATCATCGAATCAGCGATAAGGTTCACGACCGCATCAAGCCGCGCCTGACCCTCGTTGTCAGCCGCGAGCGCCTCGCGCAGGCGTCCAAGCAGCTTGCGGCTTTCGCTTTCTAGCCGATGTGGCATAGCCCCTCCTGTGGAACGGGCTGGCACACAAATGCGTCAGCCCGCTTTTTCCAATTCGAAGGCATCATGCAGGGCTTGCACGGCAAGTTCCATGTATTTTCTGTCGATCAATACGGAAATCTTGATCTCTGAGGTTGTAATGACCTTAATGTTCACACCTTCAGCAGAAAGCACACGGAACATCTTGGCCGCGACACCAGTGTGGCTGCGCATGCCGATCCCAACGACGCTGACTTTCGCCACGCCTTCATCAGCAACGAGGTCGTGAAAATTGATCGCGCCGCTGGCCTTGGCATCCTGCATCGCCTTTTCGGCGCGTTTCACCTGATCGGTCGGGCAAGAGAACGTCATATCCGTCCGTCCCTCTTCCGAGATGTTTTGTACGATCATGTCGACGTTCACGCCAGCCTCGGACAGCGGCCCAAAGATCGCAGCCGCAATTCCGGGGCGGTCGGCGACCGAGATCAGTGTCATTTTCGCTTCGTCGCGGGAATAGGCGACACCGGCCACAACATTGGATTCCATGATTTCCTCCTCATCGCAGACCAGCGTTCCAGCGCTGTCCGATGGTTCCTCAAAAGATGACAGCACCCGCAGGCGCACCTTATAGCGCATGGCCAGTTCGACCGAGCGGGTTTGCAGGACCTTGGCTCCCAATGAGGCCAGTTCCAGCATTTCCTCGAACGCGATTTTGTCAAGCTTGCGCGCCTTGCTCGTGATACGCGGATCGGTCGTGTAGACGCCGTCAACATCAGTGTAGATATCGCAACGCTCGGCCCCGAACGCAGCAGCAAAGGCCACCGCAGTGGTATCCGAGCCACCGCGCCCCAATGTCGTGATGCGGCCCTCGGGGCTGATGCCCTGAAAACCCGCGACGACTGCGACTTTCATGCCTTCGCCGAACTTGGCGTTGATCTTTTCGGTGGGTATCTCTTCAATGCGCGCGTTCGAATGGGCCGAGGTAGTTTTGACCGGCACCTGCCAGCCCTGCCAGCTGCGCGCGGGGATATCCATTTCCTGCAAACGCAGTGCCATCAGGCCCGCAGTCACGTTTTCGCCCGATGACACGATCGCATCATATTCGCGGGCATCATAAAGCGGGGATGTTTCATTGACCCAGCCGACCAGTTCATTGGTCTTGCCTGACATCGCCGAGACAATAACGATCACATCATAGCCATTGGCGACCTCGACAGCCACGCGTTTTGCAGCGCGTGCAATACGGTCAAGGTTGGCCACCGAAGTGCCGCCAAATTTCATCACGAGCGTTGGCATGGGCTATCTTTCGAAAACGTCTGAATAATCAGCGCTTCCTTTAATGCGCGTGGCAGCAAAGGGCAAATAGTTAGTAGGGGTGGTCCCGCCCGTCCCACGTGCGGAAACAGCCTGTCGTCTCCAGGCTCAGTTCGGCAAATCTTGCGGCCAGCCCCCTGGCGCTTTCGTCCATCGAGATGTCAGCATTGTCGCCGCCGATGTCGCTCCGAACCCAACCCGGATGATAGATGCCGACAGCGATACCTTCCGGTGCCAGATCAGTGGCCATGTTGCGCCCGAGATTAAGGGCTGCAGCCTTGCTGGCCCGATAGATGTAACTGCCGCCGGGTGCACGCGTGTGTGACGCCATCTGTGACGAGATGATCGCGATTTTGCCTGCTTTGGCACGCTGCAAGAGGGGGAGCAGGTGTTGGATCGTGAGGAAGACGCCGGTGACGTTTGCAGCAAACATCTGTTCCCACATGTCTGCGGGGTAGCCACCGGCCAGTGTTTGCCCTTTGTCGAGATAGACACCTGCGTTGCAGACCAGAAGATCAATCGGCCTATCCCCAAGACGCGCAGCCAAGGCGGCGTGAGATGCGGGGTCCGTGACATCAAGTTCATACATCGGCCCTGCATCATCGGCACGATGCGTGCCGATGACAGGTTCCCCTGCGTCCGCGTAAAGGCCCATGAGTGCCTGACCAATCCCGCGATTGGCCCCTGTGATCAGTGTCGTCATGGGGTGTCCTGTTTTTTGGGGTCAGTTCGTTTTCTTGCGCGGCATGAACGGTAACGGCACAACGGGAATCCCGTCTTCGACCAGTTTTCTGGCTTCTTTCAGGTTCGCCTCGCCGTAGATCGGGCGTTCGGGGACAAGGCCGTCATGCATGTCACGGGCCTCTTTTGCGAAACCCTTACCGACATAGTCGGAATGCGCTTCGACTTTCTCACGCAGAGCGGCAAGGTCGGCCTCGGAGGGTTTTGGGGCAGTGATCCGTGATGAGGTGCTCACGGCCGGTGCCATGATCATCTTGCGCACCTTCGTGGTGCCGCAGGTCGTGCAATTCACCATATTGGCTGCGACAAGCTTGTCGAATGCCTCGCCCGACTGGAACCAGCTTTCGAATTCGTGGTCTTGCGCACATCTGAGGTGGAAACGGATCATCACAACCTATTGCTAACTTCACACTGTTAAATAGGCCTTTTACGCAGCGCTGCAAGCGTAGGTTACCGCCCGATCCTGTTGGGCTTGAAGGCTGCAACAATGCGCTTCAGTTCGGGCTCCTTGATTTTCCTGGCGGCTTTGGCGGGCGACATCCATTTGCGCCGCCGCTGCTCTTTTTCGGGCCAATCCGCATGCACGTGGGTGACATGCAGCGGATAGACCATCGTGATGATGGGGGCGTTATCTACTTTTTGCGGCTTGCTGTAGCTGAACACCCCAAGACAGAAATCAATGGCCTCACCGCTCAGCCCCGCCTCTTCAAAGGCCTCCGTAGCGGCAGCGCTGGCAGGCGTTTGTTTGTGCATGGGCCAGCCTTTCGGGATGATCCAGCGTTTGCGTGTGCGGCTGGTAATCAGGCAAATCTGGACCTTGTCGTTTTTCACACGCCAGCAGAGGGCCGCAAACTGGGCCCGCACGTCTGTCTTGTGTCTGGTCCGCAGCTTCAAGGGGAGCTGTTTTGCGACTGGTTCTGTCATGTTCTCCGCCGCAAATCGCATTACATCAGGGTGCATGTCAGACGTTATGCAAGCATCTATTCCACACGCAACCCCACATACGCGTTTTATCGGATCCGAGATCTATCGCCACTCCAGTTACGGGGCTTGGCATCCGCTGCGTGTGCCGCGTGTCTCGACGGTGATGGACCTTGCGCGCAGTATGGGCTGGCTGCCGCCTGCGCAGTTT
>NZ_DASYOK010000330.1:0-1933 GCF_036007805.1 Yoonia sp.
GGTCACTGCGGAATACGGGATGCTGCCACGGGCGACAAATACGCGGATGCGGCGTGAGGCCAAGAACGGGCAATCCGGCCGCACGCAGGAAATCCAGCGTTTGATCGGGCGGTCTTTGCGGGCCGGTGTTGATCGGGTCGCACTAGGCGAGCGCCAGATCGTGGTGGATTGCGATGTTATTCAGGCCGATGGCGGCACACGCTGTGCGTCGATCACCGGCGGTTGGGTCGCGTTGAAGCTGGCAGTTCAGAAGCTGATGAAGGCTGGCGATGTGATCAGCGATCCTTTGATCGACCCTGTCGCAGCGATTTCTTGCGGGATTTATGCAGGTCAGGAAGTGCTGGATCTGGATTATCCTGAGGATAGCGAAGCCGGTGTTGACGGCAACTTTGTCATGACCGCTGGAAAACTAATCGAGGTACAGATGTCTGCAGAGGGGTCAACCTATACGCGCGCGCAGATGGATGCCCTGCTTGATCTGGCGGAAAAAGGTGTCGCGGAACTGACAGCGGCGCAATTGGCGGCGGTGTCCTGATGCGGCGATTTGACGGCAAGGAATTGTTGATCGCGACCCATAACCAAGGGAAGCTGGAAGAGATTGCCGATCTGTTGCGCCCTTACGGGTTGTCTTTGACGTCAAATGCGGATCATGGGTTGCCCGAGCCGGAAGAGACAGAAACGACCTTTGTCGGGAACGCACGGATCAAGGCGCATGCAGCAGCCAAGGCAACCGGCCTGCCGGCCCTGTCGGATGATAGCGGGATCGAGATTGACGGCCTTGGGGGTGCACCCGGTGTTTATACAGCGGATTGGGCGGAAACGCCCAGCGGCCGTGATTTCAAGATGGCGATGGAGCGGAGTTGGGCCGAGTTAGAGTCTGTTTCTGCCCCCTATCCACGGACTGCGCGGTTTTGTTGCACCTTGGTTCTGGCCTGGCCTGACGGGCATGACGAGGTGTTTCCCGGTGTGATGCCTGGCCAGATTGTTTGGCCGATGCGGGGCGACCAAGGGCATGGGTATGATCCGATCTTTCAGCCTGACGGCTATGACATCACCTTTGGCGAGATGGATCGTTGGGAAAAGAACAAGATCAGCCACCGTGCTGATGCCTTTGCCAAGCTGATCACGGGTTGTTTTGCCTAGGATGGAAGATTGGGAGCATGGAGGCTTTGGCCTCTATATTCACTGGCCGTTTTGTCAGGCGAAGTGTCCCTATTGTGATTTTAACAGCCATGTCGTGGCCCAGATTGACCAGAATGCCTGGGCCGAGGCCTATTTGAGCGAGATTGCACGTGTCGGTGCCGAAACGCAGGGCCGCGTTTTGCGGTCTGTTTTCTTTGGAGGTGGCACGCCCAGCCTGATGGATCCGGCGGTGGTTGATGCGATCCTGACAAAGGTGCGTGCGACCTGGCCAATAGCGAATGATATCGAGATCACGCTGGAGGCGAATCCGACGTCAGTCGAAGCGGAACGCTTTGCCGGCTACCGCGATGCGGGAGTGAACCGTGTATCCATGGGGATTCAGGCGCTGAATGATGCAGATTTGAAGGCCCTTGGCCGGTTGCATAGCGCAGATGAGGCGATGCGGGCCTTTGAGACTGCACGCGACGTCTTTGATCGGGTGAGTTTTGATCTGATCTATGCGCGGCAAGGTCAGTCTGTCGCGGATTGGACGGCGGAATTGCAGCAAGCGTTGGATTTGGCCGTCGACCATTTATCGCTCTATCAGCTCACAATCGAGGATGGCACGGCCTTTGGTGATCGCTATGCGGCAGGCAAACTGCGCGGTCTGCCGGATGATGATGCGGCAGCTGACATGTATGCTGTGACGCAAGAGATTTGCGAAGCGGCCGGATTTGCGGGCTATGAGGTGTCCAATCACGCGCGCGCGGGCTGTGAGAGTATCCACAACAAGATTTACTGGCACTATGGC
>NZ_DASYOK010000331.1:0-19113 GCF_036007805.1 Yoonia sp.
GCGTTCACATCCAGCGGATAGGCACCAGTAACGCCTGTCAGCATCGGGATGTCATGGCGCGCGAAGGTGAAATCGCCGTGATTGACCATCAATTGCGCGGGGTTTGCACCACCCGCGGCGAAGAGATCAGGCAAGGCGTCGCCATTGCAATCAAACACTGCAACGCCACCACCGACGAAATGCTCCCACTCCCCGCCATAGATATGTTCCGGCAACCCCGCCGAGCGATCCTCGAACAAGGGGTCTGCCGCAACCGGTGCGGCCGCGATGAGCAACGCAAACAGCCGGATCATCCGCGGGCGTCTCCTAGGGCCGCGGCTGTCACGGCCTCAAGCGCCAGCGCCGTGGCACCGCGCGCCCAGATCATGCCGCCCCAAGCGTGAACTTCGACTTCACAAGGGGTGCGCCCGTCGCTCAGGGTCAGTTTTTGCATCTCGGCCAACACCTCTTTGGAATAGAGATAGTCGTATTGCATCCGCTCGCCCGACAGGATGATCAGGCCCGGATCAAAGAGCTGGATCACGTTCGAAAGCCCAAGCGACAGATAGCGCCCTGCACGCCGAAAGATCGTGCGCGCGGCCTCATTGCCCGATTTGGCCTGTGCGAAAAGCGCATCAAGCATCACATAAGGACTTTGCGGGGTGCGCGGATTGCGATCCAGCGCCGTCGCAGCCTCACGCGCTAATGCGTAGTCCGCAAGATATGCCTCAAGACAGCCGCGCTGGCCGCAGCGGCATAGCGCACCATCGAGTTGCACCTTGGTATGCCCCAGCTCCAGTCCCATGCCGCGCGCGCCACGGAAAAGCCGGTTGTCCAGCACAAGGCCCATTCCGACACCATTTTCGATTGTGACGACAACGAAATCCGCAATTGTGCGACCGGCCCCGAACCATAGCTCTGCAAGGCTGAGCACATTCGTATCGTTGTCCACATACACCGGCACGCCAAACCGCGCCATAAAGGCAGTGCGGATATCAACCTCTGTTTCAATCAGGAAGGGTGACCAAGTTACGGTGCCCGTGTCGTGGTCCACGATGCCAGGGATACCCATACCAACCGCCGAGATCTCTGGCAGGCTCATGTCCGCATCCTTCAGAACGCGGTCAATCAGGATGTCAATTTCTTCCAGAACCGTATCGAGCGATTTGCGCCCGGGCGATGAGGGCAGGGTAGCATCTGCAACGGGGCGGCCAGCAAAATCAGAGAGCACGGCAGAGTGCGTCTCATCCGAAAGTTTTATCCCGATGACATAGCGCGCCTCTGGCACGACCTCGAGCGCAACGGGCGGGCGCCCGCGGCCGCTTTCACGGGGCAGGCCCTCGACTTCGCGCAAAAGCCCCGCAGAGATCAGGTCGGCAGTCAGCGTTGTGGCTGATCCGGCACTAATGTTGAGTGCACGGGTGACATCGGTGCGTGCGGCACGCCCCGTCGCGCGGACGTGTTCGAAGACTTGTTGTCGCAACGGCTTGGCGTCGGGCGACTCTGACGCCAACAATGGACCACAGCCGTTCGGACCTCCCGATTCGTCGTTTTGGTCAACCATATTGTCGTACATAGTTTAATCTCTGAATTAATAGGTCTGCCGCGCACCCTAAAATTCGCTCCCTTTTGCAGACTGCCCAAAATTTTTGCGCGTTCAAAGCGTTTTTTTCACATTTTGCATCAATTTTTATTTTGACAACTGAATTTAATAAGTCATTCTGATGACCGTAGGGTCAAATGGCCCACGCCCCAATGCATGGGGCACACTATGGGAGGAAAACATGCATAAATCCGTTATCGCGGCAGCAATTGTGGCTGCCGGTTTCAGCACATCTGCCTTTGCTGACGCCCACGGCATCACTGTCGGCGTGAGCTGGTCAGACTTTCAGGAAGAGCGCTGGAAGACAGACGAAGCAGCAATGCTTGGCGCGCTGGAAGCCGCTGGCGCAAGCTACCTGTCCGCTGATGCACAGTCATCCGCAACAAAGCAGCTGGCTGATGTTGAAAGCCTGATCACACAGGGTGTTGATGCCCTGATTATCCTTGCACAGGACGGCGCGTCCATCGGCCCGGCACTTGATGCCGCCGAAGCAGCCGGCATTCCAGTGATCGGTTATGACCGTCTGATCGAGGACCCGCGGGCATTCTACCTGACATTTGACAACGTCGAAGTTGGCCGGATGCAAGCGCGTGCTGTGTTCGATCTGGCGCCAGAAGGCAACTATGTCATGATCAAAGGCTCGCCTACCGATCCGAACTCCGACTTCCTGCGTGGCGGTCAGCAAGAGGTGCTGCAAGCTGCAATTGATAGCGGTGCGATCACCATCGTTGGTGAGACATACACCGACGGCTGGCAGCCTGCGAACGCACAGCGCAACATGGAGCAGATCCTGACACAGGCCAACAACGAAGTTGACGCAGTTGTGTCTTCCAACGACGGCATGGCCGGCGGTGTTGTTGCGGCTCTTGCCGCTCAGGGTATGGACGGTATCCCTGTCTCCGGTCAGGATGGCGACCACGCGGCGCTGAACCGTGTTGCTTTGGGTACGCAGACCGTATCTGTCTGGAAAGACAGCCGCGCGCTGGGCCGCAATGCAGGCGAAATCGCTGTTGCACTGGCCAATGGCACAGCTATGGCTGACATCGAAGGGTCTGCCACATTCACATCACCTGGTGGTGTTGAAGTGAACTCCATGTTGCTGGCACCTTTGCCAGTCACGCAAGACAACCTGGACGTTGTTCTGGAAGCTGGCTGGATTGAAAAAGACGTGCTCTGCCAGGGTGTGACAGGCCTCGCAGTCTGCGAATAATCTGAACCTACAAACAAAGGCCCCATCCGCACTGTCGGGTGGGGCTTTCTTACAAGCCAACCCTGCCACGGGTTGAAAGGGGAGGGAACCAATGTCTGGCGGACTTGGTAAGCTAATCAAAACATTGCAGATCGATACGCGGCTTTTGGGCATGATCGGTGCTTTCGTGATCATTGCTTTGGTATTTCACGTCGCGACCGGGGGGACGTTCTTGACCCCGCGCAACCTGTTTACGCTGACACTGCAGACCGCATCGGTCGCGGTGATGGCCACAGGGATGGTCTTTGTCATCGTTACCCGCAACATTGACCTGTCGATCGGGTCGTTGCTGGGGATCGTGGGCATGATCATGGGGGTCATTCAGGTGCAAATCCTGCCTGACATCGTTGGTTTCGGCAGTCCCTCTATCTGGATTATTACTGTCATCGCAGGACTTTTGCTGGGGGCTGCTATTGGCGCGTTCCAAGGCTGGTTGATCGGTTACCTTCTGATCCCGTCCTTTATCGTCACTTTGGGTGGTTTGCTGATCTGGCGCGGTGGTGCTTGGTGGGTGTCCAAGGGCACAACCATTTCACCGCTTGATCCCAATTTCATCATGCTTGGCGGCGCGACCGGTACGATTGGTGTCACGGCAAGCTGGGCGCTGGCGATCGTTGGTTCCATTCTGACAATCCTTTTTCTGATCAACACACGGCGCAAACACATCAGCCATGGCTTTGCTGTCAAACCGATGTGGGCCGAATACGCGCTTGGCGCGATCCTTGTGGGTGCGATTTGTGGGATTACTGCGGTCATGAACGCCTATATGGTGCCGACCCGCATTCTGGAGCGTCGCTTTGCTGCCGAAGGGCTTGAGATGCCCGAAGGCTATACCGAAGCCTATGGTTTCCCGATTTCGGTCCTGATCGTTCTGGCTGTCGCCATCGGCATGACCATCATCGCCAAGAAAACCCGCTTTGGGCGCTACATCTTTGCGATGGGGGGCAACCCTGATGCGGCAGAACTGTCCGGCATCAACACCCGTTTGCTGACGGTCAAGGTCTTTGCCCTGATGGGTGCGCTGACAGCCATCGCTGCCGTCATCGCCTCGGCCCGTCTGGGATCGGCAGGGTCGTCCTTGGGTGAGTTGGACGAATTGCGCGTGATCGCGGCGGCCGTTATCGGCGGCACGGCATTGGCCGGGGGCGTTGGCACGATCTATGGCGCGATCCTTGGTGCATTGATCATGCAGGCACTCGTGTCCGGCATGGGCATGGTGGGTGTTGATTCACCACTGCAGAACATGATCGTGGGCGGCGTTCTGATTATCGCTGTCTGGATCGACATTCTCTACCGCCGTAAAACAGGAGACGCATAATGAGCACCCCACTTTTGGAAATGCGCAATATCTCGATCCATTTTGGCGGGATCAAAGCAGTCGACAACGTGTCTATCGACGTGATGCCGGGCGAAGTTGTGGGCCTTCTGGGCCACAACGGGGCGGGTAAATCGACGCTGATCAAGATTCTCTCGGGTGCGTACAAGAAGGACGCCGGCGAGATTTTTGTCGACGGCAAGAAGGTCGAAATCAATAGCCCGATTGACGCGCGCACCCACAATATCGAAACTATCTATCAGACACTTGCTTTGTCGGATAACCTTGATGCGGCCTCGAACCTGTTCCTGGGTCGTGAGATCACAACCAAATTCGGTTTGCTGGATGATACCGCGATGGAAGCGGAATCGCGCAAGATCATGGCACGCCTGAACCCTAACTTTCAGCGTTTTTCGGAACCTGTCCGCTCGTTGTCTGGTGGCCAGCGCCAGTCTGTGGCGATTGCGCGCGCGGTCTATTTCAATGCGCGTATCCTGATCATGGACGAACCCACTGCAGCGCTTGGTGTGCATGAAACGGCGATGGTTGCCGACCTGATCAAAGAGCTGAAGGCGCAAGGTCTGGGAATCTTCCTGATCAGCCACGATACCCGTGAAATGATGGAACTCTGCGACCGTGTGTCGGTGATGAAGAACGGCCAGTTGATCGGGACGGAGCGTGTCGAGGACGTGACTGAGGATGATATCCTGTCCATGATTATCATGGGCAAGAATCCCAAACGGGCCGCCTAATGTTCATTGGCCTTGATCTGGGAACATCGGGTCTCAAGGCTGTTTTGATCAACGATAGTCAGGCGATTGTCGCGGAAGCGACAGCGCCACTGACTGCGGCACGTCCTCAGCCGGGTTGGTCAGAGCAGGATCCTGCGGCATGGCTGGATGCAGCCGATGCCGCGATGCAAGCCTTGGCGGGGCAGGTGTCATTGGCGCAGGTGCGCGGCATCGGTTTGTCGGGGCAAATGCACGGTGCGACCTTGCTGGACCGCGATGATGCGGTGCTGCGCCCGTGCATCCTGTGGAACGATACGCGTGCGGCTGTGGAAGCCGCTTCACTGGACGCTGATCCGCGGTTCCGTGCGCTGACAGGCAACATTGTCTTTGCGGGTTTCACCGCACCCAAACTTGTCTGGGTGGCCAAACACGAGCCGGAAATCTTTGCAAAAACCGCCCGTGTGCTTTTGCCTAAAGATTACTTGCGCCTGTGGCTGACAGGTGAGGCAGTGGCCGAGATGTCGGATGCCGCGGGCACAAGCTGGCTTGATGTCGGTAAACGCGACTGGTCGGATGAGCTCTTGGCCGCGAGCGGCATGTCGCGGGCACAGATGCCGCGCCTTGTCGAAGGCTCTGAGGTATCAGGGCAGTTGCGCGATAAGCTGGCCGACCGCTGGGGCCTGCCCAAAGGTGTTATCGTGGCAGGTGGCGGTGGTGACAATGCCGCGAGTGCTGTGGGCGTCGGTGTGGTGAAAGCAGGTGATGCTTTTGTGTCGCTGGGCACCTCTGGTGTGTTGTTTGCGGCTTCGGATGCCTATCAGCCGGATGCGGCGACAGCCGTGCACACCTTCTGTCACGCGCTGCCGGAGACATGGCACCAGATGGGCGTGATCCTTGCAGCCGCTGATGCGCTGAACTGGTTTGCCAGGATCACGGATAAACCCTCAGCCACTCTGACGGGCGTTCTCGGGGATTTGCAGGCGCCGGGACGGCCCCTGTTCCTGCCGTATTTGGGCGGCGAGCGCACACCGCACAACGATGCCAATATCCGTGGATCGTTCCTGCATCTTGACCACGCCACCGATCAGTCCGCGATGACGCGGGCTGTACTTGAAGGCGTTACCCATGCCATCCGTGACAGCTATGACGCGTTGTCGGCTACAGGGACGCAAATCAAACGCCTGATCGCGGTCGGGGGCGGATCAAAATCCGACTACTGGGTGCGGGCGATTGCCACCTCACTTGATTTGCCGGTGCAACTGCCTGTCGCAGGTGATTTTGGCGGCGCATTTGGCGCCGCCCGCCTTGGGATGATGGCCGCAACTGGTGCAGGGGTCGAGATTGCAACCGCCCCGCAGATTGCCCGCACGATTGATCCTGAACCCTCACTCACCAGCGCCTTTCGTGAGGCGCATACAAGATACCGCGCAAGCTATGGCGCGTTGAAAGGACTGACATGACCGATTTTTTCAAGGGCATTCCCGCTATTACCTACGAAGGCCCGTCGTCAGACAATGATTTTGCCTTCCGTCACTATAACCCCGACGAGGTGGTGATGGGCAAGGCGATGAAGGATCATCTGCGTTTTGCGGCCGCCTATTGGCATTCCTTTGCATGGCCCGGTGGCGACCCTTTCGGTGGACAGACCTTCGACCGTCCGTGGTTCGGCGACAGCATGGATGCCGCGCGGATGAAGGCCGATGTGGCCTTCGAGATGTTCCAGATCCTTGGCGTGCCGTATTTCTGTTTCCACGATGCCGATGTGCGGCCCGAAGGTGCAAGCTTTGCCGAGAGTACAAGGAACCTTGCGGCTATCGTCGATTACTTTGCCGAGAAGATGGATGCGACAGGCGTTAAACTGCTGTGGGGCACGGCGAACCTCTTTTCGCACCGGCGTTTTATGGCGGGTGCCGCCACAAACCCTGACCCTGATGTGTTTGCCTACTCTGCGGCCACCATCAAGACCTGCATGGATGCGACCATGAAACTCGGTGGTGAAAACTATGTCCTCTGGGGCGGGCGCGAAGGCTATGAGACGCTGCTGAACACCGACATGGGGCGTGAACGCCAGCAGGCGGGGGCCATGTTGCAGATGGTTGTGGATTACAAACACAAGATGGGCTTCAAAGGCGCGATCCTGATCGAACCAAAGCCGCAGGAACCCACGAAACACCAGTATGATTATGATGTGGCTACGGTCTATGGCTTCCTGAAAGACTTCGGGCTTGAGGGCGAGGTCAAGATGAACATCGAGCAGGGCCATGCGATCCTCGCGGGCCATTCCTTTGAACATGAACTGGCCCTGGCGCGCGAATTGGGGATTTTCGGGTCCATCGACATGAACCGCAACGACTATCAGTCCGGCTGGGATACCGACCAGTTCCCCAACAATGTGCCCGAGATGGCCTTGGCCTATTACGAAGTGCTGCGCGCCGGTGGTTTCACCACAGGCGGTACGAACTTTGACGCCAAACTGCGCCGCCAGTCGCTGGATGCAGAGGATCTGATCCTCGCGCATGTGGGCGGGATGGATGCCTGTGCGGCGGGCCTGAAGGCGGCTGCGGCGATGCTGGAGGACGGCAAACTCGAGGCTGCACGCAAGGCCCGTTATGCAGGTTGGGACACGGCCGAAGGGAAGGCGCTGCTGGCCAGTGATCTGGACAGCATCACGGCCAAAGTACAGGCCGAGGGCATCAACCCCGAGCCCCGTTCCGGCCGTCAGGAGCGGTTGGAAAATCTGGTGAACCGCTACCTGTGATCCCGCACTCTTGTGCCGCCTGCCGCCCGTGCCTAACGTGGCTGCGGGCGGCAGAGGTGTGACAGCGTGATCGGCACAATTTTCAGAACTCTCGGGCGTAGATACATGGATGTGTCATTGCGCGCCGGTGCCGACTATGTGGTCCGTATTATCGAGCGTCCCGGGGTGTGGATGGATGACGCCGCCCTTTCCGCGCTGAGCGCTGATCTGCGCCAAGTGGCGGCGCGCACGCTCGATGCGGGCAGCCTGACTTATGGCGTGTTTTCAGGGGATAAGTCGCGGATGGAAGCGGTGATCATCACGCTGGTCTCGCGCCGCGATGACACCCCCGTTGCATTTAACGCACTGGCGGTAATGGCGTTGGAAACCGCACCGCACCCGACCGAAGTCTTGCATCTCGGTCTGGTCATGGTGGATCCGACCGAACGATCGAAAAACCTGTCTTGGGTGCTTTATGGTCTGACCTGCTTTCTGATCTTGTTCCGCCGCCAGTTCCGCCCGGTTTGGGTGTCGAATGTCACCCAAGTGCCTGCTGTCGTGGGCATGGTCAGCGAGATGTTTTCCGATGTCTGGCCCGGCCCGAATGGGGACCGACGCACGCTGACACACCTGCTGTTGGCGCGCGAGATTATGGCGACCCAGCGCCATGTTTTTGGTGTGGGCGCAGACGCGGGGTTTGATGAAGAGCGCTTTGTCATTACCGATGCCTATACCGGCGGTTCGGATGATCTGAAAAAAACATGGGAGAGCGCGCCCAAGCACCGCGATGCGCGCTATAACGCCTTCTGCCAAGAGGAACTGGACTATGCCCGTGGCGATGATGTGCTGCAACTGGGCCAGATGGATGTGGCCGCAATGCGCACATACCTGACACGCGAAGTGCCGAAATCCGCGGTGATCGGATTGCTGCTGACGGGTGGGATCGTGGCGCTCAGACGTATTGTTTTGCCAGCGATCCATTGGGCCGATAGTACGCAGGAATGGGCACACCTGCGCCCCTACACGCGGCGCAACAAATGATTGCCGCCGCCACGATCATGACGCAGCTTTTCCTGTCTGCGGCGGCGTTGACGGGACTCTTTGTGTTGCAAACCGTGCTGACGCGCCGTGATCGCGATGATCCGATCAACCGGCGGTTTCTGTTTGGTGTGCGGGTTACGATGGTGCTTTTTGCAGGGCGCGCGCTGATGATCCTCACAGGGATTGAGGCGTTTCGTATTCTCACCCTGCTAGGAGCCGCAATCATCCCTTTGGCAGTCTTGATCCTGACCGAGGGCTTGTTGCGCCGCCACGCGCCGCCATTGGTCAAGGCGGTGATCGGGGGCGGGGCTGTGGTCTTTGCGGTATCATCGCTGTGGTATTCGGGCAGCATTGATCCAGCAAGGTTGTTTGCGCTCTTGGGGTTTCAGTTGCTGGGCTTTGTTATGTCGGGGTGGTTGATCATCAGCCGCGACAAAGCGTCTTTGTCCGTGACTGAAAACGCAATGGTCGTGCGCTTGGGGCTGTCGCTGATCCTGTTCATTCCGCTTGCGGCGGGTGATTTTCTGCTGCTCTCCATCGGTTTGCCGATCCAGTTTTCTGCGCTGGGGGTGCTGATCCTGTGCTGGCTGGCCATCGGATTGGGGCGACCGCATCTTGGGCATCGCGCGACACTTGTGAACCTTGGCGTGATGGTCGGGGCGGCTTGCGGCGTGGGGGCGATGATAGCCGCTTTTGCGCAGTTGGGGCGCGATGGATATTTGCTTTCTATTGCCGCGATCATGACCATGCTGTTTGTTGTGGCAATCCTGAATGATGCGCGCGCATTGCGTCTGGAAGAACAAAGCGTTGGTCTGTTGCGCCAACTCGCTATGGCGCGGACCGACGATCCGATGACTTTCTTGCGCGATCTGCAAGACCATCCGCTTGTTGAAGGCGCGGTTGTTGTCAGCGAAGAGAGCCTGCAGGGTTTGCAGGATGATGTGCTTGACCGGATTTTTGCAGCCGCCCCTGTCTTGCGTCGGAGTGATCCGCCGGTGTTGGGACCGGTGGCCGATGATCATATCGCCTATCTGTTCGCGCGCTATTCTGCGACCCATGTGATGTTGGCGGTCCCGCGCCCGAGGGTGCTGGTTGCTTTGGCGATGCCGTCGCTTGGTGCGTCGCCTTCGGCAGAGCTGGAATTGCAGGTGGTGCAGCGCATGGCGGTTTTGATGGCCAAGCAGAAGGGGAGCAGTGATGCAGGATGACCACGCAGAGGTGAGACGGATTTTTGAGGCGGGGCTGCAGGCCGCTGATCCGTTTCTGGCTGTATCAGAGGCTTTGGACGATGTGCCTTTCCCTGCCCTAATCGTCGCGGTGGGCAAGGCAGCGCGCTCGATGGCCAAGGCGGCCTTGGTGCGGTTTGCCGGTGTGACATGCATCGTTGTGACGAATTATGAGAACGCCCGTGATCTAGATGGGGCTGTTGTGATGGCTGCGGGGCATCCCGTGCCCGATGAAAACGGCGCAGCGGCAGCGAAGGCCGTTACTGCAGCCTTGGATGCGGTGGAGGGTCCGGTGCTGGCGCTGATATCGGGGGGCGGGTCAGCTCTGTTACCTGCGCCGGCAGGGGCGTTGACCCTTGCGGATAAAGCACGGGTGAATGACCTTTTGCTTGGGTCCGGTCTTGATATCGTAGCGATGAACCTGATCCGCCAGCAGTTGTCTGACCTGAAAGGTGGCGGGTTTCTGCGTCATGCGGCCCCTTCAAGAGTGACGGCGCTGATCCTGTCAGATGTGATCGGCGATGATCTTTCGGCCATTGCGAGCGGTCCGACGGTTGGACCGATCGGGACAGCCGGGCAGGCGATTGCTTTGTTGCAGGCGCATGGGCTGTGGGAGGACCTGCCTGAGGTCGTGCGTGCTCATTTGCGGCAGGCAGCGCCGCCCGTGCCCTTGCCGGAAGCCCGCAATATATTGGTGGGGTCGAACGCGAAAAGCGTCGCGGCGATGAAGAATGCAGCCCCCGCGGCCCATGTGATTGCGACGGCGATTACTGGTGATGTGGCGGATGCAGCGCGGATGATTTGTGATCAGGCGGACATCGGCACGACCGTGTGGGGGGGTGAAACCACCGTCGTTTTGCGTGGTACGGGGCGCGGGGGACGCAATCAGGAACTGGCTTTGCGCATCGCGCAAGAGGCTGCGCTGCGCGGTTGGACAGACTGGACCTGCCTGCAAGCGGGCAGTGATGGCCGTGACGGGCCAACTGATGCCGCGGGGGGTGTTGTTGATCAGGACACACTTGCCAAGATCGGTGATCTGGACGGGTTGTTGGCGAATAATGACAGCTATGTCGCGCTGAAAGAGGCGGGTGATCTTCTGATAACGCATGCGACCGGCACCAACGTGGCCGACCTTGGGGTGATGATCCGGCGGGGGTAGGCCGTTTGGGCTGGTGCCGGAGCCTCCGGCGGGGATATTTTTCGGCCAATAATAACGAGCGGTTCGGAATGCAATCGGCTAGCAGGCCACTGGGTTCGGCGTGGTTGCGGATGAAATCGTAGAGGCGGGTGACGACACCCATGCTTGCGCGTTATGCGATGTGAACTGGCCCAAAGCCAATGCCGAAGGTGAAGAACCGATGCGCTGGATTCGCTAGAATTGATCACTCTAGGCCTGACGCTGGATCAATGCGCGCGTACCGAGGTGCGGATTGCTGACGACAAAGCGTTGATGTATCAATTTCGCTGAATGGGTGAACATTTCCCAATGAAAATGGGATTTATGTTTATTTTCAGTGGGTCAAGAGGGGGTGAAAACCCGTATATACCTTCGGTTTATTTCGCTGGTCTAAACCTTTGCTCGATTGAGTGGCCCTGTTTGTTGGGGCCAAGGTGGTTGCACTCACCTGCCGTATTGAAGCGGCGACATCTCAAACCAAGGTACGTAAGACCGCACCAAGGACACAGAAAAGAAAGACAGGATACGATGACAGACAAGACAACCGCAGTTTCACGCCGTCAGCTTTTGACCCGCATCGGTGGCTTGGCCGCAGCAGCTTATACGGTGCCTGCATTTACAACGATGTCGATGGCGCATGCCTCGGACGGGAGTTCCTCACCTTCACCTAACAGCCCGGCAAGCGCACCCAGTAACCCGAGTGCTCCAAGCACACCGAGTGACCCCAGTGGGCCAAGCAAGCCGAGCGCACCAAGCAACCCGAGCGCACCAAGCACTCCGAGCATGTCTTCCGGTCCAAGCGACTCTTCCTCCGATGCGAATGGTTGTGCTGCAGGGACAAGCTGGGATGGCAGAACATACAATGCCAGTGGCAAGGTTTGTTCGCCCGACTAAGATGAATGTGTCCTTACACATCGCTTTGTTCAGTCTGACCCGTGTGGGCTGGACGACCCATATCGCGGCCCCTTCACAGGGGCCGCTTTGCGATGGTTGACAGTCCAATCCAGTATCTTGGGTTTGCCGGTCTGGATAGACCCTTGCGTGTTGCCAATCCTGCGGTCGTGCGTCCTTTGCTGGATCCGGTGATGGCGGCTTGGCCGTTCACAGTTACTGACAATGGCGCGTCTGCGTCCAATGCTTTTGCAACGATCGGTCCGGCGGGCGCGGGTAAGTGGCGGCTCGAAGCGCCGCTGGCCGCCAAACCGGTCACCGAATATGATCCGGTGAACGCGATCTGTGATCTTGTGGTCGAAATGTCGTGGGAACGCCTGCGCAGTCGTCCGGATCTTTTGTGCTTGCATGCCGCGGCGCTGACTTTCAACGACCGGCTTGTGATCTTTCCCAATGCCCGCCGTGCCGGCAAAAGCCTTTTGACCGCGACGCTGGCACAGCGTGGGAATGCCGTATTCTCTGATGATTTTGTCCCCTTGCAGGTCACGCCAGAAAGCGGTGCGATCAGCGGGATCGCCAACGGGATTGCGCCCCGTTTGCGCCTGCCTTTGCCGGACAATCTTTCTGCGGGCCTGCCCATTTGGATCATGGACCGGATTGCTGTGCGGAATAAGCAATACGGTTATCTGACGGGCATTGATTTGCCGCAATCGGGCATGAGCGCACCGGTCGGCGCGATTGTCGTGCTTGAGGGCGATCAGACGATGACCGAACCTGCGTCCTTGACCCCTGTGACCCAAGAAGAGGCGATGGCGTCATTGGTCACACAGAATTTTGGCCGTCAGGTGCATGCCGGGGCCATTTTGCGGGTGGCAGATGCACTGACCCGCGCGGTGCCTGTCCTGCGGTTGCGCTACAACAGTGTCGAGGAGGCGGCAGCGCTTTTGAATGAGACCCCGCTATTGCGTGATTTGCCTGCGGCGCGGATGGCCGGGGCGGATGTGTCTGGAACCTTGCCGCTGGCACCTTTGGACCTTCCGGATGTGGTGGTTGACAGGCCGGTTGATCTGGATCGACACTTTGCAAAACTGCCGAATTTTACCGCCTGCGAGACCGGCACGGCTTTGTATCTTGCCGATGGCGACGGGTTTGCGATCCATCGTTTGAACCCCGTCTCCGCGATTATCTGGACACTGCTGGATGAGGGGCTGAACGGTGCAGGGATGGTCGAAGTCATGCAGGAATTATACGTGGATATCTCTGAGGAGCAGCTTTGTGCAGATGTTGCGGGCGCATTGGCGTTCTTATGGCAACAACGGCTGATTGCGCCGTCCTGACCCCGCCGGATGGGGGCGTCCGGCAAGGGCACGGTGCAGGACATACATCAAACTTGTTAGACAGGTGTACCCCGACAAAAAAGGCCGCCCCGGAGGAGCGGCCTTTTGTCTTTGTGAAAAGGACCCTAGTTCAGGTCGCTGGCATAGGCGGCGGCCAGTTCGGCCTCGACCTCGGCTGTGGCTGCGATCAGCGCGTCCAGCATCTCGCTGCCGCCGTCCACGTTTTCGCGGAACCAGTCATAGACGGGGGCTGCGGCTTCTGCGAAAGCGGCTTTCTCTTCCGGAGATGGCACATAGATGTCACCGCCACCTGCAACGAAGGCTTCATAGGCTTCGATGGATTTGCGCTTGGGTGAGGCGAATGTTGCCTGTTGCAGCGCAGAGAAACCATCGACCACGACGCGGCGCAGGTCTTCTGGCATCGCCATGAAGTTGTCGTTGTTCATCCACCACAGCGCACCCATGTAGGAGTGGCCGTCGAGGGTGAGGTATTGCAGGCCCGCATCAGGGAACTTCATGCCCATGATGTCGGTGATACCGTTTGCCGTACCTTCAACAACGCCTGTTTGCAGTGAAGTGAACAGCTCTGGCCATGGGATCGGTGTCGCGGAAGCACCCATGGCTTCGACCAGTTGCACTGGCAATTCTGCCACAACGGTGCGCAATTTGAGGCCTGCCAGATCTTGCGGTCCGGTCACACGGCGTTCGGTATTTGCAAAGTTGCGCCATCCGCCGGTGTTGCCGATTGTCATCAGCCGCACAGTATTGCCGCTGTCCTCAAGCGCCCTGTCGCGCATGGTGCGGACGAAATCACCCGACAGAACGGCCTCGGCCACGCGGTCAGAGGACATCAGGTAGGGCAGATCGAGCACTTGCACATAGGGGAAGATGCCAGCAGCACCACCTGATGTGGAAATGTAGACGTCGATGGAGCCTTCAGAGACGCCTTCAAGGCATTCCGCACCTGTCGCGCAAAGCTGGGTGCCGATGAAGAGTTCCACGGCAATACGTCCGTTCGAGGCTGCTTCGACGTAGTTTTTGAATACGACAAGACCGTCATAGTCTTCGTCGTCTTCGTTCGAGTTGGCTGTGGCGCGGATCGTGAAATCCTGTGCCCAAGCCGCCAGCGGGGTCGCCAGCAGTGCGGCGGTGGCCGCGACTTTCGTGAACTGTTTCAGCATTATTCTCTCCCTGTTGATGCTGTTAGTTGATGCCCGGTGGTGGGCTAATGCAGGCGCTAAACCCGACCTCCGGGCCGCAGCCCAGGAAACCAGCAAGGTATGGCACCGTCATGGAAATGGCGGGGATATAGGTGATCAGGAAGATTACCAGAATTTCCACCGCAAGAAATGGCAGGATCGCTTTGGCAATGGTCTCAACCCGTTCGCCGGACACTGTACTGGCCACGAAGAGGACAAGCCCCATGGGCGGCGTGGCCAATCCCACGGTCAGGTTCACACTCATGATGATGGCGAAGTGCACAGGGTGCACGCCCAGATCAACGAAGATCGGCCCGAGGATTGGGCCCAGAATGATAATCGCAGGGCCTGCATCGAGGAACATGCCGACGATGAACAACAGAATGTTGATCAGGAACAAAAGCATCAGCGGGTTTTCTGACAACGACAGGATATAGTCGCTGAGGATCTGCGGGGCGTATGACAAGGATACGACAGTTTTGAATGCAACCGCCGCCCCGACCAGTAAAAGGACGGCAGAGGTGGCCAGCGCAGAACGCGTCAGCACTTCGCCCAGATCGCGCAACTTCATGGAGCGCAGCACAAAGAAGCTCACAATCAGCGCGTAGGCCACAGCCACGGCAGAGGCCTCGGTCGGGGTGAAGACACCCACAAGGATACCGCCCAGAATGATGATGGGGGTCTGCAGCGGCGCGATGGCCTTTTTGCAGACCATGCGGAAATCATGGGTCACGCGCTTGCGATAACCCATCAGCATGAAATGGGCGGCAATCAGGAGGGCCGCGAAGACGATCCAGAGGTTGAGGCTATGCACCTTGTCGCCGGCCTCGTTGATTGAAGACAGACCGACCAGGCCCGACAGCCCCGCATAGAGCGCCATCAGCAAACCTGCGAGGTTGATCCGCACGAGCGCGAAGCTGACCCAGTATTCCACCGGTGTGATCGTCTGGTCTTTGGTGACGATCCGTTCCGCCTTGGGCAGGTCATAGCGGTCGGCCATCAGGCGGACCATCACCATCAACCCGACGCCGACCATGATGCCCGGCACGATACCCGCAAGGAAGAGCGAGGCCACGCTTTCGCCCATCACATAGGCGTAGATAATCATGATGCCCGAGGGCGGGATGATCGGGCCGATGACCGAGGATGCGGCTGTGATCGCTGCAGCAAATCTGCGGGTGTAGCCGTTTTTCTCCATCGCGGGGATCATGGTGGAGCCGATGGCCGAGGTATCGGCCACGGCAGAGCCTGAAAGACCCGCAAAAAGCATCGACGACAGGATATTGACGTGGGCGAGGCCCCCGCGCAAATGGCCCATGAAGGCCTGCGCGAATTCCACCAGCCGCAGGGTAATGCCGCCACGGTTCATGATCTCGCCTGCCAGCATGAAGAAAGGCAGTGCCATCAGTGGAAAGCTGTCCATGCCGTTGTAAAGGTTGCGGTAAAGCCCTGCGACGACGTTGCGGTTGTCACCTTCGAGCATGATCAGCGCGAAGGGCGAGGCCAGCAGTGCGAAGACCACCGGCAGGCCGATCATGATCAGGACAAGGAAAAGGGGAAGGAACCATAAAAGCATCAGTCGGCTCCCTGAAAGTCATCGGCATTGAGCGGGGTGAGGCGGTCGCCTTGGCCCAAGAGCTTGATGATCTGGCGGATGATCAGTTCCACATTCACAAGGATCAGCAGGTTCACCCCCACAAAGAGCGATGCGTATTGATAGTTGTTCTGGAACTTGGCACCGCATTTGCCGATCTCGATCCCGAAGGGCCAGCGCAGCGAGGACGAACACCCGCGCCCTGAAAGCGTCTGAACATGGTTGTTCAGCCCGCGTTCCCACGCGATGACAAGCACCCAAAGGGCGATGCCGAGGATCAGCAGCGTGAGCAGGCCGGAGACAACGCGGGGCAGGGCGCGTTCGAGCATGTCGATCGAAACGAACCCGCCCATCCGGAAGGCAAGTGGCGCCATCAGTCCGGTCATCCAGAGCATGCCGAAACGTGCACCTTCTTCGGTCCAGTTGGGCGCATCGCTGAGTACATAGCGGAAGAAGACCTGCCCCAGGATCAGCGCGACCATGATGGCAAGGGCGATCACCGCGATCACCTTGCCGATGGCAAGGACCACGGTGTTGAACCGTTCAAGCGGCCACAAAAGACCAAACAGGACCGACATCGGCTCCTCCCCTGTTTATGTGCGGGCTTGCGCCCTTGTGTTCTTGGGGCTTTGCCCCCGCCGCATGCTGCGGCTCCCCCAGAGTATTTAGGGCAAAATGATAAGATCAGGTCGCGCTAAACTCTCCGTATTTTCCTGCATGAAAGACGAGCGGATCGCCGCCACGGTGGTGGGCCTTGGTGACAAGGCCCACGACAATCACGTGGTCGCCAGCGTCATGTGTGGCCTCGAGATTGCATTCGAATGTGGCGAGCGCGCCTGCGATGATCGGCATGCCGCAGTGCGACAGATGCGTTGGCACGTCTTTGATCGCGGTCTTGGATTTGATGATCGCCGCACAGATATCGCGCTGGTCGGCGGCCATGACATGCACGGCAAAGCGGCGCGAGCCTGCAAAATGTTCAAACCGCCGCGAGGACTTCGCAGGCGACCACAGCACAAGTGGTGGATCGAGCGACACGCTGGCAAAGCTGTTGGCGACGATAGCAACAGGTCCTTCGGGGCTATCGGTGGTGATGATGGTCACACCGGTGACGAAGGTGCCCAAGGCGCCGCGAAAGCTGTCGCTGTCAGTGCTGGGGTCGAATGTGGCGATCGTGCCTGCGTCCATTATGGTACCTCTGTGCCGAGTGCGGCTGTGTAAAGTTCGAACCATGTTTCACGGTCCATATTCACTTTCAAAGCGTCTGAGAGTGATTTGATACGATTGATATTATTCGTGCCCATGACCGGCATGATGTTTGCCGGATGCGCCAGTAACCATGCCACTGCGACGGCGGCATTGTCTACGCCATTCTCGGCCGCCACTTTGGCCAGCGCGTCCTGGGCTGCCCCTGTGCCGGTCATCATGCTGCCGCCGCCCAAAGGGGACCACGCCATGATGGGGATGTTGCGTTCTTGCAGGTAGGCGACATCGCCGTTGGTGAACCCTGCATGTGCCGTCAGCGACAGTTCGATCTGGTTGGTGACCAGCCGCGTTTTCATGGCCGATTGCAGCAGGGTCCAGTCGTGCAGTTTGAAGTTGGACACACCGACCGAGCGGACCTTGCCGGAAGCCACGACCTCATCCAGTGCTGCACCGGTTTCATGGTGGTCCATCATCGGATCGGGGCGGTGGATCAGCAGTGTGTCGATCTTGTCGATGTTCATCAGGCGCAGGGAATGGTCCACGGAGGCGAGAATATGACTGCGGCTGGTGTCATAGTATTTTACCCGCGCACTGGCATAGCGCCCTGCGGGGGCCACGATATCGCATTTTGTGACGATCTCGATCTGGTCTTTGAGGGCAGGTGCTGCTTTCAGCGCTGCGCCCAGAACCTCTTCGGCCTCATAGCCGCCGTAGATATCGGCCTGATCCATCGTCGTGATGCCTTGGGCCAGGCAGGCCTCGATCTTGGCCTGAACATGCGCCACAGAAGTGTCGGTGTCATCGCCCAGACGCCACATGCCATAGACAATGCGGCTGAAGGAAAGGTCGTTGGTGATCGAAATACGGGTCATTAACGGCGGGGTCCTGTTCCTAGGGGTGTTGCGGGTGTTTCGGCCGGGACACGCCCGTAGGCGTGGGGCAGCGAGCAGGTTTTCAGATGCGGCATGACGCGGGCGCCAAAGTGTTCGGCCTCGTCGATATGCGGGTAGCCCGAGAAGATGAAGGCACGGATGCCCATCTTTTGATAGGCCTCAATCTTGGACATGACCTGATCGGTCGAGCCGACCAATGCCGCACCACAGCCGGAACGGGCGCGCCCGACGCCTGTCCAGAGACCGGGTTCGGTGTAGCCGTATTTATCCGCCAGTTCGCGGGCCCGTGACTGATGTGCGACGCCCAGCGAAATGCTGTCATGGGCGCGGTCGCGGATCAGTTTGCCGTATTCATCGTCGAGTTTCGAGGCGATATAGTCGGCGTATTCTTTGGCTTCTGCCTCGGTATCGCGTACGATCATATGGACGCGCAGCCCGTAGTCGAGTGTCCGGCCATGTTCGGCGGCGCGGGCGTGCACGTCTTTCATGCGCTGTTCTAGCATGTCGGTGGTTTCGGGCCACATCAGATAGACATCACACTGCGCGCCGCAAAGTTCGAGAGCCGCAGGCGAGTAGCCGCCAAAGTACAAAAGCGGCCCGCCGTTTTGCTGATAGGGTTTGGCGGGATCGGTGGTGAGTTTGGAGATCTGGTAGATCTCGCCGTCATAGCTGACTTCATCCTGCGTCCAGCATTTACGCAGGATTTCAACAACCTCGTGGCTCCGTTTATAGCGGAAAGCACTGTCTGCGACTTCGCCTGGGAAGTCCGAGCTGATGACGTTGAGCGTCAGACGCCCTTTGAGCATGTGGTCAAGCGTGGCGATGGTGCGGGCCAGCATGATCGGCTGGACCTCGCCACAGCGGATCGCGGCGAGAAAATTGATCTTTTCGGTCAGCGGGGCCATGCCTGCAACAAAGGATAGCGTGTCCTGACC
>NZ_DASYOK010000332.1:0-1905 GCF_036007805.1 Yoonia sp.
ATGGCCGAGGCGGAAACCGGTGATTGGCTGGTCATCCAGAACGAAACCAACCTGCAGCGCACCGCTGCCCAAATGGGTAAAAAGCTGGGCCTGCAAATCGCCTATGCCGCTGCTCCTTTTGATGCTGATCGCGTGAAGGCGGTGCTGCCGTCACTTGATTTTCTGATCCTCAACGCGGTTGAAGCCGCCCAACTTGAAGAAGCCACCGGAAACGCCCCCGCTGATCTGCCTGTGCGCGATGTCATCGTGACCCGCGGTGCTGATGGCGCAGATTGGTACAGCGCGGCAGGAAAACAGCACTTCCCTGCGATCAAAGTCGATCCCGTTGATACAACCGGCGCAGGCGACACGTTCACCGGCTACGTTCTTGCCGGTCTTGATCGTGGCCTGCCTATGGCGCAGGCGATCGGGCAAGCGACCAAAGCAGGCGCGCTGATGGTCATGCGCCATGGCACCGCTGACGTGATCCCTGATCTGTCCGAAGTGCAGGACTTTCATCCCTGACACCTGCGTTTTCCCTCTTGGAACGGCCAGAACACTGGCCTAGCGTCCGCGATAAGGAGAACACCAATGACCGAAGTCACCACCCATCAGGCCGAGGATGATGCCCGCAATGAGACCATCCTGATCTATGTTGACGGCAAGATCGTTCCCAAAGCCCAGGCCACTGTCAGCGTCTACGACAGCGGCTTTATGCTGGGTGATGGTGTTTGGGAAGGGTTGCGGCTCTACGATGGCAAATGGGCCTTCATGGATGAGCATCTGGACCGGCTTTTCGAGGCGGCGAAAGCTATTGATCTCGACATCGGCATGGACCGGAAAGGCGTGGTTTCCGCCTTGTTAGAGACACAAAAAGCCAACGGCATGACGACAGACGCCCACGCGCGGTTGATGGTGACACGCGGGGTGAAGGTGCGCCCTTTCCAACACCCCAGCCTCTCACAATCAGGGCCCACTTTCGTGATCATCATGGAACATTCGCGCCCCAAAATCCCGCGCCCGATTACCCTTGCCACAGTTCCCCACCAGCGCGGCCTGCCAATGACGCAGGATCCGAAACTGAACAGCCACTCGAAACTCAACTGCATCCTCGCGTGTATCGCTGCGCAAAAGGCAGGGGCAGATGAGGCGCTGATGCTCGACGTGCATGGTTTTGTGAACACGACAAACGCCTGCAACTTCTTTATCGTCAAAAAGGGCGCGGTCTGGACCAGCACGGGCGACTATTGCATGAACGGCATTACCCGCCAGAAGGTGATCGACCTGTGCCGTGCCAACGACATTCCGGTGTTCGAGCGCAACTACAGCCTCGTCGATACTTACGCGGCTGATGAGGCTTTTCTCACCGGCACCTTCGGCGCGCAAACGCCCGTCAGCAGCATTGATGGCCGCATCATAGGCACCGGCGAATTGGGTCCGATGACCGCACGTTTGCGCGCGCTCTACAAGGATTTGGTGGACCGGTCATGATGTGTCAGCTGTATGTACAGGTTGTGTACAGCTTGTGTACGGGATGTGGCCGATGAGAATCGCTATGTGGTCCGGTCCGCGCAACCTCTCGACCGCGATGATGTATGCCTTTGGCAACCGCGCCGATTTCGCCGTCTGGGATGAACCCTTCTATGCTCCCTACCTGAAAGCAACCGGCGCAAACCACCCGATGCGGGATGAGATCATCGCCGCCCACGAGACGGACCCAACGATCGTCGCACAGCGCTGTTTAGACACTATTCCTGGCGATAAGCCGCATTTTTACATGAAGCACATGCCGCATCACATGATAGCGGGCTTCCCACTGGACTGGGCGCAGAACTGCATCAACATTCACCTGATCCGTCACCCCGCCCGTGTGATCGCAAGCTACGGGGCAAAACGCGACGAGATGAGCCTCGAAGACATCGGCTT
>NZ_DASYOK010000333.1:0-25536 GCF_036007805.1 Yoonia sp.
CCAAACTACTGTCTGGGCCGGATCAGAGACTGGATCGTGTAGACCAAAATCGCGGTGCCTATCGCCCCGGCAAGGGCGATACCGAGGAACACGATCATATCTATCGGCCCGCCCAGATCTCTCAGTTTGGAACTTGTCACCATGAGTACGAACCAGACCGCAAGGATTGCGCCAACGGGCATCGAAAGCTGTGCAAGCAGGAATTTGCGCCAAGAGATGCTGTGATCCCGTATCAGCACGTAAATGTATCCGGCTGTGACGAGCACTGCGACAACAACCATTGTCCAGAAAAGGCCGATGCCGAAGATCTCTTCGAACACGGCCAGCATTGTGCCAAAGGTCATATCTTTCATGTCGGTTTTCCTTATGCGCGTCCACGCAGCATGGCATTGTAGGTCGCCTTAAGCGCCACTTCTTTCATCAGCCAGCTGATCCAAAGCTCTTCCAGCGGCGCGATGATGCCGGGGAAGGACGGGACGAGGTTATTGTTGTAGTCGAACTCGACCAGCATCGCGCGGCCGACCCGGGTGATCATCGGGCAGGATGTGTAGCCGTTGTAGGTTTCAGTTGCTTCGCGGCCTTCGATCGCTGCGATCAGCCCATCCTCGATCACCGGCACCTGCCATTTGACCGAAGCGGCGGTTTTACCCTTGGGCACCCCGGCCACATCGCCAAGCGCCCAGATCGTGTCGTAGCGCAGGTGCCGCAAGCTGGCCATGTCGCATTCGACCCAGCCTTGATCTGTCCATTTGTCGGCCCAGCTCAGCCCGGATTGACGGATCACTTCGGGCGCGCGCTGGGGTGGGATGACGTGGATATAGTCGTAGTCCATCTCTACACGGCCATCGGGCGTGTCGAAGGTGGCGCGCTTCGCGCTTGGGTCGATGGCTTTCAGCGTATGCTGCATCGAAGTGGAGATGCCACGGTCATCGAACAGCATGCGGACCTTTTCAGAGACAATCGGCACGCCGAACAGCGAGGTCTGAGGCGCGACGTAATGATACTCTGCCTTGCTTCGGGTTCCGGCGGTGCGGGAGAGGTCTTCGATCAGGAACGTATGCTTGAGCGGTGCGCCAGCGCATTTCATTTCGGTCTCGGGCCGGGTGAACAGGCCGATACCGCCATTTTCGGTGAAGGCTTGCGCGGCCTGCCATGTGGCTGCTGCATATTGCGGGCCGGCATAAAGCGCACCGATCCCATTCCGCCCCACCATATCAAGAGAGAACCCCTCGATTGCATCATGGTCCAGCACAAGCCCTGGGGCCACCACAAGAAAATCATAAGGCACCTTCTGGCCACTGGCAGTGTCGACGATCTTGGCCTCGGGATCAATGGCGGCAGCGGCTTCGGCGATCAGGGTCACACCACCGGGCAGCCAGTCGGTTGTCTTGGACACGACGTAATTGGCAGGCTTCAAACCGGCCGCGACAAGCGACAGGCCGGGTTGATATAGATGTTCGACACGCGGATCAATCAACGTGATCTCGGCCCCATCCAGTCGATTGACCAAACGGTTCGCCAAGGCGGTGCCGCCGGCGCCTGCACCTATGATCACGATCCTTGCGGATGTGGCGACTTGCGCAAGGACTGCGTCAGGTGCGGTGACAGCCGCAGCAGTAGCGCCACCCGCGGCCAAGGCTAAGAATTGACGCCGGGTTGCGGTCAGTTTGCTCATCGAAACCTCCTCAAGAGACATATTTCAAGTTACGCATATATGATTCTGGCAGCGATGGACTTGATATGCGTCAAACGCGTCAAAAAGATCCGCCCCGATAGCGCACTCAATCGCAACTGTCTTATCGGTGTTACCTGCGCTGTATCTTTCAGATTACGCGACACCGACAGTGGCGCGACAATGCACACAATCATGATCGGAGAGCGGCTTTGCATCAACGGAAACAGAACTCAGGATACCGTTTCCTTCGCAGGTCAAGTTGCGTCCTGCCAACCAATCAAGCTTGAGTTGCCGCGTCGGGTGGGGGGTGATCAGGCTTGCGCGGGTAGTCATGCCATCGGCTGTAAACCCCCAGTCATAACCGCGCGCACGGCCTAGATCGAAAAGTGTTTCGGCGCGCCATTCATACTCTGGCGGAGCGTCGTTTCCGGTATTCAAATCGCCCCCGATCAGCACAGGCATACCGGGTGCAAAATTGTCGATCGCGTCAAGCAGGATCTCAAACTGCCCATGTCGATGGGCCACGTCGGCGTTGCTTTCAAGGTGGGTGGACACCACGCAGATCGGCCCGGCGGCAGTCGGCAGCACCGCGGCCAATGCCATGCGCCCGCCAACCCGTGGCTGGTTCGGGTCAACCTTGTCGGCAGGGCCTGCGAACCAATGGCCATGATCGAAAAGGCGTACCATCATGACCGCTTCAAACGGCACGGATGACAGTATCGCGTTGCCATGCCAGCCGAGTGCATTGAAATCATCAGCGCAGAATGCCCGCTCGGTCGCGCCGCCCAAATCGAGCTCCACGAACTCGACACCAAAGGCATAGGCCATGCCCAGTTCGGCTGCAATTTCGGCTGTTGTGTGGCGCTGTCCGGTGCGGGCCATGCCATGATCGACTTCGGACAGCAGCACGACATCGGTGACCAATGGCGCAAGGTGTCGGCCGGTTTCCTGCGGAAAGAGGCACCGTTCGACATTCCACGCAGCGACGTTGATCGTGCGGGGCAGATGTGCGGCGCGTGCCTGCCCGCCCAGTTGCACCGCCTGCAATGCCGGCAGATCAGCCATAAGTTTGCGGTGGGCCTCGGGGGTGCGGGGCGCTGCGTGGATCGCAGCCTTTTGCGCTTCGGTGACGGGCGGCAGGGTTGTGACCGTGCGTGTGATCATAGCGCACGCCCCGTTTCCGCATCGAAAAGGCACAGCGCGGTTTCAGGTAATGTGATCGGCATTGCGCCGGTGCTGGCGGGCTGGTCTTTGGGGACATGAACCGTAAAGGGCTGGTCTGCCAACCTGCCGTGCAGCAAACGGTGCGCGCCCAGTTCTTCGATGATGTCGACATGGAAGGGGACGCCGCCCTCGCCACCCAGTTCAACATCCTCGGGGCGGACGCCGACGGTGATCTTGCGATCAGTTGTGTCTGGGGTTGTGCCCAGGGCGAACCCCTGGCCCAAAGTCACGCTCCCGTCAATGCAATGACCATCCAGAAGATTCATCGGCGGTGCACCCATGAACGAGGCAACAAAGGTCGAAGCCGGTGCGTGATAGATCTCTGCCGGTGTACCGATCTGTTCGATCCGACCCGCGTTCAGCACGATGATGCGGTCGGCCATGGTCATGGCTTCGACCTGATCGTGGGTGACATAGACAGATGTCACGCCCAGACGGCGCTGCAGGGCCTTGATTTCGATCCGCATCTGATGGCGCAGCTTGGCGTCGAGGTTCGACAAGGGTTCATCGAACAAAAAGAGCGCCGGATCGCGCACGACAGCGCGGCCCATGGCGACGCGCTGTCGCTGGCCGCCGGACAACTGACTTGGCTTGCGGTCCAGAAGTTCGGTCAGGTTCAGCATCTTTGCCGCCTCCTGTACCTTCGCATCGATGACGTCCTGCGAAATCTTGCGGTTCTTCAGTCCATAGCCAATGTTCCGGCGTACGGTCATATGCGGGTAGAGCGCATAGTTCTGGAATACCATCGCAATGTCCCGATCGGCAGGATCGACAGTGTTCACCAGCCTTTCGCCGATATGCAGCGCCCCTTCACTGATGTCTTCCAGCCCCGCGATCATGCGCAGCAGCGTGGACTTGCCGCAGCCCGATGGGCCTACGAGGACAACGAATTCCCCATCTTCGATGTCGAACGAGGTCGGCGTCAGGGCCTCGAACCCGTTGGGATAAACTTTACGAATACGGTCGAGCTTGACTTGAGCCATGTGTTTTTTCCTTACTTGTCGGATTCCGTCAGGCCCTTCACGAACCAGCTCTGGAAGAAAATGACGACGAAGACCGGCGGCACGATGGCGATGATCGCCAGCAGGTTTGCGCGGCCATATTCAGGGATGCGGTTGCCTTCCATCACCTGCGTGATCTGTTTGATCCCGCGCACAAGAGTGAACATGTCCTCGTCGGTCGTGATCATGGTCGGCCAGAGATACTGGTTCCAGCCATAGACGAACATGATGATGAACATCGCCGCGACCATGGTTTTCGAAAGTGGTACAAGGATGTCGATAAAGAACTTGACCGGTCCTGCCCCGTCGATGCGGGCGGCTTCGACCAGTTCTTCGGGCACGCTGCGAAAGAACTGGCGGAAGAAGAATGTGGCCGTCGCAGATGCGATCAAGGGAATGATGAGCCCCTGAAAAGAGTTTAGCATGCCCAACCGCTGGACGATTTCATAAGATGGCAGGATCCGTACCTCGAGCGGTAGCAAGAGGGTTGTGAAGATGATCCAGAAGGCCAGAGTGGCAAAGCGCAGGCGAAAGTAAACGATCGCATAGGCCGCCATCATGCCGATGATGATTTTGCCGACCGCAAACCCGATGCCCAAGATAAAGGAGTTTATCAGCATCCGGACCCCGGTGTTCTCGCCCGAAAACCCTGATGCTTCGAACATCGCCTTTTGGAAATTCTCATCGAATTGGTCGCCGATTGTCAGGCTCGGGCCGGTTTTGATCACCTCGACATCGGGCACTGTGGTCATTTGCAGCACCATCAACAAAGGCAACAGCATAAACAACGCACCAGCAATCAGAACCGCATGATCAAGCACATCGCCGCCACGCAAACCGCGACGGTGCCGGGTTGCGGATTGCTGCGTCGTGACAGTATGTTCAGGGGTCGTGTCGGTCATGGGATGCCCTCAGGTGTAATGGATGCGGCGCTCGACGAGCCGGAATTGCACAACGGTCAGGATCAGGACCAGCACCATCAGGATCACCGACTGCGCGGACGACCCGCCAAGATCGTTGCCGCGAAACCCGTCGACATAGACCTTGTAGACCAGCGTCATCGGGTTGTTGCCGGGCTCGCCCTTTACCAGCGTGTCGATGACACCAAAGGTATCAAACAGGGCGTATGTGATGTTGATGATCAGCAAAAAGAAACCGGTCGGCGCCAGTAACGGAAAGGTCACATCCCAAAAGCGACCAGAGGCTGAGCGATTGTCGATCAATGCCGCTTCGCGCACAGATTTGGGAATGGATTGCAGGCCGGACAGAAAAAAGATGAAGTTCACTGGGACCTGTTTCCAGATCGATACCAGCACCATCGCGAAGGCGGTATCGTTGTAATTCACGCCAAGCATCATATCGCGACCAAAGAATTCGAACAGGCGCGTCAGCGGCCCCCAGCTTTGATTGAACATGATCACGCCGATAAACCCCGCGACAGGTGGCGCAACGGCATAGACCCACATGATCAAGGTGCGATAGCTGCGCGCGCCCCGGATGACCTTGTCGGCCTTCACCGCAAGTACCAGCGCCAGCGCCAGCGAAAAAAAGGTCACAAGGCAGGTGAACAGGACAGTGAACCACGCAATGCGACGGTATTCGGTATTGGCCGCCAGATCGGTGTAGTTTTCCCAACCGACAAAGGTTGATCCAAAGCCGAATGGGTCCTGCAGATAGAATGACGAATGAAGCGCATGGGCAGCAGGCCAGTAGAAAAAAACTGCGATGATGATCAACTGCGGTGCCAGCAAAAGCATCGGCAACCAGCGATTCACGAAACCTGCGCGTTTCATTGGAAAGTTCTCCTGAAGGTCTGATGCAAAAGCGGCCACGCGCATGCGCAGCCGCCCTTGGTGTGAAGATCAGGCGTTAGCCTTGGGTCCGTGAGAAGCGGGACAGCAGGTCATTCGCTTCCTTTTCGATGTTCGCAAAGGCATCTTCGACTGATGTCTCGCCGGTCAGGATGCGGCCGTATTCACGGTTCATCACGTCACGGATCTGTACGTAAAAGCCCATCCGGTAACCGGCGGTATTCTCGCCTGCTGGCAATGAAAGTTGCTGGATGCCGACTTCGGCGGCAGGGGCTTCTTCGTAATAGCCATCAGCCTTCGCCAGTTCATATGCTGCCGTGGTGATCGGCACATAACCGGTTTCGCGGTGCCATTTGTACTGCGTTTCGGGCTGGGTCAGGAATTCGAAGAATGCGGCAGTGGCAGCATTCTCAGCCTCTGATTTACCAGCCATCGCAAAGAGCGCGGCACCACCGATAAACGTTTGCGTCGGCTCTGTCGTCACAGCCTCCCAATAGGGCAGGTTGGTGGCCGAGAAATCAAACCCCAGATCCTTTGCGGCAAGACCACCAAACGATCCTGATGACCCCAGCCAGATTGCAACTTTGCCCTCTTCGAACGGGGTCTGGTTGTCACCCCAGCCTGTGCCGTACCATGCGAAATATTCTTGTTCTTGCCATTCGGTCATGGCGTTGAAATGTGCCTTGATCGCATCGTTATTGACAAGGATCTGTGTGTCGAGACCATCATAGCCGTTGTTGTTTGTCGCAAACGGAAGGTTGTGGCGGCTGTGGAAGTTCTCGGTGAAAATCCAGGGCAGATGGGATTGAGCCAAAGCGATGTAGCCTGCATCCTTTAGCGCAGGGGCTGTCACATTCTGGAATTCTTCCCACGTTGCTGGCGGTGTCACACCAGCAGCAGCCAGCGCATCGACGTTGTAGTACATGATGGGCGAGGACGAGTTGAAAGGCATCCCGATCATCTTGCCATCGCTGTCAGCAAAGAAATACCGGACGCCAGAAATGTAGTCTTCGATATCGAAGTTGACGCCATTTGCTTCCAGCAGATCCTGTACCGCAATCGTCGCGCCTTGCGCACCGATGACGGTTGCGGCACCTGCGTCAAAAACTTGCAGAATATTGGGTTGTTCACCCGCACGGAATGCCGCGATGCCTGCTGTCAGGGCTTCTTCATAGGTGCCTTTGAAAACTGGTACGACGCGGTATTCACTTTGACTTGCGTTGAAATCTTCCGCGATCTGGTTGGTGCTTTCGCCCAGTTCGCCACCCATGGCGTGCCAGAAGGTGATTTCAGTCTGGGCAAAGGACTGGCTGGCCGCAAAGGCAAAGCCAATCGCCATGACTGTTTTTGAAAGTTGCATTTTGTCTCTCCGGTTTTGGTTTGCTGATTCCACTCAGCGGACAAGTCCGGCGCGACGAGGCCGTGCCATGCGCTTGCCTGCAGCGACGGGCTACAGGCGATTTGTATCGGGGATGTGACGACAGTGACCTGCGTTCCAACTTTCTTCGAACTTTGCGCGGAGGCCTTGGGGCTATTGGTCCGCCCCCGAACCTTCTACCGCACTTGGCGAGAGTTTTCCGCCTTTGATCAGGGTGACAAGCTGGTGGTGTCCCCCGATTTCGTCAGCGTGATCGGGGCTTTGTTGCCGATCGCGCTGTGGGGTTTGACCCGTTGTAGTCTGAACGCCAAGCCTTCAGATTTTCGTGGGCATCTGCAAGGATCATGAGCGGTGGCACCTCGTCGTCGTCAGCGCCGAGAGGCCAATTTTCAACTCGGAATGTTTGGGTGCTAGGCATCCCGTTCCATGATCCATGCGACCTCTGGCGCAGGGACAAAGCGCCATTTGCGCTTGGGGCCGGCCATGACGTTGAGATAATACATCTCAAAACCGTAAGGTGCGCCGCATGGGTGGTGTCCGCGCGGGACGCAGACAACGTCGCCATCTGACACGGCCATGGTTTCATCAAGCTGGCCATCATCTGTATAGACCCGCTGGATCCCAAAGCCCGACGCAGGGTTCAGGCGGTGATAATAGGTTTCTTCCAGATAGGTGATCCGTGGGTAGTCGTCTTCGTCATGGCGATGGCTGGGGTAGGAAGACCAATGCCCCGCAGGCGTGAAAACTTCGGTCACCAGCAGGCTGTCGCAATAATCCTCGTTCTCCATCGCGATGTTGTTGATATGGCGGGTGTTTGTCCCCTTGCCACGTTCCGTCAGCGTAATGCCGTCAGGGCCAATGCGCCGCGCTGCATGTCCGCCAATGCCCGGGGCCGTGCAAACCGCCACGACGCAATCGGTCTGGGCCGTGGCCGCCCATTCGGTGTCATTGGGCAGGTAAAGGCAATGCGGCGGGGTCTTTTCAAAAACATCCATCCGCTCGCCCAAGATACCCCAATCCTGCCCCGCGCCCGTGATCTGCGCCTTGCCTTCGACCATCACCAGAATGACTTCGCGCTCACCTGTCGCCTCTGTTGCGGTATCGCCTGCCTTAAGCCGGTAAAGCGAGAAACCAACGTAACGCCACCCTGCGCTTTCAGGGGTGATCTGGTGCACTTTGCCACGCGTGCCAAACGGTTTCTTCAGAAGGTCAGACATCGATAGTTCCTTATGCTTGTGGATCCGGCTTTATGAAAAATGCGTAGATGCAAATCAAACCAAGGCACAGGGCAAAGATGGCCCATCCGGGTGCGCCGAAAACAAGTTCAAACAGGCCATAGACCGCGATCACCGCCACTGTTGCAATCCGCCGGATCAAGGGGCGGAAAAAGGGATGGTGGAGGCCAAGGAAGTCTATCATTGCGCGACAGCAAGCCCCGCTTTGGCACAGGCGGCGATGATATAGTCATAGCCCATCTTGGAATAGTCATAGGGCGGGGCTGCGGCAGGGTCTTGTTCCGCCTCGACAACGATCCAGCCGTTGTAATCCATTGATTTGAGCTTGGCCGTGACCGCCTCAAAGTCGATACAGCCTTCGGGGTCCCCCGGAACGGTAAAGACGCCGCCCGCAACAGCATCAAGAAAGCTCGCGTCCTTGGCATGGATCGCGTCCAGTACCGGCTGTCGGACGTCTTTGTAATGGACGTGATGCACACGCTCCGCCCATTTGTCCAAAACCGCGACAGGGTCAGCGCCGGCAAAATGCAAATGACCCGTGTCAAAAAGCAGGCCCAAGGCAGGATCAGAACCTTCCATCAGCCAGTCGATATCCTCGGCGTCCTGGATCATCGCCCCCATATGGTGGTGATAGGCAAGTTTGACGCCTTGCCCTTGGGACCATTTGGCAAGCTCGGACAGTTTTGCGGCGTAGTCCAGCACCTCGTTCCGCGTCAGTTTTGGACGCGTGGACACCGGAACGCCCATTGCACCCTGTATCGTGTTGGAACATTCGGCATAGACGATGCACGGCGCTTGCAGCGCTGCGAACTGTGCGACCTGTTCGGCAATCGCATCCGCTTCCTGTGCGGCGGTTGACACCATCAGGTTGCCCGAACACCAGCCGCCGCAAAGCGACACGCCATAGGCGTCCAGGTACTTGCGGAGCCCTTCGGTGTCCGCAGGCATCCGGCGGCCCCGCTCAACACCGCTGTAGCCGATGCGCGCGGCGTCTGCCATAGCACCTTCGGTCGTGTAGTCTTTGGTCAGTTCGGGCAGATCATCGTTCTGCCACGCAATCAGGGAAATGCCGACTTTGACAGTCATTTAGTCAATCCTTTGGGATTTTTTGTTTTCTATATAGCCTGCATAGGCCGCGTTCACTTCGGCCCGCTCCGAGACCTCGGGGACACCGACATCCCACCATGTGCCGCCATGTGGTGTGGACGGATAGGGATCGGTATCAATGACGATGACATAGGGGCCCTTGATGTCGTGGCGTTTCGCCAAGGCCGCTTCCAGTTCGGCGATCGAACCGACCTTGACCGACGTTGCCCCCATAGATGCCGCATGGGCCGCGAAATCGATTGACGAATTCTCGCCACCTATGGCGTGCGCCAGCAGGTTGTTGAATTCCGCACCACCCGTGCCCATCTGCAACCGGTTGATACAGCCATATCCACGGTTGTCGGTGACCACGACAGTAAATGAAACACCCAGCATCGCAGCGGTCGCCATTTCCGAGTTCGCCATCATATAGGTGCCGTCTCCGGTAAAGCAGATCACATCCCGCGCGGGTTGGGCCATCTTGATGCCCATGGCGCCTGCGATCTCGTACCCCATGCAGCTAAAGCCGTATTCCATGTGGTAGGCGCCCGGCTTGTTGGCCTTCCAAAGCTTGTGCAGCTCGCCCGGCATGGTGCCTGCCGCACACATCGCCACGGTTTCTTCTGTTGCACTGCGCTGGACTGCGCCGATGACCTGCATATCCGTTGGCAAAGCGTTGGTGTCAACTGGCGCATCAGTCAGCGGATCAACCTTGCCGAACCAATCGTCCTTCAACGCAGGCGCGGGTGCGGTCGCCTTGTAGCTGCCAAGCGCGTCACCAAGTTCTGCAAGGCCCACTTTGGCATCGGCCATCAAAGGCATGGCACCATGTTTGGCCGCGTCATAGGCGGCGGTATTCAGGCTGATGATCTTGCGTTCCGGATTGGCAAACAGCCCCCACGATCCGGTCGTGAAATCCTGAAACCGCGTGCCGACACCCAGCACAAGGTCGGCTTTCTCGCAAACCGCATTTGCAGGCTCGCCGCCCGTCACACCGATAGGCCCGAGGTTCAATGGATGGTCCCATGCTAGCGCCGATTTTCCGGCCTGCGTTTCCGCAACTGGAATACCGTGGGCTTCGGCAAAGGCCTGAAGGTCCTCACATGCATCAGCGTAATGCACACCACCACCTGCAACAATCACGGGGTTTTTGGCAGCTTTGACGGCCTCTGCCACGCGCGCCAACTCACCCAGATCAGGGCGGATGCGGCGCTGGTGCCAGATTTGCGGGACAAAGAAGCTTTCAGGATAATCAAAGGCCTCGGCCTGCACATCCTGACACATCGACAGCGTGACAGGGCCGCAATCAGCCGGATCCGTCATTGTGCGGAACGCCCGTGGCAGTGCGGTGAGCAATTGTTCAGGGCGCGTGATGCGATCGAAATAGCGGCTGACCGGCTTGAAGCAATCATTCACGCTGACCGTGCCGTCATTGAAATCTTCGATCTGCTGCAGCACCGGATCTGGCCCGCGATTTGCGAAGACATCACCGGGCAAGAGCAACACAGGCAGGCGGTTCACATGGGCAAGGCCCGCTGCGGTGACCATGTTCAACGCTCCGGGCCCGATCGAGGATGTCACGGCCATCGCGCGCTTGCGCTTCAACTGTTTGGCATAGGCGATGGCCGCATGGGCCATGGTCTGTTCATTGTGCCCGCGATAGGTGGTCAGGGTATCTTTGGCACCATGCAGTGCCTCGCCGATCCCAGCGACATTGCCGTGGCCGAAAATCGCCCAACAGCCGGCAATAAAGCAATCGCCATCCTCGTTTATCTGCGCACCAATGTAGCGCACCAAAGCCTGCGCTGCGGTCAAGCGGATTGTCTTAGTCATATTCTGCTCCTCAGGTGGCGTCATGCCGGGCATCTGCCCGCGCCTTGTCCCATGTTTCGCACAACCGGCCAAAGCGGGCGGCCATCTGCGACACAGCTTCGGCATCGGTCATATCACCCTTCATCCATGCGCGTGCCGCATCGCCAAAGATTGTGCGCCCGACGGCAAAGCCTTTGACCAAGGGCTGTTTGGCCGCCAGTGCAAAGCTTTGCGCCAATTCATCCTCTGGCGCATCAAGGCCCAGCACCACGATCCCGCGGGTGCGCGGATCATTGGTTTCAATGGCCCTGACGGCATTGGACCACGCGGCGTCGGTCTTGAAAGGCTCAAGCTTCCACCAGTCAGGATAGACGCCGGCATCATAGAACTGCTGGATCAATTGGGACGTCGTAGTGTCATCCACCGGACCAACTTTGGAGGGGATGACCTCCAACAGAAATTCAAGTCCATTGCGCCGCGCAGCTGTGAACAGCCGCTTTACGCGTTCTTCCTGCAAGGCGCGCAGATCGGCGGCGTCGGTCGGGTGACAAAAGACCAGCAACTTCACGATGTTCTCACGAGCCCATTCGCGGAACTGGCCGAAATCCTCACCAAGTTCGGGTTCAAAGGCAATCGGGCGGCTGCCGGGCCATTCGGTCGGGCGGCCGATCCAGAGACCAGAACCGGACGCGCGGTGCAGGGCAGAGCGGCCAATTCTGTTGTCACACAGGATGCCATAACCGTCCTGACCGTCCGCGACCTGCAGTGCTGCATCAAGGCAAAGCTCTTTGAACGCAGCCCCCTTTTGCGCGGAATACCCCGGGATTTCTTCAAGCTGCGAGCGGTGATCAAAGGCAAAGGTGCGCACATGATCCCATGTGTTGCCGGTGCGTGTGACACGTGTGCTTGCCCAGTGCACCTGTTCAAGTTCCGCGTCATTGCGCAAATCCGGTTGCTTGATGCCACGTTCAAAAAAGAAATTCAGCTCTTCCCACGTAGGATAGGCAGGGGTGCAGCCGTGACGGCTGACGGCAAAGGCACCACAGGCATTGGCGTATTTCAACGCAACGGGCCAGTCTTCGCCATCGAGCCAGCCTTTGAGCAGGCCGGACATAAACCCGTCACCCGCCCCGAGGACGTTGAACACCTCGATCGGAAATCCGGGACCGGTTTCGCCATCATCAAGGCTGGCAGGAATGTCGCCGGTAAATGCTGTTGCCCCAAGCGCACCGCGTTTGCACACCAGAGTTGCCCCCGTGACGGCACGCACAGCGCGCAGCGCCGCCAAGGTGTCGGTCGATCCACCCGCGATATGGAACTCTTCTTCGGTGCCGACGATCAGATCGAACAGATGCAGCGATGCCTGCAATTTTTCAGTGACTGCCGCGCTTTCGACAAAACGGCTTTCGCCCGCGCCATGACCTGCCACGCCCCAGAGGTTGGGGCGGTAGTCGATGTCCAAAGCCGTCAACTGCCCGTTCTCGCGTGCGAGGTGGAGTGCTTTCAAGGTTGCGGCGGCCACTTGCTGGTTGCTCAGATGGGTCCCCGTGGCGACAATTGCACGCGCGCGTTTGATGAACTGCGGGTCAATGTCGTCTTCGGTCAGCCCCATGTCGGCGCAATTCTCGCGGTAGAAAATCAGCGGAAACTGATCCTCGTCGCGAATGCCAAGCAGGACCAGGGCTGTCAGGCGATCCGCGTCGACTTTCACACCATCAATGGCTACACCTTCGCGCTGAAGCTGTTCGGTAATGAAACGCCCCATATGTTCATCGCCCACGCCGGTGATCACGGCTGATTTCAGACCCAGACGGGCAGTGCCGCAGGCAATATTGGTGGGTGAGCCGCCGATGTATTTGTCAAATGATCCCATGTCCTCCAGACGGCCGCCGATCTGGGCGCCGTAGAGATCAACCGATGAACGCCCAATCGTGATCAGATCCAGATCAGACATCCGCGATGCTCACCGGTTTGCCTTCCTTGGCCGAAAGCGTGGCCGCCTCTGCCATCGCCAGCGCGTTGACGCCATCCTGCAAGGTCACGGGCATCGCCGTGCCCTTGGTCACTGCGGTCACAAAGCTATCCCATTCGGCGGTGTAGGCGGGCATGTAACGTTCCAGAAAAAAGAACGTGGGCTTCGCACTGGTGACACCCTGCTTGGTGGATTTGACCACAAGGTTTTCCAGCATGTTCTGGGCCTGCAACAACCCCTCAGAGCCAAGCACTTCAAGGCGCTGGTCATATCCATAGGCCGCACGCCGCGAATTCTTGATCACGGCGATCCGTCCATCGGCATAGGTCATCGTCACGACGGCTGTATCCACATCGCCCGCTTCGCCAATTGCGGGGTCAACGATGCTGGTCGCCGCAGCCGTCAGGCTGACCGGTGTGGCCCCCATGATAAACTGCGACATATCGAAATCATGGATCATCATGTCGCGGAACAAGCCGCCAGAGACCTTTACATAGGCCACAGGTGGCGGGGCAGGGTCAAAAGAGGTGATGCTCAAAAGCTCGGCCTTGCCGATCTCGCCTGCGTCCAATGCCGCTTTCAGCGCCCCGAAACTGGGGTCAAAGCGGCGGTTGAAGCCGATCATAACCGGTTGACCGGTCTCTGCTACGACTTTTTGGCAGGCGCGTGCACGCTCAAGGCTCAGGTCGACCGGTTTTTCACAAAGCACGGCTTTGCCTGCGGCTGTCGCCTTTTCCATCAGATCCGAATGCGTATCGGTGGAGGTGGCAATCAGGATCGCATCAATCGCGGGGTCCGCGATAATGTCATCTGTGCTGCGGGCCTCACAGCCATATTCGGCCGCCAGTTTTTGGGCGCTTTCGGGGATGAAGTCCGATACCGCAACCAAAGTACTTCCACCATGCGCAGTGATCGCTTTTGCATGGACCCAGCCAATTCGGCCCGCGCCGAGGAGACCAACTTTCAACATAAGATTCGCCTTCGTTTTCGTCCCAAGGCAGCAGCCAAGTGGGCGTTGATGTAAAGTGCAGCCGCACAGTGCCGGGCAGCCGCGATTGTTTTCTACTGGCCTTGCTTGCCAAGCTCAGGCACGAGTTTGGCAAGTTCGTCGCCACCTGCCATCATATCGTGCAATTCGTCGTAAGCGATCTCGCCACGCTTGGCCGTACCAAGTGTCTGACCACGGTTCAATACTGTAAAACGGTCACCCACAGCCAGTGCGTGGCGGACGTTGTGCGTGATAAAAACAACCCCGATCCCCTGTTCGCGCACCTTATGCACAGTGCTTAGGACATTGGCGGTCTGCCGCACACCCAACGCGGACGTCGGTTCGTCCAAAATCAGGACCTTTGCACCGAAATAGACCGCACGGGCAATGGCCACCGTTTGACGCTCACCACCCGACAGGGTGCCAACGGCCTGATCGGGGCCACGCAGGTTAATGCCCATTTTGCGCATTTCCTGCATGGTGATCTCATCTGCTTTTTGCTGATCGAGAAAGTTGATCCCGAATTTCTTTTTCACAGGTTCGTTGCCCATGAAGAAATTACGGCTGACGCTCATCAGCGGGATCATCGCAAGGTGCTGGTGCACCGTCGCAATTCCTGCTTCCATGGCATCCCGCGGGTCTTCAAAGGACATCGGCTTGCCTTCGAAAAAGATCTCGCCCGCGGTTGGTTTGTGGACCCCCGACATCGTCTTGATGAAGGTCGATTTACCCGCACCGTTGTCACCCAAAAGGCAGTGGCATTCACCTGGGAAGACATCAACCGACACACCGGCCAGAGCAATGACAGAGCCAAAGTGTTTCTGGATATTCTTCATCTGGATAATCGGATCAGACATATCAACGCTCTCCCGTGATCAAACGGCGGATGTAGGTGTTCAGGATCACAGCACCCAAGAGGATGGCGCCCAGGAACACGCGGAAAAGCGAGCTTTCAACACCTGCAAAGAACAGGCCCTGTTGTACGACACCAAAGATCAGCGCGCCCAATGCGGCCCCGATGACCGACCCGTAGCCGCCCGTCAGAAGCGCGCCGCCGATCACCACAGCGATGATCGCCTCGAACTCTTTCAAAAGTCCACGGTCCGCACCTGCTGACCCGAACTCCATCACCTGACAGGTGGCAAAGACGGTCGCGCAGAAGGCGGTGAACATGAACATCTGGATTTTGACCTTGTTCACCGGCACGCCCGAGTTGCGGGCCGCTTCTGCGTCACCGCCGGCGGCAAATATCCAGTTGCCAAAGCGTGTGCGGGTCAAAAGCACATGACCGAAGATAACCAGACCAAGCGCCCAGACAATCAACATCGGAATACCGTCAACGACAGGTTCACCGGCACGGTTGCCGCGCTCGAACACGTCGATGATTCCCATGTCGCCCAGCCATGTAAAGATAGGGCCGCCTATTTTGCCGCCAAAGACAGGGGCGAGCCAATCGCCCTCAGCGGCCTCTTTAATGCCGCCGATGATTGTCTTGCGCTCGAAAGTCTGCGGAAAGAAAATGGTAAAGCCGCGCAGGATAAACAGGAACGCCAACGTGACGATGAAACTTGGCAATCCGGTCCGGATGACGATGAACCCGTTCAGCGCGCCGATCGCGATGCAAATTGCGAAAGTCAGCAGGATCGCGATCCAGACTGGCCAGCTCAGCGTGACCGAGAAAATCGCAATCAACATGCCCGCAAATCCGATCATCGAGCCGACCGACAAGTCAAACTCGCCTGCGATCATCAGCAAACAGGCACCAACGGCGATGATCATGAACTGTGCCGAAACGACAGACCAGTTCAGAATGCCTTGGGCGTTGAACATACCGCTGTCAAAAGCGGTCAGCAGAAAAAATGTGAACACAGCGATCGTGCCGACAATTCCGCCGAGTTCTGGACGAATAAGAGCCTTGCGGATGAACGAGGTTTCCTTGATCCGCTCGTCTGCAACTCCCGCTTGGGTACTACCGGTCATGGCGCAGCATTCCTTTGTCAGATTTTGGTGGGGTTTGTTTGGTATCAGGGCGTCCAGAAGAGAACGCCCTGAACCACTTGTCCGTCAGGGTGCACCGCACCCCGGCACGACAGGGAGGAAAACCTAGCGGTATTCGCCAGCGAATTCTTCAACTTTTGACAGACCGTCGGCTGTCACAAAGCCAGGGCCAGAGTTGATGTTGTTACCTGGCAGAACGCCGTAACGGTGATAGTTCGCCAAAACGATCACGGGCAGATAGGCCTGCAGGAACGGCTGCTGGTCGATCCCCCAGTTGATCACGCCGGACTTGAGCCCATTGACGATTTCTTCACCCAGATCGAACGTCCCGAAGTAGATGTCACCGGCCATGCCGTTTTCTTCCAGCGCAAGGATGGTTGGGTCCGCAGAGGTTGGCCCAAGGGTCAGGACAGCTTCTGTTTCAGGGTTGGCGGACAGATACGCCAGCACCTTGTTCTTGATTTCCGCAGGGTCCTGGCCGCTGTCGATCATCTGGTTGCCCAGTTCCACACCCAGACCATCTGCGAAGCCCTGGCAACGCTCGGTGGATGAAGGCGAGTTGATGTAGTGGTTCACGCACAGGAACGAGCCGATACCGTCGCCCGCAGCACGCTGGCCGGCAGCGAAACCTGCATCATACTCGGGCTGGCCCACATACATCAGCGCGCCAAGTGCGCGGGCCTGTTCCGGTGAACCGGAGTTGATGATGATCACATCAACACCGCTGGCAATCGCGTCAGAGATCGGACCGGACAGCACGTCATAATCGGCCAGTGTTGTGATGATGCCGTCAGGGCCAGAGGCCGCGGCCTGCTCGATGATGCGGGCCATATCGGCCAGGTCGCCCGTTGGCGGGTTGCGGTACTCGACCTCGACGCCCATCTGTTCACCTGCCAGAGCCACACCGTTCTTGATGGTGTTCCACCAGCTGTCGCTGTCTGGTGCGTGACTTACGAGTACATATCTTTCCCCTTCGGCATGGGCCGGGGCGACAACACCGACGACAGCGAATGCTGCCGCAGCAATTGCGGTAAATGTCTTCTTCATGAGAACCTCCCTTTGTTTTTCCGGCCAGTTCCTCGGCTGACCGCGCAGAAAGAATCACATCTTCTGCGTATGGAATTATTATTCCATTTTTAAGATACGGCAATATAAATTTATCAATCACCGCGATCTGCGTGCTCCGGTTGCGACCGCCAATGAGATTGCCAGCGATAGAGTGGCCGACAAGGAACGGAACGCGCCAAAGTCAATTTCGGAGACCACAAGCGGGACAAGCGATGTGCCCTTGATCGGTAAAGAAGGTGTGTCGCTCATCAGGATCACGGGCAGTCCGCGACGCACCGCTTCATCCGCAAGGGCAATGGTTTCGGGGCTGTAAGGTGCAAATGTAATCGCGACCAGAACGTCCCCTTCACGCATGGCCTCGGCATGGGTCAATCGCCCGCCACCACCATGCAAGACACTGGGAATGCGCAGCTTTTCAAAGGCATAAGACAGATATGAGGCCACAGGATATGCCCGCCGCAACCCCATAACATGGATCAATCGGGCCTGTGCGAGCGTTTCGACTGCTTGCTCAAGTGCTGTCTCGTTCACGGTCGCTGAAAGCTGCTCTAACGATTGTCGGCCTGCTTCCACGAACTCTGCCAGAATTGCGGTCGGGCTGTCGTCGCCGGACTCGCGCAAATTCTGGATGCGTTCGCTGTAGTCAGGCATTTTTGGCTGGATGGTTTGCCGGACAAGTCTTTGCATGTCCGTATAGCCGCCAAAGCCGACCACTTGACAGAACCGCATGACGGCTGACGGCTGTACATTCGCCTTTTCGCTGATCTCGGCAACGGTAGAAAAGGCAATCTCGTTCGTATTCTGAAGAATGTAGTCAGCACACTGACGCAAACGCTTTGGCAATCTATCCTGCAAAAGCGCAATTCTTTCGGTGAGTTCCTCCAGGTTTTCCGGCGATTGGACTTCATCCATCTCTTGCGCTCCTCACAGGTTTACAGTGAGGCTAGAATGAAATCTGGAGAAATGGAATGCATATTCCAAAGGCGAACTTATGGTTGCATCAGGGGTCCGGATCGCAAGGCTGACCTAGAGAGGCAGGCATGGCGCAATTGCGCGCGGGGCCATCTGCTGCGCCAATCGGCCTTTGTGAGCGCATCAAGACGCCTATTGGAGCTTCGCGTCAGAGACTGCCGTCAGAGCCTCTACTACAGCCTGCATGTAGTCGCGGCCGTCAACACCATGCGCCAGCGTCGGAAAGACGATATTCGCGAGCCCCATATCGCTCGCGACGCCAAACGCCTCGGCAGGGGGCGCGGCTTCCCAAATCAGCACCTGCGCACCTGTTTGCGCAACAAGTGCCGCAAGCTCGGCGCGTTCGGCATCGGTCGGCATGGCGCCGGCTTCCCATTCCAGCGATGAGATCGACAGGCCATAGCGCTGTGCCAGGTATTGATAGCGCGGGTGTGTTGCGATCATCGCGATGTCTTGCATGCCATCAAATGCGCCGGTCGCCTGCCTGTCCAACTCCGTAAGGTCCGCCCGCAACGCGTCGAGCCGCGTTGCAACCGCATCATCAGGTGCGATCCCGCGAGCAGTGATCGCCGCAGCAACGGCTTCGGCCTGCGCAATGGCCAGCATCGGGTCAAGCCAGGTATAGGATGCCAACCCTTCGTGCGAATGTTCATCACCGTCACCATGGCTGTGTGTGATGCTTTCGGTGCGGATGAACTGGTCTTCGATTGCGGCGGTCGTATTCAAGACGTTGGCGCGCGGCAGGGAAACCCGATCAACCCAGGTGGCAAACCCCGCACCGTTCAACAGGATCAGATCAGCAGACTGGATCGTGCTGATATCGGCAATGGACGGGCGCCAGAAAGAAGGGTCAACATCCGCCGGAACCGGAAAAATGACCTCTGCCGCATCCCCTACAAGGCGTTCGGCAAAATACTGTAAAGGATAATTCACAGCAACAACGCGCGGACGATCCTGTGCCGCGACAGAACTGGCGGCAAGAAGTGTCAACACGACGGCAAGGAACGGTCTTAGCAGGGGCATGGTCATCAACTCTGGCAGCTGCGTGCAATGTCGTCTGGTGTCACGATCCAGTAATTGTCGTGGCTGCCGGTATCGACTTCGATCACAAGACCGCCGGAGTGGTCCACGCTGTCAAGCGGGATGGCCACGGTGCCGTCTTCGTTGATCGGCAGCGTCATCAACAAGGTGTTGTTCCCATCCAGCACGCGTACATCGGCAAGCATGACGGGATTTCCGTTCGAAAACTTGGCTTCGACAGTCACCATTTCGCAGTCGGTCGCGGCGAAAACCGTCAGCTGATGTGCCGCCGCCCCCATGGGGGCGACAGCACAGATGCTAGCCAAGGCAATGGCCCGGATCATTGTCCGGTCCATTCTTCGAAGTGAACCCAGATCACGGCGCCAAGTTCGACGGCCTTCTCCTCGCCCGACGTTTCTTCGACCAAAGTATAATCAGCGGTGTTCAGAGCGGCGAAACCCCACCAGCCATCGGATGGCGGCGCGTAGGTGAAGACACCGTTCGCATCGGCCTTGACCGTTTGTGTGATCATCAGTTCGTCCGGTACTGTCGCCCCTACGCCATCATTGAAGAATTCAACCTCGACCTCTGCATAGGGCACGGCTTCGCCATCCATCTTGACGATGCCCTGAAAGACATTGTGCTCCCACAGGCCGAAAGGTTTGGACAGCGGGACAATCTCGGTCTTGAGGCCCAGTTCGGTATCCCAGCCCTCGTCGTCGCCATAGGCGGTCACATAGGTCTTGGTATAGTGGATGATAAAGGCATCTTCGGCAGGTTCCCAATAGGGCTGCGGTTCCATCGCAAAGATATAGGTACCGGGACGGTCCAGCGGATAATCAAGCGTATAGCCCTGATCGTCCATCACGGTCGCACTTTCAAGATCGCCGAGCAGGTCCGTGGTGGTGCCCTCATGGGTGACCGAGAATGCCACAGGCGTATCAAGCATCATGCCGTCCATTTCGAACGGATGCGAGAACGACATCGTTAGCGCAACACTGCGTCCGTCTTCCTGACTGATCATCGGATCATTGGGAATAATCATGCCGTAATGGGCTAGCGCAGGCGTCGCAGCGATAATGCTGGCGAGTGATGCAGTGATAAAATGACGTTTCATGGAGCCTCCTAATGATCATGAACCGAGCGCGAGTAGCCAACCTACCCAAGCTTCTGAATTGCGCGACACGATAGCCGCGCCTGTTGCAGCAATAAGTGCTGAAAGTGATAGTAATGTGATTGTTTCTGCCGACAAGAGACGCAAAACCATGCCGCGCCGCGCCCCCAGTTTGACAGCCGTTGCGATTTCTCGGGCCCGCAGGCGGTAGCTGAGGAATACAGCAAGCCCGATCGCGGCCAATGCCGCAATGGCAATGATCAGCGTGACCGCGTCCAGCAGTGATTTGATCCGGAAAATACGGTCGACAAGGCTCTGGATCACACCAGCCGGTTCGATCAACTGGGCGGGGTTTTCGCTATCCAGATAGCGGCCTTTCAGGATTGTGCCGGACCGCGCGTCATTGGGCACCACGATCACGGCAGTGGTCGGGAAACCGTCCTGACTGCCATGAAAATGAAAGCTGTCGATATTCTCGTCGGTGATCCGCTGATATTGCACGACGGCCGCATTCGACAGTGCTGCGGTGCCTGCGGCGACCTCGGCCGCTGTCACCACATCTTCATGGCCGTGACCAATTCCCTGAATGACCCAAGCAGTTTTGATATCCACGAAAATAGCCTGATCATCGGGCGAGTTGCTGGGTGCAAGAACACCGACAATCGGCATCTCGAGCGGATAAATGCCATCCAGATCAAACAGGTTCTCAGGTGAGGATACCAGAGTGTCACCAACGCCTTTGCCAAGTGTTTGCGCAACATCCGCGCCAATCACCGCATCACCAAGAATGGACAGGCCACGCCCGTCCAACACGGTCAGACCGCGAAAGTCGAAGTAGTCCAGCGTCGTGCCCACAATGCGGAACCCTGCGGACGAAAAGGCAGAATGCACAGGGATCGGCACCGCCAGCCCGCTGTCCCAGACCGCTTCAACCTCGCGCATTGTCACAGGGTCGGGACGTTCATCCGAAAAATAGAGAGCGGCCATCGTCAGGTCCAATTGCGATCCCCGGCTGCCCAACAATAGCGGCGTTGCGTCGCCCCGCGCGACCAGCGCACGTTCGCTGGTGGACAGCAGGATCTGCGTTGCAATCGGAACAAACATGATCAGGGCTGCCACCAGTGTCAGCACAAGGCTACGCCCCCAGTGATAGCGCAGATAGGCAAAAGCGAGGTAAAGCGCGTTCATGCGTCGGCCCCCTGTCTGAACTGCGCGAAATCCAGCACACGCTCGAACCGTGGCAACAGTTCGTGGTCATGGGTCACGGCCAGAACGGCGGCACCCGCGTCGCTGGCCTGCTCAAACAGCAGATCAAGAATGCGGGCTTTGCTTTCGGGGTCCAGGTTACCTGTGGCCTCATCCGAAAGGATCAGTTTGGGCTGGGTCACCAAGGCGCGGCAAATGGCGACGCGCTGTTGTTCGCCCTGGCTCAGTGCCGTTGGATGACGGTCCAGTTTGTCGCCGATCCCGCAGGCCGCAGCCAAGGCTTCTGCCCTTTCGCGGGCGGCGGCGTTCAGCGTCAGGGCCGGTGTGATCCGGTAAGGGTAGAGAATGTTCTGCCGCGCCGACAGATAATCCAGCAGCGCAAAATCCTGAAACACAAAGCCGATGGTGCTGGCGCGAAAGCGGCGGCGCTCCACCTCGGACAGAGTGGCGACATCGGTGCCTGCAACGTCGATCCGGCCCGCCTCGGGGGTAAGAATGCCCGCGATCAGGTTCAGCAGTGTGGTCTTGCCGCTGCCGCTTGGGCCCACGATGGCCACGCGTTCGCGGTCTTGCAGATGAAACGCAGGGACGCGCAGACCAAAGCTGGTCGCGCTATAGCGGAAAGAAAGGTTTTCGACGGTAATCATCAGTTGATTTGCGGGGCCAGAAAGGTTTCTCCGGCCGCATCCCGATTGACTTCCAACAGTTCGAAATCGGTGATCCGCCACGCCCCCTCGACAGGGGATACCAGAAGATCGGCACTATAGGTGTTGCCGCGCACATGCAGGTGTTCGGCATGTCCGACCGTGCCGATGACCTGCCATGAGGCGTCAATGGCCAATGCGGCACCATCGCGCGAAACGCGTGTGTTCAGCAGCTTGATTTCGTGGATTGTCTGATCGGCCTCTTCAAGGCCACCGCCCGCCATCGCGCCCACGCGCTCCAGATAGAGGTACTCGAGGGCGTCGCCATGTGTGACACTGGCAAGCGTGTCATAGATCGCATCTTCTTGGGTCTGGCCGAATGCGTCATAAACCACCAACAGCAACGCGGGTGTCAGGCGCCAGAACTCTGTACGCGCCTCTTCAATGGTCATCGGATCAAGGCCGGGTGCGGCAAACGCGTCTGTCTCCGACACCGCATCCCGCATCGGCAACATGAGAAACGCACCAACTGCTGCGGCACCGAGGACGGCAAGACCGGAAAAGAGTGGAATTCGGTTCATCGTCCGAGCGCATCCAAGTGAAAGTGCAATATCTGTAATAAGTTGTCTTATAGAGAGACGGACTGCAAGCAGACAACATCACAATCGTGGCATCCATGGCACGGCCTCTCAACCCCTAGATGCATGCGCCGCGCGTAGGAAGCAGGGGCAATCCATCCTCTGGTCCGATGCCTGCATCCACGGTGTGCCTAAGTAAAAAGTGATCCGGCGATGTCTGAAGAAAAGCAGGGCTTGCGTTGCGACTTCTCGCAACGGCGTTTGGGCGGAACCACAGAGGAATACTTCCGGTCCTGACGCTAAGCGTGCTCCAAAAGCGCCTTTATCGCGGTAAAGTCTGCCAAGGTTGTGATTTCAGCAGGGTCAAGCGGGCGACCAAGCCTTTCTTCCAAGGACAAGACAATGCGAAAATGCGCAAGACTATCCCATTCCGCAGACGTCATCAGGCTGGTTTCCGGTGTGATGCTCTCTTCGCTGGTCCCGAGCGCTTTGGCGATGATTGAGACGGCCTCACTGTGCATCTGTCTTGTCCTGTCCGTCGCGTTTCTTTTGCCAGTCTTCCGATAGCATCTCGTAGTAGACAGTATCGCAATGTTCGTCAGTGACCGGGGATAGCCACGCCTTGCGATCAAAGCCGATCATGCGGAATCCCATCTTGTTGTAGTTGTAGATTGAACTGAAGTTGCGACTAAGCACACGCCCCTGAAACCGGACAACGCGGTCAGATGCGCTGAAGTGGTCCATGATCCCTGTGCGGACCTCTTCAAATACACCCTTGCCCCACCAACTGCGTGCATGGATGACGAGAGCAAGGCTTGCATTGCCTGACCTGTCAATAGTTAGCCTATGCGTGCCAATCGTGCCTTTGATTTCTTTCGCGACAATTGCGTGAAAGAACCGCGCGTGGCCATCTGGCCGCCCGACGACCTTGACCCACTGGAAATCGGTATAGGCTGCCTTGGGCATCATCAGGTTGTGCAGAATTTCACTGTCGGTACGCCAAGGTGCTGTGGACTTGATGGCTTGCTTACGCGTGCAGTTCACCAGATTGAACCGATCGGTAATGATCGGCTTGCAAAGATAAGGATCAGGCGGCTCTTTGCGGCGCATGAGTTTCAGGACCATTTGGCAATCATCCTTGCTTTGACATCCACTCTTGCAATCTTACCGCGGTCATTCTTGGGGATTTCACCGACAATTTCAATCTTGGAAGGCACCGCATCTGCCCGCGCGTTCTGTCGGCACCACAGTATCAGATCTTGTGCAAGCAGATCAGGGGTGCGCGCGCGGACGATCGCTGCGACGCGCTCGCCAGAAACGGCATCCGGAATACCAAAGCTACATGCTTCTGCGACCTCTGGGTGTGCCTCAAGGAGCATGTCAACTTCTTCGGCAAGGACCTTGATACCCGCGATGTTGATTTCGTTCTTGGTGCGCCCAACCAGCCGGAGTGATTGGTCGGTTGAGAGTTGCCCCAAATCGCCTGTCAGCAAAAAACCATCCATCATGGTCTCGCGCGTTTTTTCCGCGTTGCGCCAGAAACCCAGCATCTGGCCAGGGCTCTTGACTGCAATCTCCCCATCTCCGGTCTTATGCAAACGACCGTCGCGAAGAACCCTGAATTCACCACCCCAAGGGCGGCCGACATAGCCGTCGGTGCTTTCGGTTTCACCGAAGGCTCCGCCGGAAATCCAGTTGGCGGTTTCTGTCATGCCATATGTGTTGAAGACGTTTCCGGTCCCGCACCATTCACAGATTTTTCGCCACAGGTCCGCCGACAGCGGCGCTGAACCGACGTGGACGCGCTGCATCGGCGCTTTTGGCGGGGGGGATATTGCCAGAAGCATACGCCAGAATGATGGAACGGAACTGAAGAAGGTAATGCCGTTTTTGTCGAGAGTGGCCCCGAACGAGGAAAGCTCGTTCATCTGCACTTTGGGCCAAAGAAAAAGGTGCTGTCCCGCATAAAGCGTGGTGAGCGCGTTTCCAATCAGCCCGTGGCCGAAGAACAGGGGCAGGGTGCAAAGGGTCCGCTGCAGCGCCGCTGGACCGATAGCCTTGAGGTTTTCGTCCAATCGCGCCTGCAGTCCGGCAAGACTATGGGTCACGCCTTTGGGCACGCCTGTCGTGCCCGACGTCATCAAAATGAGTGCGGCGTCCTTGATTTCATCCTCGTGCGGATGTGAGGCACTGAGCTGAACCACTTGGCTGTCGTCGAGCCATAGCGCTGCGCCTGTGCTTGCGATCACATTTTCCCGTTCCTGGGTTTTAATGCCTGGATTGACCATGACAGCGCACTTGCCGCATTGCCAGACAGCAAAGAGGCTGGCGAGGCAGTCGATCGGGTCATTGATTGCGATCACAATGCGGGCGGGGCTTTGAAGGCTGTGCTCTTCGATCTGTGTTGCACGGGCATCGACCAGCCGCGCGAACGCAGGACGATCAACTGTGCGGCCGGATCTGACACAAGTTATTTGCGCCGGATCGGCCATGAGGGATCGCAACGCGTCCGATATTTCTGCCATCGTTCTAACGCCCTTTTTGCCGTCTGAATGTTAGCAGGCCGCTGGTCCCGTCTGTCGAGGCCAATCTGTGCCAGAAACTACTATCGTTAACTTTTTCTTGCTTCAAGTGAGCCCTCTGCTTAGCGTGGCGCGTGAAACAAGTATGAAACAAAGGGAGATCAGGATGTTTAAAGGTATTAAAGCCACTCTCACCGCAGCCACGGCTATCGCGTTTTCGGGAACAGTGGCA
>NZ_DASYOK010000334.1:0-2754 GCF_036007805.1 Yoonia sp.
AGGCCGATATTTGCCGTCGCCAGATCCGCCTCACGCAGTGCCGCATAGACCGCAGGCAGGTCGGATTTATGCACATGGGGCAGGATGACGTTTTGCTCGTGGCTGATGCGCAATTCGCCGTGACCGTATTGCTCGGCCAGATCGGCCATCACACGCATCTGGTCCGATGTCGCATCGCCCGGCGTTGCACCGTGTTTCTTGATGCTGATCGACACGACGGCATAGCCTTCGGCCTTGTGCGCAGCGAGGTTTGTGTCGCTCCATGACCGGAAGGCGGGGTTTGCAAGGCGCGCGGCCTCATACCCGTCAGTGGATTTCGTCACAAAGGCGGGTGGCGCAAAGGCGGCCTCGATCTCGGCCAGCAGGGCCTGGTCGTGGCCTGTGAAATCAGCGCGGATATTGGCAAAGCGGGCCTCCACCAGCTCTTGCATCTTTTCCAGCCCGTTTTCATGGACCGTAATCTTGATCCGCGCTTTGTATTTGTTGTCGCGACGGCCCAGCAGGTTGTAGACGCTGACGATGGCCTCGCAGTAAGGCAGCAGATCAGCCTTGGGCAGGAACGCCCGCAGCACCTTGCCCACCATTGGCGTGCGGCCAAGACCACCACCGACGATGACCTCAAAGCCGGGCTCGCCCGCGTCATTGCGTACCATACGCAAACCGATGTCATGGGCGCGGGTGACGGCGCGGTCATGGGCGGCACCGGTCACGGCGATCTTGAACTTGCGTGGCAGGAACTGGAATTCGGGGTGGTCGGTGGACCACTGGCGCAGCAGTTCGGCGATGGCGCGGGGGTCCTCGATTTCATCCGCTGCCGCACCGGCAAAATGGTCTGCGGTCACATTGCGGATTGTGTTGCCCGAGGTCTGGATCGCATGCATGCCAACATCGGCCAGCGCATCAAGCATATCCGGCACGTCGCGCAGTTTTGGCCAGTTGTACTGGATATTCTGGCGTGTGGTGAAGTGGCCATAGCCCTTGTCCCAACGGTCCGCGATATAGGCAAGTTGGCGCATCTGCGCGGGGTTCAGCGTGCCATAGGGCACCGCGACCCGCAGCATATAAGCATGCAATTGCAGATAAAGACCGTTCATCAGGCGCAACGGTTTGAATTCATCCTCGGTCAAAGACCCGTCAATGCGGCGTTCTACTTGCGCGCGGAATTGGGCGACGCGGGTGCGCACGAAGGCTTCGTCAAAATCGGTGTAGGTATACATGATTAAAGTTCCACTTGCTTGCCGTGGGCGTAGTTTGAAGGGCCGCGCGTGCGGAATTCTTCGCGGAAATGGGTCGGCGCAGGGCCGTCTTCGGTGGCTTTAGCATCCGCCAGATAGGCCCCTGCGATTTCATCCCTGCGCGATTGCGCCTCAAGCAGGCGAAGCTCGGCGTGGGCCTCATCTGTCAGCAGCTCGGCTTCGCGGATGTCGCGGGTCCATGTGTCGTCCTCAGCCAACCAGACGGCATCGCCATCCAGCAGGGCATTCGCGGTGACCACTTTGGGTGTGAAACTACGGGCCATTATGCAAATTCCTTTTGGCTAATCGCCAGTGCTGCGGCGTCACGGGGGGCAAGGCCGAGGAAGGTGATGGCCGGGCCTTGCAGATTGGCTTGGGTCAGGGTGGGTTCAAGTTCGGCCAGCGTGGTGGCGATGATCTGTTGATCGGCGCGGCTGACGTTTTCGATGATTGTCACAGGCGTTGCGGGATCAGCGCCATGCATCAGCAAGCGGCCCTGGATAAAGCGGGCCGATTTCTTGCCCATATAGATCGCGGCTACTTCACCGGGGGCGGCCAATGCCCGCCAGTCGTGATCGGCATAGCCTTTGGTGTCGTGCCCCGTGATCAGGCGCACCGCCGAATTGCGCCCGCGTTTGGTCAGGCTTTGCCCTATGTTGGCAACAGCGGCAGAAGCCGCCGTGATGCCCGGGATGATGGTGTAGGGAATGTCATGCGCCGCAATTGCAGCGATTTCCTCGTCCAAACGGCCAAATACCGTGGGATCGCCGGCTTTCAGGCGCACAACATGATGGCCGTCCAGCGCATGCTGCACGATCAGCGCGTCGATATCGGACTGCGCCATCGCGCGGCCAAAGCCTTCTTTGCCTGCGTCGATGATAATCGCTTCGCGGCGGGCAAGTTCCAGAATCTCGGGCGTTACCAACCGGTCATGGATAACCACATCGGCCTTGTCCAGCGCATTGCGGGCTTTGAGCGTCAGAAGCTCGGGATCACCGGGGCCCGCGCCGACAAGATCGACGGAACCGGATTTCCGCTCCTGCATGATGTGGCTGTCCAGAAGGCTTTCCAGTGCGGGGACAACCGCCTGTTCGCCTGCATCGGCCAGCGCCTTGGGGCCTGTGCCAAAGTAAAAGGCCGACCAGAAATCACGGCGCTTGCGGCCCATCGGCAGCACATCAACCGCGTGGCGGAAATTCTTGCCGATCCGCGCAAGCACACCCAGCGATGTGGGCAGCCGCGCTTCCAGATCGGCTTTGATGGCGCGCGCCAGAACAGGGGCGGCACCTTCTGTACCGATAGCAATTGTCACCGGATCACGATCCACAATAGCGGGGGTAATGAACTGGCTGTCGGCGAGGTTATCGACGATATTGACCAACGCCCCCTCGGCATGGGCAATCGCGGCCACGCGGGCGTCTTCGGCGTCGTCCTCGTTGGCACCATAGAACAGCGCAGCGCAAAGTGCGTCACCTGGCTCCATGGCGCGCTCGATGATCCGCAGCTTGCCCTGATCGGC
>NZ_DASYOK010000335.1:0-3412 GCF_036007805.1 Yoonia sp.
AGATTCAGGCGCTCGACCGCACCCAGCCCGGGCTGGGTGCGGTCGAGCGCCTGAATCTGGGACTTTTCGTTGTCAATCTGCATTGAAAACTGACCCAGCGTGATCATTTAAAAATGACCCACCTCAGGGGGAGCAAAGCCCACAGGCGAGCGGCCCCCATATAGCAGGCTCGTCTGTGGGCTTTGCTTTTTCAGGTTTAGGATTTTGTTCGAGATTTGCTTTGGGCGAAACGGTAAGATGTGTTGCCGGTCTCGATGATGCTGCAATGGTGAGTGACCCGATCAAGCAGCGCGGTGGTCATCTTGGCATCGCCAAACACTGAGACCCATTCACCGAACTCGAGGTTGGTGGTGATGATGACACTGGTGGTTTCATACAGCTTGCTGATCAAGTGAAACAGCAGCGACCCGCCGGATTTCGGAAACGGGATATAGCCAAGTTCATCGATGATGACGCAATCCAGAGCGGTCAGTTGCTTGATGATCTTCCCTGTGTTTCCCTCGGCCTGCTCTGCGATGAGGGCGTTGATCAGATCGACGGCATTATAGAAGCGCACCCGCTTTCCTCTATTGACCAGGTTGGTCCCGAGCGCGATGGAAATGTGCGTCTTGCCGGTACCAGTTCCCCCGACCAGGATGATGTTATGCGCGTCATCAGTGAATTGGCCTGAGCAAAACGGGTCGATCTGCGCTTTTGTGATGGTCGCCGCGCTATAATTGAAGGTGGCGAAGTCCTTGTGATGGGGGAATTTCGCGATGCGCATCTGATACTGGATGGACCGCACCCTGCGCTCTTCGGTTTCTGCTTCGATCAAGGTCTTCAATGCTGTCGTCAGGCTGGGTGGCGTGCGCGCGGCCAACAAATCCTGCGCGCAAGCAGCCATTCCGTGGAGCCTGAGTGCTGCGAGTTGGTCAATGAGAGCGTTCATACTGCGGCCCTCCCCGTAGCACAGAGCGCCTCATATCGCTTGCAATCGGCCTGTGGTCGCACGCTCAACTGCGGATAGGCATGGGTTTCCGCCAACGGCGCGATTGTCGGCTCCAGCAGTTGATTGACCAGATTGATGATCGCCGGCAAACGCAAGGTGCGTTGTTCGATGGCCAGGTCGCAGGCCATCTCGACCACGTCTATGCCATGCTCAAGTGCCAGCAGCAGCAGATCGACAAACTCGCGGTCGCCACCTTTCTCGCGCATGTAGTGATCCTTGATCTGCTCCATCGATTTGGGCAATTCCCAACCGACAAAGGGTGCGCCATCACGCAACGCACCGGGCTTGCGATCGAGCAACGGCACATAGTGCCAGGGCTCGAAGTAACTGATATTGCGTGTAAAGCGCCGCTTATGTTCAGCGATAATTTCGTCGTTTGCGATCATGACTAGCCGATCAGCATAGGCGCGCAGCGAGACGTGATGCCCCGCATGTTCGCACGGCACGCTGTAGCGATTGCTGTCGTATTGCACCAGGCAGGTGGATCTGACCCGCACAGTTTTTTCGACATAGCCGTCGAAAGGACGGCCTAGCGGGCGCAACTCGATCTTTTCATCCTCAAAGACGTCGGCGATTGTGCGATGCTGTTGATCAGTATGGCGGCGTTCAGCCAGCTCCTCACAGCGCAAAAGCAGCCAGGCATTCAGCGCCGCCAGATCGTCAAAGACAAGCCTGGGAGTGAACAGCTCGCCGCGCAGAAACTGCACCTGGTTCTCGACCTGTCCCTTCTCCCATCCCGAGGCAGGCGTGCAGGCGACAGGGTCGATGACGTAATGGTTCATCAAGGCCAGAAAGCGTGGATGAAAGATCCGATCCTTCGACCGCGAGACATAGGTCACCATGGTTTTGGGGTTGTCGATGATCACACGGCGCGGAACGCCACCGAAGAAAGACAGCGCCCGCACAAAGGCATCCAGCACCATCTCCTGCTTCTCGTTCATATAGGCCACGACGAAAGGCTTGCGGCTGTGGCACAGGCGGAAATGGGCGACGTGAACCTTGTGTTGGACACCGCCTAACAGAACATATTCTTCGCTCCAGTCGAACTGAAGCGCATCGCCAGGCACGAAATAGAGTGGGATGAATGCATCAGTTCCATCGGTTCCAGATGACTTCTTGAGCTCACTGACAAACCGCTGAACTGGCGAATAAGAGCCTGTGTAGCCTTCCGCGACAAGCTCTTCGTAAAGCTTCTTCGCTGTGCGCCGATCACGGCGCCGAAGGGACAGATCGTGCTCAAAAAGTTCCCGCAGACGCACCTCGAACTGTGCGTTCAGCTTAGACCCGACACGCGGTTGCTGTCTCCGATAGCGCGGTTGTTCCGGGTTCTTCAGATACTTCTTGATCGTCGTCCGCGAAATCCCAGTCTCGCGCGCCACAGAATGGATGCTGCGCCCATCCCCCAAGATCCAGCCTCGGATCTTCATTGCCGTTTCCATAAGTAACACCTGCTCTTCCTCCGTGCCCAAAGCACACGGATGTTAACAATGCAGGTGGGTCAGTTTTAGATGATCATAACCCACCAAAGTGGGTCACTTTTGCATGCTGATTCACACTTTTCGGGTGAAGGCCGCCTGGCAGCCCATGGAGCAGAACCAGCGGTATGTGCGTTTGCCGCGCGGCATGTTCGGATCGCACCATCCGAAGCCTCGGGTGCGCGATGTACAGACGGCGCAAAGCGTGCCGCGCGGATGCCAGAGGCGATCAAAGCCCGGGCAATCCGTAGCCGCTGTGGGCGGGGATTGGATTTGCGCGACATGGCTCACGCAGCTCTCTGTCGCCTGGCTCGATTGGCCCTCGCTACATTTTCGGAGAGCGGAATCCACCGGCAATTGTCAGCGCAATAGCCACTCCGCGGATCAATCCGGTCGATGCTGAGATCATCCGCATAGCCGTGGGCCAAGGCCCATGCGTAAAACTGAACTGGCGTATCCCGCCATTGTCGACAGACTTGAATTCCCCTTGCGCCGTATCGCGAGAAATCCTTGCTGTTGGGATTGTGGCACCGTGCCAGCATACCTCGGCGAATGTTTTCGAGCCGGTGTCCAGTCATCCCATGGGTCCGCCTAGAAGCTGCAATGAGTGCCCGGGTCGCGCAACCGCAACTCTTGACAGTCCCTCTGCGCAAACGGCTGCCATCCTTTATGGTCAGCTTTCCGCATGCGCAGCGGCACAGCCATTTAGGTCGCGGTGAAGCGCCGAAGCGCTCCACCACTGTCAAAAGGCCAAACCTCTGGCCTGTCATGTTAATAGCAGGCATCGGCATGATCAGTCCGCCCACGCGGGACGCCCATGCGGCGCTGGTGCTTGCGCCTCGTAAGCGGTTTGATGCGCGGTCGAGGCAAAGTCTGGAGTTTCCGGTGGTGCTGACAACGGCGCCGCACCCATGACTTGCATGTAATCACGATGATCAGGCATGACTGC
>NZ_DASYOK010000336.1:0-7241 GCF_036007805.1 Yoonia sp.
CCGGATGATGATGCGGCAGCTGACATGTATGCTGTGACGCAAGAGATTTGCGAAGCGGCCGGATTTGCGGGCTATGAGGTGTCCAATCACGCGCGCGCGGGCTGTGAGAGTATCCACAACAAGATTTACTGGCACTATGGCGATTACGCAGGGATTGGGCCAGGCGCACATGGGCGTCTGACATTGGGTGGACAGCGGTTTGCGACCGAGGCACCGCGCGCGCCCGCAGGGTGGTTGGCACAGGTGCGCAAAACAGGAAACGGGGATTTGGCACGCGAGGCGCTCACGCAAGACGAGCAGTTTGCCGAGTTTTTGTTGATGGGGATGCGGTTGCGCGAAGGCGTAGATGTTGCGCGGTTTCCACATCTCGCTAAAGATGAATATATAAATAAAATCAACGGTTTAGTTGATTTGGGGATGGTCACCTATAACTTGGAGATCCTGCAACTTACCGCTCAAGGCGCTCCTGTCTTGAACGCTGTCCTGCGCGCCTTATTGGACGATTAACCACCGGAAAGCGCGCGGAGAAGATCGTCCAGTTGATCGAGCGACTTATACGCAATCGTCATTTTGCCGCCTTCACTGCCTGCGGGGTGGTCGATTGTCACTTTCATACGCAGCGTGGCGGAAAGCTCATCCTCTATCTGGATGGTATCGGCATCTTTGGGCACTGGCGCCCCTGGCACCGAACGCTTTTTGATTGCGGGGCCCTTCTTGGCGAGCTTTTCGGTTTCGCGGACTGAGAGTTTGCGTTGAATGATTTCGCGGGCCAAGGCGACGGCATGATCGTGTCCGACAAGGGCACGCGCGTGACCGGCGGAGAGCTGGCCACTGACAAGATAGGTCTGCACCTCTTCCGGTAAGGTCAGGAGACGCAGCAGGTTTGCAATGTGGCTGCGGCTTTTGCCCAAGGCGGACGCGAGTTTATCTTGTGTGTGGCCGAAGCGGTCCATCAATTGTTTATAGCCTGCGGCCTCATCCACGGGGTTCAGATCGGCACGCTGGATGTTTTCGATGATCGCAATTTCAAGAACTTCGGTATCATCGTAGTCGCGTAAAAGGACCGGGATCTCGTGCAGCTTGGCCCGTTGTGCGGCGCGCCAACGACGTTCACCCGCAACGATTTCGAAGAAATCAGGATCAGTCGGAGACTGCCGGACGATCAAAGGCTGAATGATGCCTTTCTCGGCAATGGAAGCTGCGAGTTCATCAAGCGCATCCTCTGCAAAGGTGCGGCGCGGCTGATCGGGATTGGGGCGCACCCGTTCAATCGGCACGACAAGGTCGGGCCGCTTTGCCGGCGCTTCGGTGCTGTCGTCTGTTGCCACATCTGACATCAGAGCAGAGAGACCACGGCCCAATCCGCGGGATTTCTTTGGTGTGCGTGTCATCTATGCGGCCTTCTTTTTCTTTGTTCTTTCAATCAATTCAGCAGCGAGCGCACGATATGCGGCGCTGCCTTTTGATGCACTATCATAGGAGAGCACGGGCATCGCGAAGGACGGCGCTTCGCTCAGGCGGACATTGCGGGGAATGACGGTTTTGAACACCATATCACCCATGTTTTCGCGGGCGTCATCCTCAACCTGCAGAGACAGGTTGTTGCGGCTATCATACATTGTAAGCGCAATGCCTTCGATTCTCAGGTCAGGGTTGGCCGTCTGGCGAACATCGCGGACCGTGAGAATAAGCTGTGAAAGGCCTTCAAGCGCGAAAAACTCGCTTTGCAGCGGGACGATAATGGAATGTGCAGCAACCATGGCGTTTACCGTCAATATATTGAGTGATGGCGGGCAATCTATCAAAATGTAGTCGAACACGAAGAGCGCCGGATCACTGCCCCGCAGCACATCACGCAAAAGGAAGCTGCGTTTTGCATTGTCGACAAGTTCAAGATCAGCAGAGCTTAAATCCGTTGTCGCCGGAATGATGCACAGGCGGTTGACGGATGTTTTCTGAATCGCCTTGGTCAAGGTGACATCGCCTGCCAGCAGATCGTAGGTTGTAGCCTCTCTCTTGTCATGATCAACGCCAAGGCCGGTAGATGCGTTCCCTTGCGGGTCCAGATCAATCAGTAGGACGTTTTTCTTTTTTTCTGCCAAGGCTGCACCCAAATTAATGGTGGTGGTCGTTTTGCCAACGCCGCCTTTTTGGTTCGCAACCGCGATGATTATTGGATCATGAGCCAAGCGTATTTATCCTTCGGATGGCGAGTATTCGTGCGTCAGGATCAGTGATACTGGCGTTTTCTTCAAGGTCAAACGACCAGCTCTTTTGCGCATCGGCAACTTCCTGTGCGGATTGTCGGCCTTTGTGAAATAGGGCCAAGCCTTCCTGCTTTAGATGGCGCTTCGTCAGGGAAAGTAATCCAGATAGTGCGGTAAGTGCGCGAGCAGATACCACATCTGCGTTTTGTACTGGAGCAGTCTCAATTCTCTCGGCAATCACTTGGACGGGAAGATTTAGTTCGCGCGCCGCTGTGCGCAGGAATGTGGCTTTACGCTGGTCACTTTCTATAAGCACGAATTGCGCCTGCGGGTTCTTCTCTTTGGCGAGAATCGCCATAACGATACCGGGAAAGCCGCCGCCACTGCCGATATCGACCCATTTTTCAAAGGACTTTGGAGCAAACTGATAGAGCTGGACCGAATCGACGATATGACGCTCCCAGATCGAATCAACTGTACCCCGCGCGATCAGGTTAATCTTTGCAGTCCATTTCGCAGTCAGCGCGGCAAATGCCTCTAGGTCTGACATTGTTTCACGTGAAACATTCACGCCAGCAACAAGCTGTGACATCGGTCAGGTTCCGGTCGCTTGGTATTGCTTCTTTATCGCACTGACAATCAGCATGAGCGCGGCAGGCGTCATGCCTTCAATCCGGCCAGCATGGGCAATCGTTCCCGGACGCGTCGCAGTTAGCTTTGCCACGATTTCGTTTGAGAGGCCCCTGATGAGCGTGTAATCTGTGTCATCAGGGATAATGTGATTTTCATCACGCTCCATCGCGGAAATGTCCCGCTCTTGGCGGGCGATGTAATGCGCGTAGAGTGCGTCCTTTTTTACCTGGTCTTGTATCTGATCGGGAATATTACCTACATCTAGCTGCAATTGCGCCAGATGTTCAAAGTTGCAATCTGCCAAGGCGAGCGCATCCAGCGCAGATCTGCGCGGTCCATCGGCGTTCAATTTCACCCCAAGGCCCGCAATGTCACGCGAAGAGATCACCATTTCAGCAAGTGAAGCCTTGGCTTTTTCAATCTGTTCCATTTTATCGCTAAAGTGCGCCCACCGGTTTTCACCCACACAGCCAATCGTATGGCCCCGCTCTGTCAGCCGCTGATCTGCATTATCCGCGCGAAGCGATAAACGAAATTCGGCGCGTGAGGTAAACATGCGGTAGGGTTCTGATACACCTCGTGTGATCAGATCATCAATCATCACACCGATATAGGATTCCCGACGGCTAAAGATGACAGGGTCCTGCCCTTTTACTTGCGCAGCCGCATTGAGGCCCGCAACCATACCCTGCGCCGCTGCTTCTTCATACCCGGTTGTGCCGTTGATCTGGCCAGCCAAAAACAGCCCCGGAACATCGCGGAGTTCCAAAGTTACCCGCAAAGAACGCGGATCGACGTAGTCATATTCGATCGCATAACCCGGCTGCAAAATCGTTGTGTTTTCAAGGCCATAGATGGAATTTACATAGGCTCTTTGTACATCCTCGGGCAGTGACGTTGAAATGCCGTTCGGATAGACTGTGTGATCGTTCACGCCCTCTGGTTCCAAAAAGATCTGGTGCGATGTCTTATCTGCAAAGCGAACGATCTTATCCTCAATCGAGGGGCAATAGCGTGGGCCGACGCCATCAATCTTTCCACCATACATCGCCGAACGGCCAAGGTTCTCGCGGATAATATCGTGGGTCGCCTCATTCGTATGGGTGATGCCGCAATCAATCTGTGGTGCCGATGGGCCTTTCGAGAGGAAAGAAAACAGCACCGGATCCGTATCGCTTGGCTGCGCTTCCAGTTTGTCCCATGCGATCGTGCGACCATCCAAACGTGGTGGTGTACCCGTTTTCAACCGGCCAAGTGGCAATCCAAAACTATCCAGCCGCTCGGCCATCTTTACTGAGGGATCATCACCCATACGGCCACCAGGCCGCGACACATCGCCGATATGGATCACACCGCGCAGGAAGGTACCGGTTGTCAGAATCACGCTATGTGCGGATATCGCAGCACCATCGCGCATCTGGATACCGGTCACGCGCCCGTCGGTCATGAGCAAATCAACAGCTTCACCTTCCAGGATCGTCAGGTTTGCCAGCAAATCCAACTCTGCCTGCATTTCCTTGCGATAGATTTGCCGGTCAGATTGGGCGCGTGGCCCCTGAACGGCGGGTCCCTTTTTCCGATTCAGCAAGCGAAACTGGATACCCGCCTTATCGGCAACACGCCCCATAACGCCGTCCAGCGCATCAATCTCGCGCACGAGGTGGCCTTTCCCCAATCCACCAATCGCTGGATTGCAGGACATCACGCCAATTGATGCCTTAGTCAATGTGACCAAAGCCGTACGCACGCCCATACGGGCCGCCGCATGCGCTGCCTCGGCGCCTGCATGCCCGCCACCAATCACGATTACGTCGTAGTCCTGATGTTTCACGTGAAACACTCCCTACTTGCCGATGCAAAAACTGCTAAAGATCTCATCAAGCACGTGCTCTACATCAACACGGCCCACAATGCTATCCACTGCACGAATAGCAGACCTTAAATCCTCTGCGACGAGATCGGTCATCGCATCGGGTGTTTCAAGTGCCAGCACTGCGTCATCCAGGTATCCGATTGCGCGCACCATCGCGACCCGGTGCCGTTCGCGCATCGCAATCCCGATTTGTCCGACCTTCTCTTGCAGCCGCTGCCGCACACATTCAATCAGCGCATCGATGCCAGCCCCTGTCTTGCCAGATATCGCCAGTCCATCCCCATGACCAAGATCGGACTTCGCCTGCACGACAAGGTCATCAGGGCCAAGATCTCTGTTTATTTCTGAAGGGTCCATCACCAGATGTATGCGAAAATCAGCCCGCTCAGCCCTTTCTTTCGCCCGCGCCACACCAAGCCCCTCGACGATATCATCAGTGTCCCTCACACCCGCTGTATCCAGCAGCGTCACTGGCAGACCATCAAGGTCCATCTGAACCTCGATCACGTCACGTGTGGTACCCGCAACCTCGGATGTAATGGCAACATCACGCCCCGCAAGCCGGTTCAAGAGCGTTGATTTGCCAACATTCGGTGCGCCGATAATAGCCACTTCGAACCCGTCCCGCACACGCTCGGCAACACGTACACCGGCGGCCTCGCGGGTCATCTCGGTCCGGACTTGACCCAAGAGATCGTTCACTTCAGGGCTGACATCGACAGGCACTTCCTCATCCGCAAAATCAATTGTCGCCTCAAGCAAAGCAGCCGCCCGAATAAGACGTGTCCGCCAGCTATCCGCCAGTACCCCCAGTGCGCCGGAAAAGACCCGTACAGCCTGCTTGCGCTGGCTCTCGGTCTCGGCATCAATCAAGTCAGCAAGCCCCTCGACCTCGGCCAGGTTGAGCCGTCCATTTTCCAGCGCCCGACGTGTGAATTCGCCTGCCTCTGCCTGTCGTAGCGCAGGGTTATCACCCAAACACCGCAACACCGCATTGACCACTGCCGGACTGCCATGCAGTTGCAACTCGACCACGCTTTCACCGGTAAAGCTCTTGCCCTCAGGGAAGTGCAGGATCAGCGCCTCGTCCAACAGCCCTCCGCCTGCGTCACGCAAAGCGCGCACGCCCCGCGTCACAGGGACATCACCGCACAAACCCGACACCGCAGGCACCGCCATTGGCCCGGACATCCGCACCACAGCAACACCTGCCCGGCCCTGCGCGGTCGCTAAGGCAAAAATCGTATCCATAGGTTAACCCATTGTTTTAGAACAATAAGTTACGTGTTCATTGAGTCAAAGAAATCTGAATTCGTCTTGGTCTGCTTCAGTTTACCGATCAGGAACTCAATCGCATCGGTCGTGCCCATCGGGTTCAGAATACGGCGCAACACATAGGTCTTGGCCAGATCGGCCTTATCCACCAGCAGCTCTTCTTTCCGCGTACCTGATTTCAGGATATCCATCGCAGGGAAGACGCGCTTGTCTGCAACCTTGCGGTCCAGAACAATCTCGCTGTTACCCGTACCTTTGAATTCCTCAAAGATCACCTCGTCCATGCGTGATCCGGTATCAATCAGTGCCGTCGCAATAATCGTCAGTGACCCGCCCTCTTCGATGTTGCGTGCCGCACCGAAGAAGCGCTTGGGCCGCTGCAGCGCATTCGCATCCACACCACCCGTCAGGACTTTACCGGACGATGGCACAGTCGTGTTGAACGCACGCCCCAAACGCGTGATCGAATCCAGCAGGATCACAACATCACGCTTATGCTCCACCAGACGTTTGGCTTTCTCGATGACCATCTCGGACACGGCTACGTGACGCGTTGCAGGCTCATCAAAGGTAGACGACACAACCTCGCCCTTCACAGAGCGCTGCATGTCCGTCACCTCTTCGGGGCGTTCGTCAATCAACAGGACGATCAGGTAGCACTCCGGATGGTTCTTCTCGATCGAGTTCGCGATATTCTGTAACAGTACCGTCTTACCAGTCCGCGGTGGCGCCACGATCAAAGACCGCTGGCCCTTCCCGATCGGGGCTACCAGATCAATGATCCGCGCCGAACGGTCTTTCACTGTCGGATCCTCAATCTCCATCGTCAACCGCTCATCAGGATAGAGCGGCGTCAGGTTATCAAAGGCAACCTTGTGTTTCGCTTTCTCGGGATCTTCGAAGTTGATCAACTCAACCGAAGTCAGCGCAAAATAGCGTTCATTGTCATTGGGCTCTTTCATGACCCCTTCGACCGTATCACCGGTGCGCAAGGAATACTGCCGGATCATATCCGGTGAGACGTAAATATCATCAGGACCTGGCAAATAGTTTGCTTCTGGCGAGCGCAAGAAACCGAACCCGTCCTGCAACACTTCCAAAACGCCATCACCACCGATGACCCATTCCTCGTCCGCCCGTTCTTTCAGGATGGCGAACATCATGTCGCCCTTCCGCATCGTCGATGCGTTCTCGATCTCGAGCTCTTCGGCCAAAGACAGCAAATCCTTCGGGCTCTGCGCCTTCAGATCAGC
>NZ_DASYOK010000337.1:0-2945 GCF_036007805.1 Yoonia sp.
GGGTCAACCCAACCCAGCATCACGCGGGCGGTCATCACCATGTCTTGCGCTTCTTCCAGCGATACATCGAACGGTTCCAGTACACCTTCGTCTTTCACGCGTTCGCCGTTGACCGTCGTCCAGCCACCGGCCAGTTCCCAGTCAGCACAGGTTGCAAAGTCTTCGAGTGTTTTCACACCGTCTTTGCCCAGCGCCTCAAGCATGGCAGGTGTCAGCCCTTCGAAATTGACAAGGCTGTCTTCGACACCCAAAGCACGGGCCGCTTCCATGGCTTTTTTGGCTTCCGCTTCCAGATAGTCGCGCGCACGCGCCTGCAATTCGGCAGCAGTATCGTCGTCAACACCTTCGATCACCAGCAGTTCGTCAAGCTCGACATAGGCGACCTCTTCAAGGTTCGTGAACCCTTCAGATACCAAGAGTTGGGCAAAGAACTCGTCCAGATCAAGGGTATCCATGAACAATTTCGTGCGCAGCTCGAATTCGGCCTGACGGCGCTTGCTCTCTTCTTCCTCGGTCATGATGTCGATATCCAGACCGGTCAGTTGCGACGCAAGGCGCACGTTCTGGCCGCGGCGGCCAATGGCCAGCGACAATTGTTCCTCGGGCACAACAACTTCGATTTTGCCGGCTTCTTCGTCCAGAACAACCTTGGACACCTCGGCAGGCTGCAACGCGTTCACGAGGAACGTCGGCATATCTTCATTCCAAGGAATGATGTCGATCTTTTCGCCCTGCAATTCGTTTACAACAGCCTGCACGCGGGAACCGCGCATACCAACACAGGCACCGACCGGATCAATCGAACCGTCATAAGAGATAACCGCGATCTTCGCGCGCGAACCCGGATCACGGGCGACCGCCTTGATCTCGATAATGCCTTCATAGATTTCGGGAACTTCCATCTTGAACAGCTCGGCCATGAATTCAGGCGCGGTACGGCTGAGGAAGATCTGCGGGCCACGCTGTTCGCGGCGCACTTCTTTGATGTAGCAGCGGATACGGTCGTTGGGGCGGTATGCTTCGCGGCCGATCTTTTCGTTGCGGCGCAGCACAGCTTCGCCAGAGCCTACATCAACGATCACGTTGCCGTACTCTTCACGCTTGACCAGCGCGTTGATGATCGTACCGGCGCGATCTTTGAACTCTTCATATTGCTTGTCACGCTCGGCTTCGCGGACTTTCTGCAGGATCACCTGCTTGGCAGATTGCGCAGCAATGCGGCCCAACTCCACCGGTGGCACTTCTTCGATGAACTGTTGGCCCACTTCGGGGTTTTCCATATATTCCTTGGCCTGCTCAACGGTGAATTCGGCCTGATAGTTCTCAAGCTCATCATCCTCAACCACAGTCCGCACGCGAGTGAAGGTCGCCTTACCGGTTTTGCGGTCGATGGACACGCGAATGTCCATCTCTGCGCCGTAACGCGACTTGGCCGCACGGGCGAGCGATTCTTCCATCGCCTCAACAACAAGCCCGGGCTCGATGTTCTTTTCGCGGGCCACGGCCTCTGCGGTCTGCAAAAGCTCCAACTGGTTGGCGGATGTGTAAGCCATCTTAAGTGTTCTCCTCGCCATCAATGATGGTTTCGATTTCATCAAATTGGGTCTCGTCGATCTGACCCGCGTCTTTGCGACCGCGCAAAACATCGCGGATCAACTCATCTGTCAGGACCAGTTTGGCGTCTGACAGCCATTCGAATTTCAGACCAATCGTGCCCTCGGCAATCGTGATCAGAATCTCATCACCTTCGGTGCCCGCCAGCTGCCCTTTGAAGCGGCGGCGGCCATCGATCAGTTCATCGGTTTCAACTTTGGCTTCAAAGCCTTCCCACTGATCGAAATCCTTCATCCGTGTCAGCGGGCGGTCGATCCCGGGGCTGGAAACCTCAAGCGTGTAAACATCCAGAATCGGGTCTTCGACATCCAGCACTGCACTGATCGCAGTGGAAATCTGGGCACATTCATCCACTTCGATCTGGCCGTCAGGACGCTGGACCATGATCTGCAGGATGCTTTCCTTGCCGGTCATCAGGCGCACGCGCACGACCTCGAACCCCATGTCTTCAACGACAGGGGTGATGATTTCAGCGATGCGGCGGTCAATGGCCGCTTTGGCGATCAGATCGTTCATCATTCTTTCCGACTTATCATTCGGCACAAAAAAACGGGCGCGCGGCCCGTGGAAAATTCCGGTGGAGGCTTGGGGGTGGAGGCCAAGTCGCCGCTGTTGGTGATCATATACGGAAGGAACGGCCAAACTGCAAGGCCTGTCATCGCGTGCCCGCCCGTTAAGCGCAAAACGCCCCGCCTTTCGGCGGGGCGTTCTATGTTCAATCAGGCAAGATTTACGCCAGCGACCAACGCTCGGCCATGCGGGCGTTGTCCATTTGCCAGAGGTTGCCCACTGTTTCCGGTGTCGCGATGCGGTTGTTCAACGCCTGCACATAGTTGGCAAACATTGGCAGGATCACGCCGCCATCATCACGCAGGATCTGCTGCATTTCGTGATATTGCTCGCGGCGCTTGTCGCTGTCTAGTTCGGCACGGGCCGACAAAAGCAATTCCTGAAAGCGCGGGTCGTTCCATTGGCTATCGTTCCAAGGCGCACCGGCCTCATAAGCGGTCGAGAACATCCAGTCTTCTGTCGCGCGGCCTGACCAGTAGCTGGCACACCAAGGCTTTTTCAACCAGACGTTGGACCAATAACCATCGGCAGGTTCCTGAACCACATTGATGTTGATCCCGCCCTCAGCCGCAGAGTTCTTGTAAAGAAGTGCTGCGTCAACAGCGCCTTCGAACGCCGCACTGGATGCCGACAGATCAAGGTCGATGCTGTCGAGACCGGCTTCCTTGAGGTAGAACTTGGACTTGTCAGGATCGTAAGCAAGCTGTTCCATATCGGGGTTGTAGTACTGGTTTGCAGGACCGATTGGCGAATCGTTGCCG
>NZ_DASYOK010000338.1:0-1703 GCF_036007805.1 Yoonia sp.
CTCCTCGCACTCAATCGGGCCGTCCAAATCGTTGATGTTGCCCCAAGGATATTTGGGGTCAATGCTTGGCCCTGCGTAGCGGCGGTGCGCGACGAAAAAGCCGTGCATCGGATAGCCGTGTTTGTCGTGGGTGTCGGTCATGGCGGGTTCCTCTTAGTCGTCAAAGGTGTGCAGGTCGTAGCCCGCAACAATATCGGCAAAGTTTTCACGCAGCCAATCTTTGGCTTGGTCGCGACTGCCGAACGTTACTCTTGGCATGATCCAGCGCCAGCCGATGCGCTCATCGTCATCTTTAACTGCGATCTGTATGCGATGGCGGAAATTTGCGACGGCATGGTTTGCGCCCAGAATGCTACCAACTTGCTTTCCCTTGACTTTTATTTCAGCGCCGGGAAGATTTCCAATACCGGCAAGCCCACCGGCGCGCGGCTCGTTTTTGAAGGTTGGTTTCATATCGTGTTCCTCTCAGGTGGTGGCAGGGCCGAAGCCCTGCGGGGTGGGGTTAGGCGGTGATTGCGGTCAAGCGGCGTGTCAGGCTGGGGATGCCGCGCGCATTCAGCATGGCGTCAATAGCATCTTCCTCTGCGCCTTCCGGGGCGTCCGACCACTCAAGCATGGCGTCATATGCGGCGCGGACTTCGGCTTCCGTGGTGGCTGTTTCATATGCGGCGATTGCGTTTTCGATGGTCATGTGCGTATCTCCTTTGCTATGTCCACTTTTCGCATATGCTAACGCCTATTGCAACAGGTAATTTGCTCTTGCGAACATTTTTTTAATGTGGCAATGTCGCGGCATGGATCAGCTAAGGCAATACATCACGGATCAAGGCATAAGCGCGCGCGCGTTTGCGCAGTCGATTGGCCTATCTGCGGCGGGCTTGCACGGCATCATGCACGGGCGCAACGTCCCTTCGCTTGTCGTTGCCATCCGCATAGAAGACGCCACGGGCGGGGCTGTCCCTGTCCGGGCGTGGGTCGAGTAAGCCGCTTTCTGGCGGTATCGCTTGGGATGGTGGAACCGTCCTTAGTCTTGCAAGCAAGCGATACCACCAGAGCGCGGCAATCGCCCTCAAGGGGCTAGCGTGCTGGTTTGCTGCCAGATAAGCACACGCCAGACAATCCAAGCGGCTAAAAAACCGCGCTCTACCCTTCCCGCCCCTGCCGGGTTACGCACGGTTCCTCCCTGTTGCTGGCCGGGCCTTCGGGTCCGGTATTTGTTCAACGCAAAACCCCGCCAGCGTGAACCGGCGGGGCAAGTGTCAAGGATTGCTTGACGGTTCAGCGCTTCCCCTGCATCCGCGCAAGCCCCTTGTCCCGCTTGCGCTTCATCCTCAGCGCGCCCTTGTGGCCTATATCATCCCACGGCGTCACCGCGCATGGCTGGCAGACGGTCACAGCGGGCAGGTCGCATGTGGCACCGTAGCGCTGGGCTATCTCGGCGCGCTCGGCTTCGGATAGGGGGCGGGTGGTGGTCATATATCCCAGCCCTCTTGTGTCGGCTTGGGCGGGGCAGGGGTGAAAAGCGGGGGATTATTCACTACCTCTTGCACGCGCTTGCAGGCAATTTCAAAATACGACTCGTCCAATTCAATCCCAATGCCTTGCCGGCCAAGGCGCTGGCAGGCCACAAGGGTTGTGCCCGATCCCATGAAGGGGTCAAAGATCGTGCGGGCGTCTGGCAGGAAGCCTAAGCACCATTCCAT
>NZ_DASYOK010000339.1:0-20555 GCF_036007805.1 Yoonia sp.
GACGCGGGCGAGGGCCTTTTGCGAATAGCTGTCGATGCCGTCGGTGCTGCCGTTGGCGTAGAACTCGGTCAGGCCGTTGTAAAGGTAATGCACATCAGAGGCCGCGGTGTTCAGGCCTTTGGCCCCCGTGGGCGGTACGATATGGGCGGCGTCACCGCAAAGGAACAAGCGCCCCCAGCGCATCGGTTCGGTCACGAAGGACCGCAGGGGCGCGATGGATTTCTCGATCGACGGGCCTGTGACCAGATTTGCCGCCTGATCGGCAGGGATGCGGCGCTTGAGCTCTTCCCAGAAGGCCGCATCCGTCCAGTCCTCGGGTTTGTCGCTGAGCGAGCACTGGATGTAATAGCGGCTGAGGTTTTCATTGCGCATCGAACACAGCGCAAAGCCGCGCGGTGAGTTGGCGTAGATAAGTTCGTGGTTCACCGGCGGGGTTTCCGACAGAATACCAAGCCAGCCGAAGGGGTAGACCTTTTCATATTCGCGTCGCACTTCCAGCGGAATTGTCTGGCGGCTGACCCCGTGAAACCCGTCACATCCGGCAATGAAATCACAATCGAGGCGTCGCGCCTCGCCATGCACGTTGTAGGTGATGAATGGGGTGTCGGTGTCGGCGCCGTGGATCACCACATCATCGACATTGAATTCAATCTGCCCGCCTGCTTTTTCGCGTGCATCATAGAGGTCCCGCGTCACTTCTGTCTGGCCGTAGACGATGACTGGCGTGCCAGTGTGTTCGGTAAAATCAACGCGGAACATCTCGTCGCCGTATGAGATCAGCGTGCCATCGTGCAGGATGCCTTCGGCATGGAGCCGGTCGGCACAGTCCGCTTCCTCCATTAGTTTGACCAAGCCTTGTTCGAGCACGCCCGCACGGATGCGTCCCAGCACATAGTCGCGCGTCTTGCGTTCCAACACGACGCTTTCGATGCCACGTCTATGCAGCAATTGGGACAACAAAAGGCCCGATGGCCCGCCACCGATAATCGCAACTTGCGTTTTCATGTTCGAGATGCCTCCTGCAAAAGGGAGTGGCATATTGAAACGGTGATGAAAATTGATTATTCGCGTCATTTAGTTGCTATTTTTGGAAACTAAATGGATCACAGGATCAAGTTTCGACATCTGAATGCCTTCAGCGCGATTGCACGGGCGGGTAGTCTGAAGGTTGCGGCTGAGCAGTTGCATCTGACGCAACCTGCGATTTCCAAAGCCCTCAAGGAACTTGAAGAGATTATTGGCGTTGTATTGCTTGAAAGGAGCCGTGCTGGCGTGAAGCTGACGGCAGAGGGTGACACATTCCTGCAATTTGCAGAGCAAAGCACGTCGGCTTTGCGGCACGGGTTGCGGAGTGTGCGGGCGACGGGGTTGTCGGCAGGAAAACTACGCATAGGGGCGTTGCCCAGTGTGGCCTCGCATTTGTTGCCGCAGGCCGTAACGGATTTCTGCGCGCGCAGTCCCGACACTTTGGTCGAGCTGCATGAAGGTCCGCATCAGGACCTGACGACGCGATTGCGTAGCGGGGGGCTTGATCTGGTTGTGGGGCGGTTGGGGCGACCCGAGACGATGACAGGGCTGGAGTTCTTGCAGCTTTATACCGAACGCGTGGTGGTCGTGGCCCATCCGGACAGCCCTGCCGTGACGGTGCGCCAGTTTGCGGAACTGGATGCGTTCCGTGTCCTTTATCCGCCCCAGAATTCCGCCATCCGGTCGCTTGTGGCGCGGCTGTTGATTTCTCAGGGTGTGCCACTGTTCCGTGAGCGTATTGAATCGGCGTCTTCGGCCTTCGGGCGGGCCGCCACGCTGGCCGATCCGAACACCGTTTGGGTGATCAGCTATGGTGTCGTGGCCGATGATCTGGCCGAGGGGCGGTTGGTTGCGCTTGATCTGGATACATCGGCCACGACAGGGGCCGTGGGGGTGATGTCGCGCGCCGAAGAGGTGCGTTCGGTCGCCGCGCGGGCGTTTATCAGTGCGCTGGTACGTGCGGTGCCGGCGTAGGTGCAATCGTTGGCGGCGCTGCATTCAGCCGGTCGATGGCAAAGCCTGCGGCGGCTTTGTAATCGGCCATAAAGGCCGCGCGCTCGGCCGCGGGGATCACGTCGTCGATATTGTCGAACACACCGCCACAGCGGTCATCCAGCAGATTGAGCAGGCCGAACGGCCCTGCGCCGCGATTGCGCAGGATCAAAGCAGAAACAGGTGCGCAAAGCTGCGCGTCATAGGCTGCAAGTGCCGCAGGGGTCACGCCATGTACCAGCATTTGTGCACCGATCACGCGGGCGTCCACGATGGCCTGGCTCGCCCCGTTGGACCCTGTGGGATACATTGCATGGGCCGCGTCACCCATCAGGCCTACGGGTCCATCGACCCATGTCGGGACCGGATCGCGGTCGATCATCGGGTTTTCATAGGCATTGTCGGTGCGCGCCAGCATGGCGGGGACATCAAGCCAGTCGTACCGGAATTGATCGAAGTGATGCGCAAAGCTGTCCACATCGACAGGGCGGAACCAGCCCTGTTCCTGCCAGCCGCCTGCGTTGTCGCGGGTCACTTCTGCGATCCAGTTGATCAGGGCTGTGCCGTCTGCGGCGGGGGCCGAGATCGGGTAGATCACCATGCGGTGTTCATGCGTGCCCAGTCCGATAAAGGATGAGTTCGTGCGCATCGGTTTGGCACGGATGGTGCCACGCCACATGACAGCACCGCCCCAGTGGATGGGCGGTTGGTCAGGGTGCATCTGGGCGCGGATGGCCGAATGGATGCCGTCGGCCCCGATGAGCAGTCTGGCTTTGAGGTCGTGTGACGTGCCTTCTGCATCGCAAAGGTCTGCGATCACGCCGTTTTCCGTCGTGCGATAGCCTGTGACCCGCGCGCCAAGGATCACGGCATCGGCCCCCAGCCGTTCCACGACCTTGCGGTAAAGCAGCATGTGGAATTCACCGCGATGGGCCGCGTATTGCGGCCATTTGTATCCGGCCTCGGTGCCACGGGGTTCGGCGTAGACCTCCTTGCCGTTCAGCCCCACCAAGGCCCATTCGCGTGCAGGCACGCCAACGGTATCCAGATCGGTGGCCGTGATGCCCAGATCGAAGAGTTCGCGCACGGCGTTGGGTTGAATATTGATGCCCACACCCAAAGGCTGCATGACAGGTGCGGCCTCGATCACGCGGCAGGACACCCCGATCTGGTGCAGCGTCAGCGCCATGGTCAGCCCACCGATGCCGCCGCCTGCGATAATGACGTCAGTGTTGGTCATGGGGTGATCCTTCTAGCGGGCTGTTTGCGCAAGGCGCAGCAACTCTTGGGGGGCGTGGTGATGGTGTGCCACATGGGCGATCTGCGTCCAAGAGGCTGCGCAGAACAATTGCGCTGTTTCCTGCGCGAACGCGTGGGCTTGGGGCAGGGGATCGGCGGCGCGGGTCATCTCGGTCCGCCATTTTTGCCAAGCATCAAGACGCGCCTTGACCGCCTCTGATCCATGGGCGAGTTCAGCAATCAGGTCCGCGAATTCATCGGCGCCGCCACCCGGGCGCAGGCCGCGTGTGGCAATGCTGCGTTCGTGGATACCGTTCGCGCCTTCGTAAATCGCACAGATGCGGGCGTCGCGCCAGATCTGGTCAAGCCTGTATTCGGTCAAGTAACCATAGCCGCCCAATATCTGGATCCCGAGATCAGCGGCGCGGATGCCTGCCTCGGACCCGAAAACCTTGCACAGCGGGGTCAGGAAATCGCCAAGCGCGGGACGGTCGTTGCGCGCAAGTTCCACCAGCGCGATATGGCACATGGCCCGCGCGCCCATGGCAAGCCTGCGCTGTTCGTCCAGCATCCGCTGCACATCGGCATGGTGATGCAGTTGTGCGGGCGCGCTATCCGCCTGACGGCCTTGTGTGCGCTCGGCGGCATAGGCGGCGGCAATGTCGGCGGCGCGGCTGGCGTGGGCGACCCCTTGCAGCGCCACATCAATGCGGGCGTGGTTCATCAGGGTGAACATCGCCGCAAGCCCTTGGCCTTCCGCGCCGATCAGCTCTGCGCTTGCACTGTCAAAGCGCAACTGGCAGGTGGGCGAGGCGTGCAGACCCATTTTGTCTTCGATCCGTGTGACACTGACCTGTGCCTGTGCGGGGCAGAGGTAGAGGGACAGGCCTTTCATACCGGAATTTGCAGGTCCGCTGCGCGCCAGCACCAGATGCAGGATATCGGCGGACATGTCCTGATCGCCGCCAGAGATGAAGATCTTTTCGCCGGTGATTTTCCAGCCATCGCCTGTGTTTTCCGCGCGGCAGCGGATCGCGGAAAGGTCCGAGCCCGCCTGCGCTTCGGTCAGACACATTGTGGAGAGTGTATCGCCCGAGGCGAGTTTCGGAATCCAGTGGTCCTGCTGGCCGGGGCTGCCATATTTCAGCAGTGTCGTAATCGCGCCGGGGACCAGATTGCAGACCATTTGCAGCGCGTGGTTGGCGCCGGAAAATACCTCGGATACTGCCGCCGCGATCAGCGGAGAGGCCGCCATGCCGCCAAAGCGTTCGGGTGCTGTCAGGCCTTGCCACCCATCGCCCGCAAGCTGTGCATAGGCTGCGCCAAAGCCTTCGGGCATCCGCACGCGGCCATTAACTAGCTGTACATGTTGCTGGTCGCCGATGGCGTTGAGCGGGGCGATGACGCCCTCGGCGAAGCCTGCGAAATGACCCAGAATATCACCTGCAAGCTCGGCGTCCCAGTCATCAACCCTGTTGGCCTGCGCCACATGGTTGAGTGAAAAGAGGATGTCTCCGGTGGGCGCTTTGAAGGCTGTCATGGGCGACGTTATTTCAGCAACACAGGGATTTGCACGGGCCCGCGGAAGCCAAAGCCGCGCCAGATGACCGCGTCGGTGTCGGGGATTTCCATGTCGGGAAAACGGTCAAACAGGATCGGCAGCATGACCTTGCCAACCGCGCGGCGTGCCACATGGGTGCCCTGGCAGAAATGCGGGCCGTTTCCAAAGGATTGATGGGGGTTCTTGTCACGGTAGACCTGAAACTCCTCGCCATTGTCAAAAAGCTCTTCATCGCGGTTGGCGCTGGCCTGAATGGTCATGACGGTGTCGCCTTTGGGGATATGGTAGCCGCGGATTTCGGTATCTTCCGTCACCAGCCGTGAGGAGGCCGAGATCGGGGCGACCCAGCGCACGCCTTCTTCAAAGGCTTTGTCCCAATCGTCGTTGCGCTTGACCTCTTCCAACTGGTCGGGGTTGGTCAGAAGGCCGTAGAGGATGGTGTTGAGCGCATCGCGCGGTTCGTTGATCCCGCCGCCGATGGCGATTTTGATATTGGCGTAGATTTGCGACATCGCAATCGGATCGTCGGCGTTCAGCATGACCGAAAAGGCCGAGTTGTTGGGGGCGGCGCGGTGGCGGTCCTGAATGCTGTCGAGCAACGCATCAATCGCGTCATTGGCGCGGTCGCTGCGCGCAAAGGGCGCGTCACGCCAGCCAAAGTTGCCCGCCCCTTCGATCAGCGCTTGCGACCATTCAAGCATATCTTCGTCGCTGGCCTCTTCCATCCCAAGCAGGATCGCAAGGCCGCGCGCGGCGTAGGCACCCGACAGGATCGAAAAGAGGTCAACCACCTCGCCGCGCGGCAGGCGGCCGACATAGTCGCGCGCGATTTCCTCGTAGCGCGGCATCCAGTCGTTCTGGATCACGCGTGCCGCAAAGGCGGGGGCCATGGCCATGCGTTCGCGGCGGTGTTCCTCGCCATCCTTGCGCATCAGGGTATGGGCGCGGAAGGCGCGTTTCATTGGGGTGTTGGGGTCGTCAGAGCTGAAGATCTCGGGGTTGTCTTTGACGTATTTGGTGTCGCTGGCTTTGGTCAGAAGGGTGCGGCCAGCGGATTTGACGCGCAAGACGGGGGCCTCTGCGCGCAGGCGGCGGTAGATCGGAAACGGGTCGCGGTCCAGTTGGTCCAGCGTGATCGTATCGTCGAGCGGTGCTTGCTTTGCCATCGTTGCAACCTTTCCGGTGTGGGGGGCCTAAACGCTCTCACCCAAAATACGCAAGGCGTTTTCCTTCAGGATCAGGGGGCGGACCTCATCCTTGAAGGGCGCGTTTTCGAAATCTGCCAACCAGCGGTCCGGCGTGATCGCGGGCCAGTCGGAGCCGAATAGCATCTTCTTTTTCAGGATCGAATTGGCATAGCGGATGAAGGTTTCGGGAAAGTATTTGGGCGACCAGCCTGACATGTCGTAGTAGACATTGGGCTTGTGCTGGGCGACGGCAAGGCCCTCTTCGGTCCATGGAAAAGACGGGTGGGCCAGCACGATGGGCATGTCGGGGAAATCAACCGCCACATCATCAAGGTGCATGGGGTTGGAATACTTCAGCCGCATCCCCATGCCGCCGCGCATGCCGGAACCGACACCGGTCTGACCTGTGTGGAAAAGCGTAATCGCCCCTTCTTCGGCGCAGGCCTCAAGCACGGCATAGGCGGTGTCGCGGTCGTTGGGAAAGAACCCCTGCATGGTGGGGTGGAATTTGAAACCGCGCACGCCGAATTCGCGCACCAGACGGCGCACTTCGCGCGCGCCGGCCTTGCCTTTATGCGGATCAACCGAGGCAAAAGGGATCAGGATATCGTCGTTCTCGGCGCAGATTTTCGCGACTTCTTCGTTGGAGTAGCGCCGGAATCCGGTTTCGCGTTCTGCATCGACCGGAAAGATCACGGCGGCGATATTGCGTTCGCGGTAGTAGTTGGCGGTGTCCTGCACCGTGGGCAACATGCCCTGCGCACCTGCGGGATTTTTGAAGTAGGCGGCCATGCCAGCCTGAAATTCATTGTACCCGTCATCGCGATGGTCACAGCAGGGTTCTTCTGCGTGGGTGTGAAAATCAATTGCTTTCACCGAGGCGAAATCGACCATGTAATCCTCCCGCATGACCAGTTCGTGCAAAAAAAGATATACAGCAAAACTGTTAACCTATACAACAGTTTTCAGAATTGAGTTTTTACGGAGAGAATGATGCGGTCTTCGGAACTGGATACCTCTGTCACACGCGTTGACGTGGACGGCGATATTGCGACCATCGTTTTCAACCGCCCCGACAAGCGCAATGCGATGAACGATGCGCTTGTCGATGCGCTCGACGCTTTCTTCTCCAACCCGCCAGAGGGCGTGAATGCCGTTATTTTACGGGGCGAGGGCGGACATTTCTGTTCCGGTCTCGACCTGGCCGAACATGAATGCCGCAAACCGATTCCCGGCGTTTTCCATTCACGCAACTGGCACCGTGTGTCCGAGTTGATCGAGTTCGGCGGGCTGCCGGTCATCTCGGTTCTGACTGGTGCAGTCATTGGTGGCGGGCTTGAAATTGCGACATCGACTCATGTGCGGATTGCCGAACCATCGGTGCGGTTTCAACTGCCAGAAGGGCGGCGCGGTATCTTTGTGGGCGGCGGGGCGACCGTGCGGGTCGGCCGGATTCTGGGCGCTGACCGGATGCGCGAGATGATGTTGACGGGCCGCAGTTACGGGGCCGAGGATGGACTGGCGATGGGGCTGGCCCATTATGCCGTTGAAGAGGGCGAGGGTCTGGCCCTTGCGCAAAAGCTGGCGCGCCGGATTGCGGATAACGCGCCGTTTTCGAATTACCTGATGATCAATGCGATTTCGCGCATCGGGGATATGTCGCGGAGTGACGGGCTCTTTACCGAGAGCCTTGCGGCAGCAATGTCTCAGTCATCTGATGGCGCAAAAGAAGGGCTGCGCGCCTTTCTTGAGAAGCGGGAGCCAAAATTCAGGTGACAAGAGGCTGGAGCAACGCGCAGTGTAAAAAACGCACTGCGCACTAACACACTGACAATCTTTGGGAGGAGATACCATGAAAAGAAGAGACTTTCTGAAAACCACTGCTGCCGGTGCGCTTGCCGTCAGCGCAGCGCCACATATGGCCTTTGCGCAGGATGCGACCCTGCGGTTCCATCAGTTCCTGCCACCGGTCGCGCCGCTGCCTGCCGCAGCGTTCAAGCCTTGGGGCGAGCGTCTTGAGGCGGCTTCGGGTGGCCGTTTGCGAATCCAGCACTTTGACGCGATGGCCCTTGGCGGGCGGCCGCCGGAGTTGCTTGACCAAGCGCGCGACGGTGTTGTCGACATTGCGATGTCTGTTGTGGGCTACACGCCAGGGCGCTTCCCGCGGACAGAAGTGTTCGAGCTGCCTTTCATCATGAAGGACTCGATTGCCACGTCATTGGCATTCCAGCAGATGATCGAAGAAGACTTTGCCGAAAGCGAATATGGCGACTTCAAAGTGCTGGCCGGTTGGGTCCACGGTGCGGGCCTGATCCACTCGGAAGAGCCGATTACACGGCTCGAGGATATGGCAGGCAAGACCCTGCGCGGTCCGACCCGCATTATCAACGATCTGCTGTCCGAGCTGGGGGCAGAACCTGTCGGGATGCCGCTGCCCGCGATCCCCGAGGCACTGTCCAAAGGGGTCATCAACGGCACGGTCATTCCGTGGGAGGTGACACCGTCGATCCGTTTGACGGAGCTTGTCAGCCACCATACCGAATTCGGTGGGCCAGAGGCGCTCTATACCGCGACGATCATTATGGTAATGAACAAATCCGCCTATGAGGCGCTTCCGGATGATCTGCGTGAAATTCTTGACGCCGAAAGCGGTGCGGCGATGGCGCAGGCTTTCTCTCAGGTGATGTTCGACTATGATGCACCAGGCCGGGACATCGCGGTGAATGCGGGCAACGAGATCATCCAGCTTGATGAGGCCGAAGTGGCGCGCTGGAAGGAAGCCGCACAGCCTGTCATCGACAGATGGGTTGCCGAAATGGATGCCAAGGGCATTGACGGTCAGGCGCTGATTGACCGCGCGAAACAGCTGATCGACGAGAAAACAGCGATGCTTGCGGGCTAGCAGTTTTTGCGATTGATCCGGGCGCCTGCAAAGACGCCCGGATTTTTGCTGCGCTTGGGAGGGTGCAATGTATGTGATGCTTTCACGAATTGCCGGTGGTGTGGCGCGCCTGCTCGCGCTTGCGGGCGGTGCATTACTTGTGGTGATCGTGGTGTTGACGGTGGTCTCAATTACCGGGCGCGCATTGTTTTCTGCCGGTATCTGCTGTGGCCCGATCCGCGGGATCTATGACTATACCGAAATTGCTGTCGGAGCCGCGATTTTCGCCTTCCTGCCGTGGTGCCAGTACATGAATTCCCATGCCGCTGTTGATCTGTTCAAATCTGCTTTACCCGATGTCCTGAACCGGTTTCTGAATGTCTTGATTGACATTGGCATGCTGGTTCTGGCGGCGCTGATAGCTCACCGGCTCTGGTTGGGTCTGCTGGATAAACAGCGTTTTGGCGAAACCACCCTGATTGCCCAAATCCCGGTCTGGATTGGCTATGCCGCCTGTCTGGTGGGTGCTGTTGGCTTTGTTCTTGTCGCCGCATTTTGTGTGATCCGGTCCGCACGCGGCCTGATCTGGAAAAACGCCCGAACGGAGCCCCTGACATGAGCGATCTTGCGCTGGCCCTTTGGTCGTTTCCGGCCCTTTTGGTATTGGTGTTCCTGCGGGTGCCGATTGCCTTGTCGATGATGGCTGTGGGCGTGTGCGGTTCATATCTGATTTACGGCACCTCGCTGCCGGTGCTGAATGCGTTCAAGAATGTGACCTATGGGACGTTCTCGAACTATTCCTACTCGATCATTCCGCTGTTTTTGCTGATGGGCCAGTTTGCGACCCTTTCGGGCATGTCGGCCGCGCTTTTCCGTGCAGCTGAGAGTTTCCTTGGGCACCGCCGCGGGGGTGTTGCGATGTCGGCGATCGGTGCCTGTGCAGGCTTTGGTGCGATTTGCGGCAGCTCTCTGGCGACCGCCGCCACGATGGGGCAGGTGGCACTGCCCGAGTTGAAGCGCTATGGATACCCCGGATCCTTGGCAACAGGCGCTTTGGCGGCAGGCGGGACCTTGGGGATCCTGATCCCGCCGTCGGTGATCCTTGTGATCTACGCCATTCTGGCCGAGCAAAACATTGAAAAGCTGTTCGTAGCCGCTTTGGTGCCGGGCCTCCTGGCCGCACTTGGCTATATCATCGCGATTTCTGTCTGGGTGCGCGTGTCGCCCAATTCCGCGATGGTCAAAGACCGCGTGCCGTGGTCCGAGCGTCTGGTGGCGCTGGGCAAGGTCTGGCCCGTGCTGACGATCTTTGTGGTGGTCGTAGGGGGCATCTATACTGGTGTCTTTACACCGACAGAAGCTGCTGCTGTGGGGGCCGCAGGGACGGGGCTGATCAGCATTCTCTCGGGTCAGATGACATGGGCGAAACTGGGGCAGGCGATCCTTGCGACCGCCAGTGCCTCGGCGATGATCTATCTGATCATCTTGGGGGCGGGGTTCTACAACAGCTTTCTGGCACTCAGCCAATTGCCGCAAGTCGCTGCCGCATGGGTGGGCGATGCAGGGTTTTCGCCATGGTTCGTTCTTGCGGTCGTATTGTTCATGTATCTGGTTTTCGGATGCGTGATGGACAGCCTGTCGATGGTGCTTTTGACCGTGCCGATCATCTATCCGATTATGATCGTGCTGGATTTCGGCATGTCGCCGCAGGACTTCGGGTTGTGGTTCGGTATTCTGGTGCTGATTGTGGTCGAGGTCGGGCTGATCACGCCACCTGTGGGCCTGAATCTGTTCATTATCAACGGGATGGCCAAGGACACGCCGATCAAGGAAACCTATAAAGGCGCGTTGCCGTTTGTGGTCACCGACCTGATCCGCGTGGTCATTCTGGCGGCGTTCCCCGCGATTACCCTCTGGCTCGTCTGGTTTATCGACAGCTTCTAGACAGCGATGACCGCAGGGTCATCGCTGTAAAGACGGGCAAGCGTCTCTGCGCGGTTGCTGCGCAGGGCGCGCTGGTTGAGCGAGCCTTTTTCGGTCACTTCGCCTTTGTCGAAACTGGGTTGTTCCGTCAGCACGATAATCCGCCGCACGCGGCTGGCGGACCCCGTGGCGGCCTTTGCTGCCGCGGCCAGTTTCTCGGATAAGGCGGCGCGCAGCGCGGTCGCATCCATCTGTGCGGCGGCCGGTGACAAAAGCACCATCGCGCCAAGTTGGGCCTGATCTTCACCGGTGATGACTGCGTCACGGATCAGCCCGTCCATGGCATCAACCAATCCCGCGCGCACGGCACCGACGGCGACCCACGTACCGGTTGAGAGTTTGAAGTTTTCCGCGATCCGCCCGTCAAAGAAGAACCCTTTGGCGAAGTCATCAGGATCGGCAGGGCGCAGGGCATCGCCCAGACAGTAGTAGCCCTCGTCGTCAAATGCTTTGGCGGTCTGTTCGGGGTCGCCATAGTAGCCCGGAAAGATCGTGGGGCCTTTGATGCGTGCCTCGAGTTTGCCGCCATTGGGCACAAGTTTCAGCGCCAGTCCCCGTGAAATCACACCGACATTGCCGGATTTTTCCTGCGGTTCGGTGCAGGCCAGCGCGAAAGGTGCGGTTTCGGTCGCACCCAGCCCTGTGGCCAGCAACACCTCGTGGCCGGTGGTCGCACGCCCTGCGGCGCGCAACCGGTCCCACGTGCGCTGGGCCATGCCGGCACCAGCGTAGAACATCATGCCAAGCTTGCCAAAGAAGGTCTGCGCGAGGGCAGGGTCCGTCTCAAGCTGGTCGACCAGCATGTCGTAGCCCATGGGCACGTTGAAGTACCATGTGCAGGAGATTTCGTGCAGGTTCCGCAGGGTTTCGTCAAACTTGCCCGGCACAGGGCGGCCATCGTCGATGTAATAGCTGCCGCCATTTGTCATGACCAGATAGAAGACCTTGTTGCCTGCCGCGGTATGGTTCCATGGGCCCCAATCCAGCACGACGGGGGGTTCCTTGGTCAGGAAGCGGTAGCAATCGCGCACGACGGCCTGCATGGCACAGATCATGCGGTTGGTATTGATCACGGCTTTGGGTGATCCGGTAGACCCTGAGGTGAAGAGGTATTTGACCACCGTATCGGGGGTCAGCTTGGTGCGGGCGGCCTCGGCGGGCGCGGGGTCTGTCGCAAGCAGGCTATCGAAGCTAACGGCCCCATCCACAAGATTGCGCAGATTGATCACCTTGCGGTCTGGCGCGCTGATCGCTTCTAATGCCTTGGCGAATTGCCCCCCATCGTCGGCGAAAAGTGCGCCGGGATTAAGCAGCGCGGTGATATTGCGCAGCTTGGCGTGATCGGTCGAGACCAGCGCATAGGCGGGTGAGAGCGGCGCATAAGGCACGCCCACATAGGCGCAGGCCATGCCGAGCAGCGCATGTTCAAGGCTGTTTTCTGACAGCACCACCAGGGGGCGGTCTGGCCCAAGACCCATGGCCAGCAGACCCGCACCAATCGCTTTGGCCATCGTGCGCCCTTGGGCATAGGTGATATGCCGCCAGTCGCCGCCATCCGCGCGGCGCGCGATCCAGGTCGTGTCAGGGGTTTCGTCGGCCCATTTGTCGAGATAATCGGCCAGCAATTGGGGGTGATCCGGCAATTCGCCATGCTGGCGGATGATGACCGTGCCGTCGGCGCGGCGTTCGTAATCGAAAGTTGGGTTCCAGAAATCGGCGGAGGCAGAGGTCTGTGCCGTCATAGCCTTGGGTCTTTCTAGCGGGGCGCCATACGGATCGCGCCATCCAGACGGATGACCTCTCCGTTCAGCATCGGGTTGCGGGTGATGTGGTCGACCAATTCCCCGTATTCGCCCGGATCGCCCAGACGGGACGGGAAGGGCACCTGTGCGCCAAGCGAGGCCTGCACGTCCTCAGGCAGTTCTCGCAGGAGCGGCGTGAGGAAAAGACCCGGTGCGATCGTGCAGACGCGGATGCCCTTGTCGGCAAGATCGCGCGCCATGGGCAGGGTCATGCCCACGATACCGCCTTTGCTTGCAGCATAGGCCAACTGCCCGATCTGCCCGTCATAGGCCGCGACCGAGGCGGTGTTGATGATCACACCCCGCGCGCCGTCTGCGTCAATAGGGTCCGCTGCCACCATACGCGCGGCCGCTTGGCTGGCGCAATTGAAGCTGCCGATCAGGTTCACGCGGATCACGCGGTCGAACATATCCGCGTCGTGGGCTTCGCCGCGCGACACGGTTTTGGCTGCGGCGGCGATGCCTGCGCAATTCACCAGAACGCGGGTCGGGCCATGGGTGGCCTCGGCCTTGGCAATCCCGTCTGCGACAGATTGGGGGTTCGAAACATCAACAGCGGCAAATGTGCCGCCGACCTTGTCGGCCTGTGCTTGCCCTGTGGCGGCATTCATATCAAAGATCGTGACCTTCAGCCCGCTGGCCGCAAGCCGTTCAGCAGTCGCGGCCCCAAGGCCAGAGGCCGCACCTGTGACGATTGCGCCATGTCCTGCCCAATCCTGCATTACGTGCTCTCCTTATCTGTCAGGCGGATTTTTTTCAAAAGCTCCATGAGTGTTTCTTTGTCCGAAGCGGTGAGATCGGCCAAAAGACGATCTTCATGCGCCTGAACCGTTGCCAGAGTGTCATGATAGGCCAGTTGCCCATCCGGTGTGGCCACAAGCGCCTGTATGCGGCGATCATCGGGCACAACGCTGCGCGTTAACAATTTGCGGCGTTCAAGTTCATCAATGATGGCAACCAGCCCCGAGCGCTCAATGCCCAACATCCGCGCAAGGCTGCTTTGGCTGATATTGGGATGGGCGACCACGAGTGACAGCGCCGAGAAAGTGCGTGGCGAAAGCCCACCCTCGCCAAGTGCTGCGCGAAAGTCCTTCTGGATTGCCACATAGGCCCGTTTCATGTTGTAGCCAATCAACGTCTCGAGATCCGAGACGACGCGTGTCGTGTCGGTCTTTATCTGTTTCGCAGCCGCGCGAGGTGCCATGATGTGCCTCCCTAAGTCTCTCGACAGACATAGCGTATATTGTTAAGTAGGTAAACAGTTTTGCATGCGTGCCACAGAAAGGATGACTGTGATGAACTTGCCCGAACCAACGCTTGTCTGGGTCACTGATCTGACGGTTCATTTGGACCCGATCCGCGCGATGGGGCAAGGCCGTGCTGGCACGCGCCGGATCATTCCGATTGTGGGCGGTACGATGGATGGCCCGCAACTGAAGGGCCGGATTCTGAACGTCGGGGCAGATTGGCAGACCATCTTTGCTGACGGTCTGGCGGAACTGGACACACGCTATGCGCTGGAAACCCATGACGGTGCCACGATCGAAATCGTGAACTACGGGTTTCGCCACGGCCCGCAAGAGGTGATCGCGGCCATCGCGCGCGGCGAGGACGTCTCGCCCGATAGCTACTACATGCGGACCCATGCAAGGCTGGAAACGGGCGACAGCCGCTACGGCTGGGTGAACCGCACGCTGTTTGTCGGCGTTGGCGCGCGCAAAGAGCAAAGCGTGCTGATGCGGCTTTATGCAGTGATGTAGACGGTGTTGTGGGCCTGGCTTGTAAAAGATGTACCAGACCAGATTGGCTGAGACCCAGCGCAAGTTACGCCTCGCCAAAGCCGCTGGCTGCCATAAGCAATTGCCAAGCTGTGACACGGCAGTTGCAGCGCTTGCGTTGTGCAAGAGTCGCCAGATATGGATGGCTTCGATGACCTGAAAGATACAGTTGCTAAGGCAGGTCCGCCAGTTGCCGAAGGCAGCGGCGCAGAATTGCGTTTTCTTCGGCTGTGAATTGCGCGGACAATGCGCGGTCAAACTGTCGGGCCTTATCGCAGAGGGCCTTGTAGGCTTTGTATCCCTCTGGCGTCAGGCACAGGGTTTCGAAGCGGCGGTCCTCAAGGTCTTTGTGACGCTTCAGAAAGCGGGTTTTTTCCAACGCGCTGACGGCACGGCTGACTTTTGTTTTATGCGTCCGCGCACGGGCGCAGATATCACGCGCGGTCATGTCGCCGTAGCGGCCCAGATGAAACAGCACGCGCCATTCGGTGCGGGTCATGCCATATTGGTTTTTGTAGCTGGACTGGAACCCGCTGCTTGTGACCTCGCCGGCAATATTCAGCAGATAGGGCAGGAAGTCTTTCAGGTCGAAATGCGCGTCATCGTCCTCGGGGGGCGGGGCTCTCATAGGACATTTCCGTTGATAGTTACATTTTCAACTAATACCAAAGCGGTAGTTTCAAATGCAACGATTCGATCTGATCTGCCGGAAGGGGTTCCCATGAACAAGCAATCGCCGCGTTCCATGCAAGTCGCGCAATCTCCCGTCGGGACAACCGAGGGCTATATGCCGGGGTTCGGCAATGATTTTGAAACCGAGGCACTCCCCGGAGCCTTGCCGCAAGGCATGAACAGCCCGCAGAAATGCAACTATGGTCTTTATGGTGAGCAGTTGTCGGGAACGGCCTTTACAGCCCCCAGCCATCAAAACGAACGCACATGGTGCTACCGCATCCGCCCGTCGGTGAAACACTCTGGCCGCTACAAGCGCATTGATGTGCCCTACTGGAAGTCCGCACCGCATGTGATTGATGACGTCACCAGCCTCGGACAGTACCGCTGGGACCCGCTGCCCCATGCCGACAAGCCGCTAACCTGGGTGACAGGCATGCACACGATGACGACGGCGGGCGATGTGAACACGCAGGTCGGCATGGCGTCGCATGTCTATCTTGTGACGCAAAGCATGAAGGATGCATATTTCTATTCGGCAGATTCCGAATTGCTGGTTGTGCCGCAAGAAGGGCGCCTGCGGTTCTGTACGGAACTTGGCATTATTGATCTGGAGCCCAAAGAGATCGCAATCCTGCCGCGGGGGCTGGTGTACCGTGTCGAAGTGATCGAAGGGCCTGCGCGCGGTTTCGTGTGCGAAAACTACGGCCAGAAATTCGAACTGCCCGCGCGCGGCCCGATCGGGGCCAACTGCATGGCCAACCGGCGCGATTTCAAAACGCCCGTTGCCGCCTTTGAGGACCGCGAGGTGCCAAGCACGCTGACAATGAAGTGGTGCGGTCAATTCCACGAAACCGAGATCGCCCAAAGCCCTTTGGATGTTGTGGCATGGCACGGCAATTACGCGCCGGTCAAATATGATATGCGCAATTACTGCCCGATCGGGGCCATCCTGTTTGACCATCCCGATCCGTCGATCTTTACCGTTCTGACTGCGGCCTCGGGTGTTCCCGGCACGGCCAATATTGATTTTGTTCTGTTTCGCGAACGCTGGATGACAATGGAGAACACATTCCGCCCCCCTTGGTATCATAAGAATGTCATGTCCGAACTGATGGGCAATATCTATGGCAAGTATGACGCCAAGCCGAACGGCTTTGCACCCGGATCGATCAGCCTGCATAACATGATGATCCCGCACGGCCCCGATAAGGAAGCATTCGAGAAGGCGTCGAACGCGGATCTCAAACCAGAGAAGCTCGACGAGACGATGTCGTTCATGTTCGAAACCCGGTTTCCACAGCATTTGACAGCATTCGCCGCGAAAGAGGCACCGTTGCAGGACGATTACATTGATTGCTGGGCGTCGCTGGAAAAGAAATTCGACGGGACACCGGGCAAGAAATGATGCGCCGTGTATATCCAGACGTGAAAGGCTGCCGATGCCCTTGATGAAAAGCTGGGTGGCCAGCGCCAACTCGGCCAATACACCTTTTCCACTGAACAACCTGCCATACGGCGTCTTTTCACTGGCGGACGAAGATCCGCGCTGCGGTGTCGCAATCGGGGATATGATCCTTGATATGGCGGCGCTGGAAGCCGCCGGATTGATTGAACTGGACGCGGAAGCGGTCTTCGATCTGCCGTTCTGGAACCAGGTCATGGAATTGGGGCCAGAGGTTTGGGCCAAACTGCGCGCGCGTCTGCAAGAGATGCTGGCCGAGGGGTCTGGCGACCAAGCCACCATCGCACCCTATCTTGTGCGACAGGCGGATGCGCAACTGCACATGCCGTTTCTGGTGTCCGAGTACACCGATTTCTACGCCGGTCGCCAGCATGCGCAAAACATGGGTGCAATCTTGCGCGGATCCCCTGATCTACCGACAAATTGGCTGCACATTCCGATTGGCTACAATGGTCGCGCGTCATCGGTTGTGGTTTCCGGTACCGAGATAACCCGCCCCAATGGCCAGTCAAAGGCGCCGGATGCCGATATGCCGTCCTTTGGTCCGTCCAAACGGTTGGACATCGAGCTTGAAATGGGCGCGATTGTCGGCACACCCTCGGACTTTGGCGCGCCGGTCACAGTGGATCAGGCCGACGCCATGATCTTTGGCTTTGTTCTGCTCAACGACTGGTCGGCGCGTGATATTCAGGCGTGGGAGTACCAACCGCTCGGGCCGTTTCAGGGCAAGGCCTTCGGCACCTCGATCTCTCCGTGGATTGTCACGAAAGCAGCATTGGAACCGTTCCGCGCACCGACACCCCCGCGCGAAAAGAAATTGCTGCCCTATCTGGATGGCACAATTGACGGGCTCTATGACATCGCGCTTGAAGTGCTGATACAGCCCGAAGGTGCCACCAAAGCGACGTCGGTCTGCAAGACAAACGCCAAGCGGCTGTATTATTCCGCTGCCGAGCAACTGTGCCACCATGCAAGCGGCGGCTGCGGTATGAATGCGGGTGACCTTTTGGGGTCGGGGACGATCTCGGGACCTGAAAAATCCGAATTCGGATCACTGATGGAACTCAGCTGGGCAGGGCGCACGCCGTTGACGCTCGACACCGGTGAGACACGCACATTCATTGAAGACAACGACACATTGATCCTGCGCGGTGCCGCACTGGGTGACGGGTATCAAATCGGTTTCGGGACCTGTGAGGGCACGATCCGCCCTGCGGTCAAATTCCCTGCATAAAGGACAAGTACAATGGCAAAAGCATTCGCATCCCAAGGGGATATGACCGAAAAGAAGATCACCTTTGACGAAGTCGGGGAAGGGCTTTGGGCCTTTACAGCCGAAGGCGACCCCAATTCGGGCGTGATCATCGGCGATGACAGCGTCATGATTGTCGAGGCGCAGGCAACGCCGCGGCTGGCCAACAAGGTCATCGAAAAGGTGCGCGAGGTCACCGACAAACCGATCAGCCATGTCGTGCTGACCCATTACCACGCGGTGCGCGTGCTGGGTGCATCGGCCTATGGTGCCGATCAGATCATCATGTCCGATACCGCCCGCGCCATGGTGGTCGAGCGGGGGCAAGAGGATTGGGACAGTGAATTCCAACGCTTCCCGCGTCTTTTCGAGGGCCACGAATCCATCCCCGGCCTCACCTATCCGACCGCGACCTTCAGCGATGCCATGACCGTCTATCTGGGTCAACGCCGTGTCGATATCAAACATATCGGCCGTGCCCATACGGCGGGTGATGCGATCATTCATGTGCCGGATCAGAACGTGATGTTCACAGGCGATATCGTGGAAGACCATTCCGCCTGCTATTGCGGTGACGGCTATTTCGGCGATTGGGGCCAGACGCTCGACAACATCAAGGCCTATGATGTGGATGCGATTGCACCGGGGCGCGGGGGGGCGTTGATCGGCAAAGAGGCTGTGGAACGCGCCATCGAGAGCACCCGTGATTTCGTCGCAAGCACGTTTGAACCTGCCAAGAAGGTCGCCATGCGGGGTGGTTCACTCAAAGACGCATGGGACGCCGTGCGCGCGGAATGTGATCCGAAATTCAGCGACTACGCAATCTACGAACATTGCCTGCCGTTCAACGTCAGCCGTGCCTATGACGAGGCCCGCGGGATCTGGCACCCGCGCATCTGGACCGACAAGCGCGATCTGGAAATGTGGGCGCAATTGCAGGGCTGAGGGTTGGTCAGGGGAGGTCATACATGGTCGACGTGCGCTACGACATTGCATTCAAGCTCTATCCTTACGAAAAAGTGGCCGCCATTGGGGCCGCGCCTCTGCGCCATCCTGTTGTCATCATCGGGGGCGGGCCTGTGGGTATGGCGGCCGCCCTTGATCTGGGGCGCAAGGGCACGCCGGTGCTGGTGCTTGATGACCATGAAGGGGTCGGGCAGGGCAGCCGTGCCATTTGTTTTGCCAAACGCACGCTCGAGATTTGCGACCGGCTGGGCGCGGGGCAGGCGATGGTCGACAAGGGCGTCGTCTGGAACGTGGGCAAGGTATTTCATGGCGACCAGAAGGTCTTTGAATTCAACCTTCAACCCGAAGACGGGCATAAGGCGCCTGCCTTCATCAATCTGCAACAATCCTACTTCGAGAAATACCTTGTAGATGCTGTCCGCAAGGTACAGAGCGAAGGCTGCCCCATCGAAATCAGGGGGCGGAACGCTGTCACCGGCATAACTGTGCATGATGACATTGTCAGTGTCGACATCGACACGCCTGACGGGCCCTATCAGCTCGGGGCGGACTGGCTGATTGCCTGTGACGGTGCGCGTTCGCCCACCCGCGATATGTTGGGGCTGCGGTTTGACGGGCGCGTGTTCGAGGATAACTTCCTGATAGCCGACGTGAAAATGACAGCTGATTTCCCGACCGAGCGGTGGTTCTGGTTCGAACCGCCTTTCAAGGACAGCGGCGCATCGGCCCTGTTGCACAAACAACCCGATGACATCTGGCGAATTGATTTCCAACTAGGATGGGACATTGACCGCGCCAAGGAATTGAAGCCTGAAAACATTCGTGCGCGGGTTGATGCGATGCTGGGTGAAGGGGCGGACTATGCGCTTGAATGGACATCAATTTATACGTTCCAATGCCGCCGCATGGAAAACTTCCGCCATGGGCGCGTGTTGTTCGCAGGTGACAGCGCGCATCTGGTATCGCCGTTTGGCGCACGCGGTGCGAATTCGGGCGTGCAGGATGCAGACAACCTCGCGTGGAAGCTTGATCTAGTCGTCAAAGGGTTGGCACCGGAGAGTTTACTCGACAGCTATTCCGAAGAGCGGGTGCATGGAGCGGATGAAAACATCCTCAATTCAACCCGCGCAACAGATTTCCTGACGCCGAAGAGCGCGATCAGCAAGGTCTTCCGCAATGCCGTCCTTGAATTGGCGCAAAAACACGCCTTTGCGCGGCCCTTGGTCAATTCCGGCCGCCTGTCGGTTCCTTGTGTCTATGACGGGCTGTCGTTGAACGGGCCAGATGAACTGAACGGACCCGAGCACAGCCGTGTCGGGGCCAGTTGTGCCGATGCGCCTATGGCGGATGGTTTTCTGTTGGAACAACTCGGCGGCGATTTCACGGTCTTGGCGCTGAACACCGCGCCGCCTGATGTTGCGGATGTCGATGGCATTGTGGTGCGGACGATCAGGCTGGACACGAGGCGTGATGATCCGACGGGGGCGCTTGCGACAAGGTATCTGGGGGATGAACCCTGTGGGATCTATCTGATCCGGCCCGATCAGCACGTCGTCGCGCGCTGGGCTGTGGCTGACGCGGCAGATATCAAGGCCGCCATGCGGACCGCAACAGGACGGGGGCAGTAACTATGGAACTCAATCTTGCGCCAAACATCAACGACCCTGACGGGTTCTACGATGAATTGCTCGGTGCGCATAACGGGCTGAGCAAAGACGAAAGCGACGCGTTCAATGCGCGGTTGATCCTT
>NZ_DASYOK010000340.1:0-2052 GCF_036007805.1 Yoonia sp.
TGGTTTCTTCAGCCGCGACCGGCATTGTCGCTACCAGATGGCCGCTGGCGCCCGCCGCGTAAGCCTCGATCATTTCGCCAATGCAGCCTTTGCCGAGGATTAAATCATCAGGCAGGATCACAGCGACCGGGCCGGGCAAAATATGCGCGCGGGCGCAAAGCACCGCGTGGCCAAGACCCAGCGGTTCGTGCTGCATCGTGAACACAACATCGTCTTCGACCTCGCAAAACGCGGCCTCACGCAGTTCTGTCGCAAGTGCGGCCTTGCCACGCGCTTTCAACTCGGTGCGCAGGCGGACATCATCCATCACGTGCCGCTCAATGGCTGACTTGGACGGGTGGCTGACAAAGACCATCCGTTCGATGCCCGCATCACGTGCCTCGTCAATCGCGTATTGGATCAATGGCGTGTCCAGAACCGGAAGCAATTCTTTGGGTGTCGCCTTGGTGGCGGGCAAGAACCGAGTCCCCAATCCAGCAACAGGAAAGATGGCAGTACGAACAGGTGACTTGGTCATGGCAGAGGTATCCTTTCACAAATACGGTTTTGTTACATACATGCTGCATCTGCACAAAATGTCAAAAAGCGACAAAGAAATGTCGCTATTAAATCATCATGTGCCTAAAATTTAGCGCGCCTGGCCATTCCTTGGGTGTTTACTGGTCAAAAGACACGCATTTCTTTGAGGAATTCCAGAGGTTTTGGTCATTTTGCACCTGCAGCATTGACTTTTGGCCCTCATGAGCCACCATAAACGACATGACTGTAACGTAAGCGACATAAATGCCGGCCCATCCGGTCTTTGATGCACGCGGCCAGATATGGCCGTGCCCGCAAACCGCTTTCAACTTCAGAGGTCACCAATGAAAGATCACGCTCCGACGGGACAACCATTTCAACCGGCTGCGCTACCCTATAAAAAGGTCACCGTTGTTGGGGCAGGGTCTTGGGGCACAGCCCTTGCGGTGGTTCTGGCGCGCGCCGGATGCGACACGACGATCTGTGGCCGTGACCCCGCCATCATTGATGAAATCAACTCAAAAGGCACGACCGAACGTTTCTTGCCAGGTGTAGAACTACCCAAAGGTTTGCGCGGCAAAACGGATATGCCCAAAGCCTTGGAACAGGCTGAAGCGGTGCTTGTGGTTGTCCCGTCACGCAGTGTGCGCAGCGTGGCCCGCCAAGTGGCCGAGCACGCGCCGAAAGATACGCCGGTCGCCGTCTGCGCCAAAGGGATCGAAGCCGAAACCGGCCTGTTGATGACACAGGTCGCCGAAGAAGAACTGGGCGGTCACTGCGTAGGTTGCGTCTCTGGTCCGACCTTTGCGCTGGAAACAGCCCTTGGACACCCTACCGCCGCCACCGTCGCCTTCCCGTTTACCTATGGTGACAGATTGCGCCCACATGAAAGCCCCGCTGTGCGCCTTGCCCTGTCGTTGTCGACCGAAAGTTTCCGGTCCTATGTCTCGGACGATCTGGTCGGCGTGGAAATCGGCGGTGCGGTCAAGAACATTATCGCCATCGCCTGCGGGCTGATGACCGGTGCAGGCTTTGCCGAAAACACCCGTGCGGCGCTGATTACCCGCGGACTTGATGAAATGAAAGCATTGGCCGAAGCCCTGGGCGGACGCCGTGAAACCGTGACAGGGTTGTCGGGGATCGGGGATTTGTCGCTGACATGTTCCAGCCCCACATCGCGCAACATGTCACTAGGCCTGCAACTGGGCCAAGGCACCCCGCGCGCCGACTGCTTTGAGGGCCGTCCTGTCGTCGTCGAAGGCGAGATGAACGCGAAATCGGTCACCGACCTTGCGCGCAGCGTGAACGTGGCCATGCCAATCTGCGAAACCGTGCGGTCTATCCTGCACGACGGCGCAAACCTTGGCACCGCCTTCGCGAACCTGTGGGCCCGCCCGATCGAGGCAGAGCCGCGCACGATGGACCTCTCATTCAACCACCCCGCAACTGACAAAGATATTGCAACGCTTGCAGAAAGGATCTCATGACCCGTCACGAGAAATTCGATACAACCGACATCGCGGACAAGAAATT
>NZ_DASYOK010000341.1:0-6437 GCF_036007805.1 Yoonia sp.
CTTCGTTTCGGACGATCCACCACAATCTCGAAGCCGCGCTGACGGCGACCGGCATCAACGACGCCTCTGGCGAGACCAAAGCCTCGGCCGCTCGCGCCTCGGCCAAGTCCCGCTTCGAGAGCACGAAACAGCGCTTCTTCAACCATCTCCTGATGGGCATGAAGGCTCCAAGCATCATCCGCGCCATCGAGGACGACCTCGCGGCGGGCAATGCTTGCGTCATCCAGGTGGTCTCGACGGGTGAGAGCCTGCTGAAACGTCGACTTGAGACAATGGACCCCGAGGATGAACTCGTTGAGGGGGCCTTGACGCCGCGCGACTATGTGCTTGGCTACCTCGAACAGGCCTTCCCGATTCATGCGCAAAAGCTGGTCGAGATCGACGGCAATATGGTGGCGGAACCTTTACGGGATGAGACCGGGGCGCTCGTTGTCTCGCGAGAGGCGCTCGCCCTGCGCGATGCGGCCATGATGGAGTTGATGACGCTCGCCCCGATTCCCTCGGCGCTCGATCAGATCCTCTGGGCCTTTGGCGACAAGGCCGTGGCAGAAGTCACGGGGCGGTCCATCCGACCCCTCAAGGCCGAGGATGGTCATCTCTTCATCGAGAAGCGCGCCGCCAGCAGCAATTCGTCCGAGACCCAAGCCTTCATGGACGGCGAAAAGGATGTCCTGATCTTCTCCGATGCAGGCGGCACGGGCCGGTCCTACCATGCGGCGCAAACGGCGAAGAACCAGAAGCGGCGGCGGCACTACCTGCTGGAGCCAGGCTGGCGCGCAGATGCGGCCATCCAGGGGCTGGGCCGCACGCATCGCTCGGCTCAGGTCAGCGCGCCGTTCTTCCGGGTCTGCACCTCGGATGTGCATGGCGAAAAGCGTTTCACCTCGACGATAGCCAAGCGCCTCGACCAGCTGGGGGCCTTGACCAAGGGTCAGCGCGAGACCGGCTCGCAGGGCATGTTCCGCGAGGAGGACAATCTCGAAAGCCCGATCGCACGGGCCGCGCTGCGTGGGTATTTCGCCGATCTTGCCGCCGGGCGCGCCGAGGCGATGAGCTACGAGAGCTTCACCGACTGGACGGCCCTGCGGCTGATCGACAAGGACGGGGTGCTGCTCGAGGAGCTTCCCCCGATCCAGCGGTTTCTGAACCGGGTTCTGGCCCTGCCCATCCATATGCAGAATGCACTCTTTGCCGAGTTCATGCGCCGGATTGCCGATCAGACTGAACGGGCGCGCGCGGCGGGCACGCTCGATCTCGGCGTGGAAACCCTGCGTGGCGAAAAGATCGAGCAGGTCTCCACGGAGGCTCTCTGGACCTGCCCGAAATCCGGCGCCGTGACGCGGATCATCGGACTTGAGGTGACGGACCCGGTCCACGTGCTGTCGGCGGATGACGCCATGTCGCGCAATCCCGACAAGCTACCCATGGTAAATCGCGCCTCCTGCCGCGCGGCGCTCATCTCGGCGCGCCCCATGCAGATGTATGACGAGGACATCGTTACGCTGATGCGCAAGGTGGTGCGGCCAAACGGGTCGAGCTATCTCGAAGAGGCGCGGTTCGAGTCCTCGGCCTGGGAAGAGATCAACAGGCCCGAGTTTGCAGGACTGTGGGATGCCGAGGCTGCATCCCTGCCAAAAACCACCACGACCAAGCTCTACCTGCTGACCGGGCTGCTGCTGCCGATCTGGAAGGATATTCCGACCACCAATGAGCGCATCTACCGGGTCACGCCCGATGGGGCGACCGCCATGATCGGGCGCACGCTGAGCGAGGAAGGGGCGGCCGCGCTGCGCGCCCGCTTCCTCGTCTCCAATCCGCAAACGCCGCAGGAGATGTTGACCGCCGCCCTCGGCACCACCGCGCCTGTCGATCTGGGCCGGGGTCTGACCCTGACCCGTCGCCGGGTCGCAGGCGAGATGCGCCTCGAGCTGGGCGGCGCGGATCGGGGCATGATTGATGGCCTCAAGGCAATGGGGTGTTTCACCGAGATCATCGCCTTCCAGTTGCGTGTGTTCCTGCCGCATGGGGATGGGATCGACACGGGAAGCATTCTGGCCCGGATCGTGGGACAGGCACCAGATGCCGATTCAGTGGCAGCAGAATAGGCAAGGGGGGGAAAAGATCATGACACTCGATGACATCAAGGCCGCCGTCGATGCCGGGCAGACCGTGCATTGGGCCAATACCGGCTACGTTGTCCACAAGGACAGGCTCGGTCAGTACCTCATCACCTATGTGCCGAACGGAAGCTGCATCGGTCTGACCGACCGGAGCGGGCACGGGTTGAACGGAAAAGAGGCGGAGTTCTTCATCGCGCGATCAAAGGACGGCGCGGAAAATCCCGGCCGCCAATCAAGACCAGACGGGCAGGGGAGGGGCGTAGCACCCGGGGGTGCGGGGGCATTCCCACTTGGACGGCAGCTCTGACCCGTGGGCTGAAAGGAAAGCAGGCTTTCTGATTTGTGATCTCTGAAGGGGTCGAGAAAGCAATCCCGGATGCGTTGGCAAGAACGTCAAGCACCGGCCAATCCAAAAGGAACCATCCCATGTTCGCAGGAACCCTCACCCGCAATGTCGAGACCGCAGCCGCTCAGTACACCGGCATGATCCACGGGGCACGCTTTGACATCGCCATCCAGTTGGAGGCGCGGGCCAAGATGTCTGAACGCAGCCCGGATTTTGACGTGACGGCAGTCAACAAATCAGGCCGCAAGGTGCGCATCGGCACGGCCTGGAACGAGACCGGCAATACCAGCGGCAACCCCTACATCTCGATGCAGATCGATGTTGGCCTCGGCCCATTCCGGGTCAACGCGGTGCAGGCGAAAGAGGCGCATGCGGCCCAAAGCGGCGCGTTCGACATCATCCCGCTGGTCTCGAACGGCCTGATGAAATCCGGCTCAATCTCGGGCGAGCTCACCGCCATGGACGCCGACAATGCCTTCACCGGCTACATCGCCAACATGATGTTCGATCTGGAGTTCATGCTGATCGAGAACAGCTACAAATCCGAGGAGACCCACCCCGATTACCGCATCGAGGTCAGCTCTCCCCGGGGCACACCGATCCGCGTCGGCTCGGCCTGGATGGCGAAAAGCAGCCGCACGGGCAATGACTACCTGTCACTGCTGATCAACACGCCCGATGGCGACCTGCGCGTCAACGCCGTGCAGAACGAAGAACAGCGCGGCGGGCAGACCTTCTTGATCATCCCGTTCATCGACAGCGGTCAGCAGCCGCAGGACGCAGGCGCGGGGCTTTCCGTGGTTGCATGATCCGGATGAGCGCCCTCCACATCGGACAGGCAGAGGGGAACCGTGGGGACATGGTTCCCCTTTTGTCGTGTCTGTTCGTGTCAAAGATCACTCTACCCTAGGTGAGTGGCCACGCGACATAAAAGGAGCTTCCTACGCCCGGGGTGGTTTCCAGCGCGATGGCTCCTCCAGCCTCACGTACGATCGCCGCGATGACTGGAAGTCCCAGCCCCGTTCCCCTGTTTCCTTTGGTGGTGAAATGTGGTTCCCACAGCCGGGCCCTGACCTCCGGCATGATGCCGGTTCCGGTGTCACTGATCCCGAAGAGCGCATTGGGTCTTTCTGGAAACTCGCCCACCTCAAGGGTGACCGTTTGTGGGACGGGCTCACCAAGTGACAATGAAAGTGCAATTTCCTGCTTGCCGTCGCCTAGGGCATCGCGCGCATTCAAGCCGAGATTCAGCAAAACCTGCATCAGCTTGAGCGGATCAATCGTTCCGATGATCGGTTCGTCAGGAAGAGTAATCTTGATTTTGTGGTTGTGGGGGGCGCCGAGGTTCAGAATGCTCGCGGCCTCTTTCAGGAGTTCCGCCATGTCAGTCTCTTCGGTCTCCCGCTTTTGGCTCCAAAGAGACCGGATCGGCTCTAGCAGGGAGACCGCCTGTTGCGCGGTCGCATGAATATTTTCGAGGGATTGGGGAAGCCTGATACCCGCTTCTTCAAGAGCGGGATCAGAGATTTGAGAAATGATCGCGACCAGGTTGGCTAGATCATGCGTCAGCCCCGCTGCCAGAAGGGTCGTGATTTCTTGCCGTTGCACCAATTCGATACGGTCACGGATCTGAAGTCGCTCGCGCAAGATCGCGTTGCGGTTACTCACGTCCCTGTTGACGCAGATGATGTTCCCGTCAGGCATCTCTGTGAGGCTCAGCTCCTGCTCGAACGTCCCTCCATCTATTCGGAGAGCTTCGGCCTGACCAACCCAGTGGCCTTGATCTCTGAGCGTGGGAAAGGCCTCCGTGGCCAATCTAGCCGCGATCTGGGGTGCATAGAGACTATGCCACGGCTGACCTGTCAGAGATTCCGGATCGTCATATCCGAACATTGTCGCGTGCGCTGGGTTCGTGTGGAGGATCGTGCCTGCCTCATCGGTAATCGTGATCCCTTCCTCGGCGGCGGCAATTGCGGTGGACTGCATCGCAAGCTCTGTCTCCAGCCCCTTCTGACGGGAAATGTCCAAAAGAACGCCCGAGATCATGTGCGGCCGTCCATCTGCATGCCAAGCTGAGACCCCGCCCCTGCCCATCACCCAGACCCAATGACCAAATCGATGACGCAAACGGTACTCGACCTCAAAAACCTTGGCGGATCCTTCCGCACATTGCAGAAATCCCGTCTCCGCCACGGCAATATCTTCCGGATGCACCAGCGCGCGCCATCCCTCAAACCCAAGGGACTTGGCGATCTGCTTGTCGAGACCAAGCAGATCGGCCCAGTGATCATTCATATCGCTTTCACCCGTCTTGAGATTGACGGTCCAAGTGGCGGCCTGCGCGCCGGATATCACCTGTTTAAGAGCGAGCTGTGCCGTTTTGAGGTCAGTGATATCGACGAGCGAATGCACCCAAGACCCGCCAGCGGTAGAGCGCTCCGTGACACGAAACCAGCGCCCATCAGAGAAGCGCATCTCCCGTTCAAACGTTTGGCGCTCTCTTTGCGCAAGACGTTCGCGCAGCCACTGCTCGTGCTGCTCAGCCGGGATCCCGATAAGACCATTCCGAAGATCGCGGCGGAGAATTTCCTCAAAGCGCATGCCTGCGATGATTTCGCCTTCGCTGCTGCCATGCAGCCTCGCGTAGGCCTGATTAAAGTGAACGAGACAGTCATGCTTGTCATAATAGGCGAATGGATCCTGAACCGAGTCCAAGGCATCGGCCAACTGCTTGCGAAGCTGTGCCAGTTCCAACCTTAGAGTAGACACACATGCCTCGTAAGTGATAATCAATTCTTTGAATTGCACGTCTCTCGTCGTTCGAAGTATGATTCGACGCAGGTAACCATCACCCCCAGACGGGCTGATTTCACGCACCAAAGTCGCCCTACTTTTTAATACTGATCGACAGTCGAGCGAGAGGCCCGGGTCAACCGCCATAAGACCCTCAGCGGCCTCGATCGGCAGGTCGAGATGCGCAGGATGTGGTCGGAACGATGCGGTGGCATCAGGAGATATAAAGCGTAGGTTGAGGTCTTTCGACACGATGAGGAGGAGCACTGCTTTTGAGTTCCTTTTTAAGTCCAAGAACGAGGGACAGTGGACCTTCATCGATGGCTGGGACGTGGCAGAGAAACAAACAGGCTTTTGGGCCAACTGTCTGTTGCCAGCACAACATAAAGCAGTGCCTGAACAGAAAAATTGTGCTCCCTTCAAGGCAGCTGCCCCATTACTCAGGATAAACATGCTTATGGAAATTCCAGACGGCCATGCAAACCAGCTACTTGGCGCATTCACGAAAGAGGCCCGTGACAGAATAATGCCCCATATGACAGCAGTCGATCTCAAACTCGGAACGACCGTTTGTGAGGCAGGTGGATTGCTGACCCACGCCTATTTTCCGCAAGGATGCGTTTTGTCGCTCTTGACGGTCTTGGAGAATGGGTCAGAGATCGAATGCGCCAACATCGGCCGCGAAGGCGCATTCGGGTTGTTCTCAGCCATGTATAGTCGCGTGTCCTTCGGCAGATGCACCGTGCAGCTTGAAGGGCCGATGATCCGATGCGATATTAGACCGCTGCAAGTGGAGTTTCAGAACAGCGCGCACATGCAGAAACTATTTGTGAGCTATGCGGAGACTCTGTTGGCACAAGTTATGCAGACCGTCGCCTGCAATTCCTTGCATTCGGTCAAAGAGCGTTTGTGCCGTTGGCTGTTGATGATGCATGATCGGGCTGATGGAGCAGATCTAACCTATACCCACGAATTTCTTGCGCGGGTCATGGGCGTAAACCGTACTTCGATCACGCTGGCGGCCCAAGCATTGCAAAATAAGGGCCTTATTAGTTACCGCCGTGGAATGATGCAGGTAGTGGATCGCTTTGGGCTGGAGGAGGAAACCTGTGAATGCTACTCGGTAGTAAAAGCACGGTTCGAAGCCTGTCTGAACCCGCCGTCAACGGCCGTCTAGA
>NZ_DASYOK010000342.1:0-5249 GCF_036007805.1 Yoonia sp.
ATATCGCCGCCCTTGTCTTCGTTGCCGAAAACAGAGCCGTAGCCGCTGATGTAAAGGTAATCTTCGTCTTCCTTGATCGCCTTCACGTCAAGGGTTGCCAGCTTGATTTCAAGCGGCTCATTGCCGTCTTTGCGTGCGAGAGTGCGCAGCATGTAAAGGCTCCATCTAAGGGCTTCGGACGTCTCACGACGGCCTTTGCAAAGTGTATAACACGGATTTGCAAACTTGCAAAGTGCGCGGTTGAGGCACAAAAAAAGACCGCCCGAAGGCGGCCTAGGCAGGGAGGTCAGTTTGTGAGGGCAGGTTAGGTGACAGACTTCGATCTGGCAAGAGCTTTGATCTCTTCATAAGCCGACACGGGAACCTTATATCCGCACACTGTCTTTGTTTTTTCGGGCTTTGGAATGCCCGCAACCTCTCTAATTTTGTTGAGGCGTTCAATATACATCCCTTGAAGTGACCGCCACCTCTCTTGATATCCCTTGTCCCCAAAGATCGGGTGGGTGATGAAAACGCGCTCATTTGCCCAGTGGTAAAAGTCAAAGCATATTTTTACAAATTCATCTTTGCTTTTTGCGTCACTTGGATCGTATCCATAGTTAGCCATTGCCTTCCTTGTGTCACTATTGAGCAATTCAATAAAATGATCATTTTGCCGCCCGTACCTTCTGGCGACATAGAAGCAGACAGTGGTGACTTGCGATAATGATATGCCCGCCGCCGCCGCAACATTAGTCAGATTTTCACCGGAAATCACACCAGAAACAATATTTCTGTTTCTCTCAGGGTCATTCCCTAAACAATCTTCTGGCACCATGTCTGCCGATGTTATGCCGACACGGATTAAATGTTTATACGCATTGATATTTTTAGCCATAACGCCCTCCAAGCGTTGCTCCATGTGAAAAGCGCGGGCAGGTGGTGGAGTGCCACTGTTCGTCGGCCAGACTAGCCCGCGCCTTGGTACGTTAATCAGATTATTTCAGGTTGTCAAAAACCTTTACCCGATGCACCACGGCACATCTACAGTTGATCGTCGCCGCGCCCGGCTTGCCAGCCTCGCCAGGATACATGATCGGCAGGTCAGCGCCGCCTTTGCGCGGCATAGAAAACGGCTCATCCATCTCGCGCTGCTGGCCGTTCATTCTGAGGTGGTTGTATTCTGCGCCATCGCCAAAGCGCCGGGTGCGGGCATCTTCGACGCTCACCCATTCTTTGACAAGATCAAGGCCCGTTGTCTTGGCGGTCTCGTGCATGGCGTAGTTTGCCGCGCCGTGCGTTTCGGTCCTCGCAATCAACGCGCCCCGCGTGCGGCTTATCCTCGGCACGGCTTGGTTGATCCGCTTTGCGATAGCCTCAACGCCCAACCCCTCGTTCTGGCCGTCTGCGACCTGTCGCACGATGCGCTCGCGCGTTGTCTCTGTCACCTGAGTGATCCGCCGCCGGATCGCCTCCAAGTTCACCCATTGCGTTGCCAGCGATAGGAACAGGTCTGTGAAGCTGACCTTGGTTTCGAGTATCAATCCAGCCGCCTTGCCCTGTGCTACGATCCGCGAACCGAAAGCCCGTGCCGTGACCTTGCCAATGTCGAGATACACGTCTTTGAACGCGCGAAAGTCGTCATCCGTCGGCGCTGGCACATAGCCTAACTCGCGATACTTTGCGACAAGCTGCTCGCTTTCGTCCCGGATCACCTTTGCCAGCTTGCGGCGAAAGCGGCCTTCTGCCACGTCCAGCAAGCGGCGTTGAATTGCCGCCTCGCGTTCCGGGCTGTGTCGGATGAATGCCGGGTTAGCCATGATCCAAACCGTAGGCCAGCGCCTTGATATCGTCCGCCGGTAGATCAAACATGCCGCCGCCCACTGTCGGCTTAAACTCGCCTTCAGCTTCAGGCTCATACCCCATGAGCACACGCGCCTCCTGTAGCGTCAACAAGCCTTCGCGGTATGCTGTTACCGCGCGGTTAAACATGCGCTCCCGTAGCGCCTCAAGGGCCGGGATCGTGTCCAGATCGAGGCGCAACTCCAGCCCGTCGCCATAGCGCGGCAAAAGCCAGTTGTTGAGCGCCGCCAGTACCTCGCGCATGATCGGAATAACGGTGTCGGTGTAGAGCCGTTCTTTGGCCTGCTCTAGGTTGTTGAACGTGCTGGCGTCATTGTCGATCAAAGGCAGGGGAACGCCAAGCGCCGCCGCGACGTATTTCGCCGTCTCGCGCATGGTGTTGGAAAAATCCATGTCGCGCGCCGTCTGTGAAAGCGACTGCCATTCGGCGTCGTCCGCCAGCATGGGGATCTCGCCCGCGTTCTCTGCCCCCTGCATCTTGGCTTTGAAGTATTCACGCATACGCGCGACCATCTCGCCGGACGGATATCCGCCCTTGAACCGGATTAATCCGCTGGGCCGCGCGCTGTTCTTCAGCAGGCTGTAGTTCCACCTCATGCCGGCGTTGTGGGTGTCGCCTGCAATTGCAGCGGCCATGAGCGGCGATTGCCCGCGCCAATAGTCGCCGGGGTTGTAGGTTTTGACAAAGAGCATGTCAGACTGGCCGGTGATTTGGTCAACGTCGAACGTCGTCTTACGGTTGTTAATCTCGTAGATGTATTGGCGCGGGATCCCGGACGGGCCCGGCACGATCCCGATATTGAGCGGCAAGAGCGGCCAGATTTCGGCAGGCTGTCGGGGGTTGTCGGCGCTTGCGGCCATCTCGCCCATGAGCATCCGGTTAATCAGCATCTCAGCAAGCCATGACTGATACGTGGCGCCTGGGTGCGGGTTTGCCAGCAAGTCTAGAACCGGGTGCTGCTCAATCGCCTCATCGCCGTTGTAGAGTTCTATCTGGATAGACGCCGCCGCCCTTACGATCTCGTTGACGGCGCGATACACGATCACGTTTAGCTGATAGCCTTCTGTGATGTAGCTTTGCGCCTTGTCTTTGCGCGACCATGACGGCCCGCCGCCTATCATCAAAGCGCCGCCAGCCGGGTGCGCCTTTTGCTCTGTCTGTCGTTTGAAAGGCCACAACGCCATCTATAGCACTCCGAATATCTGCCCCGTGCCGCCGCCTATCATCGGTTGCAACGCATAGCGCACGGCGTCCCAGCCGTGATTATTTGCGTCGATGATCTTTGACGTGACATCGCCATTGTCGTTCACCTTGTATGAATACAGGCGGCTTTCTCGCGCAATATTAACACAATCTGGATGAATTGCTATGCTACGGAACGACCGCAGGAAAGCGATGCCGTCTTCGACGCTGCCCGGCCACTTTGAAACCGCTTGGGCGCGGGGCAATCCGTGGCGTTGCAGGTGACTGATGCTTTCGGGCCGGGCGTTGTCCCATCGGCTTACTTCGCGTTCAAAGCCCGGTATCTGGCCAGTAACAAACGGCGCTGTGTCATCCAGTTCCAAGCCCGTGCGATAGGCTTCGCGCCTGATGTATATGTCCGGGTCATTGATCCAGACTTCCACGGCTGCTGTCGGGTCTTGTGAAAAGCCAAAGTCACCTCCGAAGTATGGGCCGCGCCATGCTGTTTCGCGCGGGTTGGGTTCAAACTCACGTATCTCGATCTTGCCACCGAACACCTGAGCGTCACTATTCTGGCGATATGCGCCTTCCCATATCCATGCGTATGTCGCTGGATCGAGGCGCTGCTGCTCTCGCCGCCTGAGCACGTCTAGGCCTTCTGGAAAGAACGGGTTATCGCTCCACTGGACTTCTGCGGCCAGCATTCCGGCTGGCGGGTTTTGCCGGAACCGCTTGTCCACCGGACTGCCTTCCTCACGCGGGTTCCAGATCACCCAGACCTCGGACTTGGGTTGCCTGAAGACGGTAGCCTCAAGGGCAAGCCATGAGTTTTCCGGCACGTCTTCGGCTTCCTCCACAATCGTCAGGTCGATCTTGGCCAGAGACTTGATGCTTTGCTCATTGCGACGAAGGCCACGGAATAGAAATTCTGTGCCGTTTTTGCCCCGGATGTAATCAACGCCCACGTCATAATGCGCCTCTAGCCACGGCTGCGATGATATCGCGGCCTTCAATTCGGCGTGGAAGCTTTCCTTGATGCTGGCCTGAAACTCGCGCGTGCAGAGGATCCGCAACGGCTCGGCGTATCCCCAGATCGAGGCCATGAGCGCGGCTGTGAATGACTTGCCCGATCCTCGCCCGCCCCATAGCGCCCGATAGCGTGCCGATCCGCGCGGCGGTGCGACAACGGGGACTAGCTTTGGCGGTAGATCAATCGTCGCTGGTTTTTGCATCGGCGGCGCGAATGATGATTTCTCTCGGCGTCATGCTGCCGTCGCTGCTGGTGTGGTCGAGGTCTTTCTTATCACGCTGGCCTAGCATCTGCTTACCAAGCCAAACGAGCATCGTGGGGTTACCGTCTTGGGCTGCTTTCCATTGAGCGCGGCGCAGCGATGCCTTGCCTTCGCCACTGTGCTTTTTATAGAGGGCCGCAAAATTTTTTTCGCCGCGTTCTTTTAGCCTGCGATTTAGTGTGTCATCGCTCATATTTAGAATGTCGCAGATTTCATCTCGCGTGCATTGAATTCGGATCATGTTCACAAGCTGGTCAAACTCTTTGTCTGACATGGGCTTACTTGGCCCTTTAGGTCCAGTTTTTTCCATTACGCAGCCTCCCGCTCAGCCTTAAGTTCCACAAAGGTGCGCCCGTCGCCTTCCAGCGTGGCCGTCTGCCCGGTGAAGTCCTGCCAGCGTTTGATGATGACGTCGCAATACTTGGGGTCCAGTTCCATCATGCGGCAGTCGCGGGCTGTCTTTTCGCAGGCGATCAGGGTCGAGCCAGAACCGCCGAATAGGTCGAGGACAATCTGATTGTTGCGGCTGCTCTTTTCGATAGCGTGTTGTGGAACTGCCACCGGCTTTTGCGTAGGATGCCCTGTTTTCTCTGCGCCCTGCTGCTTGTTGATGCGCCAAGTGCTAGGCGAGTGCTGCCCGTTCTCAGCGTTAAAAACATGCTTCCCACGCGTTGCATACGGGATCAACTCAGTGTCCCACGTCCAATGACGCTTCATTAGAGAAGGCATCGGGTCTGGTTTGCTCCAGACACAAAACGAATGATGGTCTGACCACTCTTTCATCCAAGCCCATATTCTTCCGGCCAAATGGTGTGAGGTGCAGACATAAACCGCGCAATCTTTTGCCATTACGGCGAGCGCGCAGTTCAACGGAGCTTCGATTTGGAAATCCTTATCCCAGTCTGCGGCCATTAAGTCCTTGTGAGCCTTTG
>NZ_DASYOK010000343.1:0-3140 GCF_036007805.1 Yoonia sp.
TTCGTGAAGGTGCAGTGCTAGTCTTCTTTGGCGCAAAAGAGAAACTCACTCCGCTGCGTCAGGAAGTATTAACGAGTTAGGAACACTTGATGTTTAAGAAAGTAACAGCTCTCGCAGCTGCAACTGCCCTTTGTGCGTCCACTGCATTTGCGGGCGGCCTCTCACCCGAAATCATCGAAGCGGCACCTGCCGAACCGGCGCCAGCCGCGGCCTCTATCAACCCGACCTACATTGTCTTGGGCGTGGTTGCTTTGCTCTTGATCGCGTCAGCGGGTGGCGATGATGATGAGGTCGAAGAGACCCCAGAAGAAGAAAAAGACCTTTGCGAGATCTCCCCAGAATCATGTGAGGGCTGAGCATCAAGCCTTAGGCGCCCTGCGCAGACAGCCAACCAAAAAGGCCGGTATTCCTTAAGGGATGTCGGCCTGTTTTATGAACAGATGGCACGCACTGGCTCCGATGCGCTTCCCGTCACCTGACCGGAAGCCTTTTGGCGAAGATGGCGATGGGCACCACGGATAGCAACAAGACGGCAACTGCTAAAAAGGCCATCCGCAGCCCAAAGGCATCAGACAGCAATCCCATGAGCACCGGGGCAAAGAAGAACCCCGAAAACCCGATCACGGCTGTCCGGCTGATCGCTTCGGTGCGCAGATGTGGTGCCACCAGTTTGCCCACCAAAGCCAGCCCCATCGGCCCGATGACAGACACGCCAAGGCCCAGGATACCAAAGCCGATATAGGCCACGAACGGTGTCGGCGCCAAAGCTGCGACAACAGCGCCAACGGCCGAGACGACAGAAGCCCCGATCACTACCGGAATTTCGCGCAACCGCTGTGCCACGGCTTGTCCGGAAAACCGCCCGATCGCCATGGTGATCCCCAGCATCGCAGGACCCAATGCGCCCTCTGCGGCCCCACCGCCCAACGTGCGTTCAACATGCAGGGCTGACCACGCCTCGACTGTGGCCTCGGACATGAAGGCCACCAGCACAATCGCCCCGCAAAGCAGGATCGGCCAAAGCGGATAGGCACCCGCATACCCCTCTTCCGCGTCGACATAAGTCACATCCATGCGCATCATCGGCAGCAAAAGGATGGCGATCACGCCAAAGCCCGCAAAAACCGGCGCCGGCGGCAACCCCGCTTCACGGGCCACGCCAACGATCAATGCACCCGCCGCATAAGCCACCGAAAACATCGCATGGTTCGCATTCATCAAAGGCCGGTTATAGCGCGCCTCAAGTTCGCTTACCCGCGCGTTCATGACCACATCGAGCAGCCCCGAGGCCAAACCAACCAGCGCCATCGAAAGCGCAAAAACCAGAGGCACTGTGATCTGTCCGGGGAAAAGCCACGCGAAGGCCAACAGGGCGGCCCCCACCTGCATGGCGCGCGATCCCAATATCCGGTCCGCACGCGGGGCCAGCCACATCGCAGACACCAGCCCAGTGGCCGAACCCAAAAGCAATGCCCCGAAAAGCGCATCAGAGGCACCCAATTGCGCTTTGATGACGGGAACATAGGCGGCAAAACAGCCCCAGAACATGCCAATAACAACAAAGGCGGTGGCAGGACGGCGGGACAGGGACAAGGCGTTCAAAATCGACATGGCGCTATGCCTGCATTGCAAATAGAACCAAAGCAAGTTTCAAAGTGAACGCCCACGCAAAAATCACCTTTCCAAACGGGCGAATCCCCCCTATACGGCGGGCTTCATCGGGCTCGGACACCCTTGGAGGCGGGCCCCTTTATAATTGGAGAATTACTATGGCTGCTAAGGTCCAGGATCTTAACGCCAAGGTACGCGCGGGGACAGGCAAGGGGGCCGCCCGCCAAGCTCGCCGTGATGGCGACGTACCTGGCACTGTTTATGGTGGTGGCGTCGAGCCCCAATCCATCAGCATCCCTTTCAACTACCTTCTGACAAAACTGCGCAAGGGTGGCTTCATGTCCACGCTGCACAACCTCAAGATCGAAGGTCAAGATGACGTGCGTGTCATTTGCCGTGGCGTTCAGCGCGACGTTGTCAAGGACCTGCCAACACACATCGACCTGATGCGCCTCAAGCGTACAAGCCGTGTAAAAATCTTTATCCCTGTCGAGTTCATCAACGCGGATACATGCCCCGGCGTGAAAAAAGGTGGTGTACTGACGGTTGTCCGCAACGAAGTCGAACTTGACGTTCTGGCTGGCGATATCCCCGAGCACATCACAGTTGATCTGGCCAACGTGCAAATCGGTGACACCATTTCGATCAGCAGTGTGACACTGCCCGAAGGCGCAACACCTGCAATCACCGACCGCGACTTTGTGATCGCCAACGTATCAGCACCACGTGCCCTGCTGGCTGACGACGGTGACGACGACGAAGTTGCAGCGGACGAAGTGCCAACAACGTCCGACGACGCATAAGCCGCAGCGTTCAACCGCTAGCGCGATAAGGGCATCCCAAACGGGGTGCCCTTTTTGGTTCTTGCACCCTAGGTCAGGACACTCTGGCGCCGCACTGCGGCATACTGTAAGTTAGGCCTATGAAATTGCTTGTTGGCCTTGGAAATCCCGGTGCGAAATACGCGCAAAACCGTCATAACATCGGGTTTATGGCGATGGACCGCATTGCCGCCGATCACGGGTTCAGCAGCTGGCGGTCGAAATTTCAGGGCCAGACCTGCGAAGGGCGCCTTGGGTCCGAAAAGGTCACGCTGCTCAAGCCCGAGACATTCATGAATCTTTCGGGTCAATCCGTCGGCGAGGCGATGCGCTATCTGAAACTCGCCCCTGACGACATTATTGTCTTTCACGACGAGCTTGATCTGGCCCCCGGCAAAGTCCGGCTGAAAACCGGTGGCGGACATGCAGGGCACAACGGCCTGCGGTCGATCCACGGCCATATCGGACCGGACTATGACCGCGTGCGCATGGGCGTGGGGCATCCGGGACACAAAGACGCTGTGGCCGGCTATGTGCTACGGGATTTCCCCAAGGCCGATGCAGAATGGCTGGATGATGAATTGCGCGGGATCAGTGACGGGATCGCTGATTTGATTGCGGGCGATGGTGGCAAATTCCTCAATGCCATCGCGTTGCGTGTCGCCCCGCCGCGATCCTCGAAATCGACACCAAAGGCGGCCAAGCCCA
>NZ_DASYOK010000344.1:0-16789 GCF_036007805.1 Yoonia sp.
CTGGGAACTGGCCGGTGGCTGGACGACGGTCAACGGCGAACGCGTGAAAGACGAAGGTGTACTGGAACCGTTCGATGTATCGCTGGAAGAAGCGCAAGACATGGTGATGACCGCCCGCGTGATGCTGGGTTGGGTTGACCCTGATGATCTTGTGTCGGATAGCGAAGAAGGCTCGATCACGGAGGAGGAGGCCTGATCGCAGGCCTCTGAGGGGATCGCAGATGGCGCGTGGTGGCCATAGCAAAGAACGCGATGAAGTCGAACGCAAGTGCATCGTCACGGGCGAGGTGCAGCCAAAGGCTGGCTTGATCCGCTTTGTTGTGGGCCCTGACAATCAGGTTGTGCCTGATGTCTTGGGCAAACTGCCGGGCCGAGGAATGTATGTGACGGCTGACCGGACAACGCTTGAAGAGGCGAAGAAAGGTCAGTTTTCACGCTCTGCCAAGCAGGCGGTCGCTGTGCCTGACGGTCTGGTGGAGGAAGTTGAACGCCAACTTGCCCGCCGCACCGTTGATCTGATCGCACTGACCCGCAAAGCGGGCCGTGCGGTTTGCGGATTTGAGAAGGTAAAGGGTTGGCTTGCCGGTGGTGAGCGGGTCCGTGTTCTGGTTCAGGCCTCTGACGGGTCGGAACGGGGCAAAACGAAACTATGGACGCCCGAGGGCGCCCGATACTTTGGCTGCCTGACCTCTCAGGAATTGGGTTTGGCATTTGGGCGGCAAAGTGTGATACATGGCGCGCTTGCGACTGGCAGACTCAGCGATCGTGTTGTAGAGGAAGCCACAAAGCTACGCGGATTACGCGAAGGGAACGGGGGCGATACGGCCTCCGGGAAGGATAAAGAAGCTAAATGAGCGATAACGACGGTAAAAAGACACTCGGCCTTGGTGGTTCACGTCCCAGCAACGTGAAGCAAAGTTTTAGCCATGGGCGGACCAAAAACGTCGTGGTGGAAACCAAACGCAAACGCGTTGTGGTGCCGAAGCCCGGTGCAGCCAAGCCTACCACAACCGGTGGCCCTGTTGGCGGCGATCCAAAGAAGCGCCCCGCTGGCATTTCCGATGTCGAACTAGAGCGCCGGATGAATGCGCTGAAGATGGCCAAAGCGCGCGAGGCCGAAGAGGCCGCTGCGCGTGAAGCCGAAGAAAAAGAACGCGCTGCCGAGCGTGAAGCGCGTCGCGCCGAGATGGAGGCCAAAGAGGCCGAGGATCGCGAGCGCGAGGAGCGTGCTAAGGCAAAAGCCGAGGAAGAAGAGCGCAAGGCCGCTGCCGCTGCGAAAGCCAAGGCAATCGCAGATGCGCCGCCTGCTGCCGCCGCTGTCCCAGGTGAAACCGAGATTTCCCGCCCCTCTGCCGCGCCGCGCAAAGCGGATCGTGGAAACGATGCGCGCGATAAAGAGACCAAGCCGAAACCAAACCGTGGTGGTGAAGATAACCGCCGTTCCGGCAAGCTGACGCTGAACGATGCGATGGCCGGCCGCGAAGGTGGGCGTCAACGCTCGATGGCTGCGATGAAGCGCAAGCAGGACCGCGCCCGTGCGAAAGCAATGGGTGGATCGGTTGAGCGCGAAAAGGTCTTCCGCGAAGTGGCGCTGCCCGAGGCGATCACGGTGTCGGAACTGGCCAACAGGATGACCGAGCGTGTTGCCGACGTTGTGAAAGCGTTGATGACCAACGGTATCATGGCGACGCAGAACCAGACGATTGATGCGGACACCGCCGAATTGATCATTGAAGAATTCGGCCACACAGTTGTACGTGTTTCCGATGCGGACGTCGAAGATGTCATCCAGGCTGTTGAAGATAAGCCCGAAGACCTTAAACCGCGCCCGCCGATCATTACGATCATGGGCCACGTTGACCACGGCAAAACTTCGCTGCTGGATGCGATCCGTAATGCAAAGGTTGTGGCCGGCGAAGCAGGCGGGATCACACAGCACATCGGTGCCTATCAGGTCACGACCGAGAGCGGAGCAGTTCTGTGCTTCCTCGACACGCCGGGCCACGCGGCCTTTACCTCGATGCGTTCGCGCGGTGCACAGGTGACGGATATCGTCGTGCTTGTTGTCGCGGCGGATGATGCTGTGATGCCACAAACGATTGAGGCGATTAACCACGCGAAAGCGGCGAAAGTGCCGATGATCGTGGCGATCAACAAAATCGACAAGCCCGATGCGAACCCTGACAAAGTGCGCACCGATCTGTTGCAGCACGAAGTGATCGTTGAGAAAATGTCCGGCGATGTGCAGGACGTTGAAGTATCGGCCATCACGGGCCAAGGTCTTGATGATCTGCTTGAGGCGATTGCGCTGCAGGCCGAAATCCTTGAACTAAAAGCCAACCCTGATCGGGCTGCCGAAGGTGCCGTGATCGAGGCGCAGCTTGACGTAGGCCGCGGCCCTGTTGCCACCGTTCTGGTGCAGAACGGGACATTGCGCCAAGGCGACATCTTTGTTGTGGGCGAGCAGTACGGCAAGGTCCGAGCGCTGATCAACGACAAAGGCGAGCGCGTGCAAGAAGCAGGTCCTGCCGTACCGGTTGAGGTGCTTGGCCTGAATGGCACGCCAGAAGCAGGTGATGTGCTGAATGTGGTTTCCACTGATGCGCAGGCACGTGAAATCGCCGAGTATCGTGAAAAGGCCGCGAAAGAGAAACGCGCTGCTGCCGGTGCTGCGACGACGCTGGAACAGCTGATGGCGAACGCCAAAGCCGATGAAAACGTCAGCGAACTGCCGATTGTGGTAAAAGCAGACGTGCAAGGCTCGGCCGAAGCGATCGTGCAAGCGATGGAGAAAATCGGCAACGACGAGGTCCGCGTGCGTGTCCTGCACTCTGGCGTTGGTGCGATCACCGAAACCGATATTGGCCTTGCCGAAGCATCCGGCGCGCCTGTCTTTGGCTTTAACGTCCGTGCGAATGCTTCTGCACGTAACACGGCCAACCAGAAAGGTGTCGAAATCCGTTACTACTCGGTCATCTATGACCTTGTGGATGACGTGAAAGCTGCGGCCTCGGGTCTGTTGTCTGCGGAAATTCGCGAAAAGTTCATCGGCTATGCCAACATCAAAGAGGTCTTCAAGGTCTCGAATGTGGGTAAGGTTGCGGGCTGTCTCGTCACCGAAGGTGTCGCGCGTCGTTCTGCGGGCGTCCGTCTGCTGCGCGACAACGTGGTTATCCACGAAGGCACGCTGAAAACGCTCAAGCGCTTTAAGGACGAAGTTGCCGAGGTGCAATCCGGTCAGGAATGCGGCATGGCGTTCGAGAACTATGATGACATCCGCCCGAATGATGTGATCGAGATTTTCGAGCGTGAAGAGATCGAGCGCAACCTGTAAGAGCAGGCATCAAGAATAGAAAAGGGCGGTCCCAACGGGCCGCCTTTTTTTGTTTCGATGTTGCTAAAGCCAATCCCGCAAGATCGGGATCAGCGGCACGTCTGCTGCGGGCATCGGGTAATCGCGCAGCTCATTCGCGCGCACCCATTTGAGCGCCTGCCCCTCGCGCGATTGCGGCGTGCCGTCCCATTTCCGGCAGGCGAACAGCGGCATCAGCAGGTGGAATTTCTCATAGCTGTGACTGGCAAAGGTCAGCGGCGCGAGGCAGGACGCCCAAGTGTCGATCCCCAGTTCCTCTTGCAGTTCGCGGATCAGCGCGAGTTCCGGGGTTTCACCTTCTTCCACCTTGCCGCCGGGAAATTCCCACAGGCCCGCCATGGATTTTCCCTCGGGGCGTTGTGCCAAAAGGATCCGGCCGTCGCCATCAATCAGGGCAACAGCAGACACCAGAACAGTCTTCATGAGCGATAATCAGCGTTGATTGTGATGTAGCCGTGGGTCAGATCGCAGGTCCAGACGGTGCTTTCGCCACTGCCGATCCCCAGATCAACGCCGATCTCAAGCTCGGCGTTTTTCATATAGGCGCTGGTGGCCTCTTCCGAATAATCCGGCGCGCGCCAGCCGTTTTCGGCGACGGTGATGTCCCCAAACCGAATGCTGAGCGTGTCGCGGTCTGCTGCGGCGCCTGACTTGCCAACAGCCATCACAATCCTACCCCAGTTGGCGTCTTCGCCTGCGATCGCGGTTTTCACCAAAGGTGAATTGGCGATCGAGAGCGCCACTTTATGGGCGTCGGTATCATTCTTTGCGCCGGTCACTTTGACGGTCACAAATTTGGTCGCCCCTTCGCCATCCCGCACGACCTGATGCGCGAGGTCCTGCATCACGTTGTGCAAAGCCTCTGCGAAATCGGCGTTTCCTGTCACATCCACACCTGATGCGCCAGTTGCGGCCATCAAAAGCGAATCCGAGGTAGATGTGTCGCTATCGACGGTGATGCAGTTGAAGGTTTTCGCGTTGGTTTCGGAAACAAGCGTCTGCAAATCCACCTGCCCGATCTGCGCGTCAGTAAAGATATAGACCAGCATTGTCGCCATATCCGGTGCGATCATGCCAGAGCCTTTGGCGATGCCTGCGATCTTCACGTCTTTGCCGTCTACCGTGATCGTGGCTGCGGCGCCCTTGGCAAAAGTATCGGTGGTCATGATCGCGCGGGCGGCGTTTTCAATCTCATCCGCACTTTGGTTTGCGTGCAATTCCGCGATCTTGGCGATGATCCGGTCATGTGGCAGCGGCTCACCGATTACGCCTGTTGATGCGGTAAAGATCCGGTCTAGCGGCGCGCCTGTTTCGGCTGCCACGGCTTCACACACCGCCTGAACCGATGCGCTGCCGCGGCTGCCGGTAAAGGCGTTTGAATTGCCTGAATTTACCAGAAACGCGGCGATGTTGCTTGGGTCACTACCCAGTTTCGCCTGACAATCCAGCACAGGCGCCGAGCGTGTCGCCGAGCGTGTAAAGACGCCGGCAACCGCGGACCCCGGCGTGACAATCGCCAGCATCACATCGGTACGGTTCTTGTATTTGACGCCTGCGGCGGCCGCCGCAAAGGTGACCCCGCCAATCTTGGGCAGTTCCGGAAAAGTTGCGGGGGCAAGGGGCGAAACAGGCATATCAGATCAATCCAGCAGGTTGGTTGCATCAATCAGGCTGGGGTCAAACTGCCCCGGCTCTGGCTTTGTGATTGTTTCCTCTGCCGCCAATGCATCCAGACGGACGGTGATTGCCGCCTCTTGGAGTTCGGCAGTCAGCTCGCGGCGAACATCATCGAGTGTCGGGCCGGCCTGAATCCGCTTGTCGAGCAGTGTCGCAACATGCCAGCCGAACTGGGTTTCGAACGGTTCGGTCACGCCACCGACCTCAAGTGCTGTCACGGCGTTTTCGAATTCAGGCACCATGGCGCCTGCGCCGAACCAACCCAGATTGCCGCCATTCGGCCCTGTCGGTCCGGTGGATACATCGCGGGCCACATCAGCAAAGGCCGCACCTTCATCTATGCGGGTCTTGGCAGCGGCGGCTTCTTCTTGTGTTTCGACAAGAAGGTGTGCGGCGTTGAATTCCTCGATCTCCTCGGCATTCGCAAAGCGTTCGTCATAGGCGGCCTGGAGATCAGCCTCGGTCACCGCATTTTCGGCAATTTCTGTAATCTCTTCGGCTGCAAGCAAAGAGCGGCGTTCGTTTAGCAGCGTAAAGGTGGTGCGCGCAGAAGGTTCGCCCGCTGCATCTGCCAAAAGCTGTTGCTGGATCAGTTGATCGACAAGCCCGTCAAAAAGCACCTCGGCAGGGAGTTGCGCATACTGCGGCGGCAGCAGGGTGCGGGCGATGATAATCTCGCCCATGGTGATCTCTGTTTCGCCCACAGTAGCAACAACTGTGTCGGCCGTTACGTCTTGGGCGAAGGCCCCGGTCGACAAAGTGGCGGCCACAGCAGTTGCACCCAAAAATGTAACATGTTTCAGCATTATACGATCCCTTGATAAACCGCGGCGGCCCGCGGCGTTGACACTGTACTGACAGCCCCTTACATCCCAAAGATGCCTCGAGGAGGCCGTTAAGTTCGAAAATCTTGGCCCTTTCTAAGTGGCCTGAAGCGGGCCTACAAGCGACCTCCTCTCAAATAGATGTCAGACAGGCGCCGAGGCGCCATCGGAGAGAACATGCTGGGTTTCGGAACAATTGCCAAAAAGGTGTTTGGCACCGCAAACGACCGCAAAGTAAAGGCTGCCCGCCCCTTGGTCGATAAGATCAATGCGCTAGAGCCTGAGTTTGAGGCGCTTTCTGACGAAGGCATCAAGCAAAAGACCGAAGAGCTTGCCAAGCGCGCAATGGGTGGCGAGAGCCTTGACGATCTGTTGCCAGAGGCATTTGCCAACTGTCGCGAGGCGGCGAAACGTGCCTTGGGCTTGCGGGCGTTTGACACCCAGCTCAAGGGCGGGATTTTCCTGCATCAGGGCAATATTGCCGAAATGAAGACCGGTGAAGGTAAAACGCTTGTTGCGACGTTCCCGGCCTATCTGAACGCGCTGACCGGTAAGGGTGTGCATATCGTCACCGTGAACGACTATCTGGCCCGCCGTGACGCGGAATGGATGAGCAAGGTCTATGGCGCTTTGGGTCTGACCACGGGTGTGGTCTTTCCCCAGCAGCCAGAGGGTGAAAAGAAAGCTGCCTACGCCTGTGACGTGACTTATGCCACGAACAACGAACTGGGCTTTGATTACCTGCGCGACAACATGAAATCGGACCTCAACCAGATGTTCCAGCGCGACCACAACTTTGCGATTGTGGACGAAGTTGACAGTATCCTGATTGATGAGGCGCGCACACCGCTGATCATTTCCGGCCCCGCGCAAGACCGGTCCGACATGTACGCGACCATCGACAAGGTGATCCCCGATGTGGCGGATGAACACTTCACGCTTGATGAAAAAACCCGCCAAGTGTCGTTCTCTGAAGAAGGCAACGACTTTCTCGAAGAGAAACTCACCGCTGCGGGTCTCTTGCCTGAGGGGCAGACCCTTTATGATCCCGAAAGCGCGACGTTGGTCCACCATGTGAACCAGGCCCTGCGTGCGCATAAACTCTTTACCAAAGACAAGGATTACATTGTCCGCGACGACGAGGTCGTGCTGATTGACGAATTCACTGGCCGTATGATGGCGGGTCGCCGTCTGTCGGACGGTCTGCATCAGGCGATCGAAGCGAAAGAAGGCTGCACGATCAAGCCCGAGAACGTGACTTTGGCTTCTGTTACCTTCCAGAACTATTTCCGCCTTTACGACAAACTGGGCGGCATGACAGGCACCGCTGCGACCGAGGCCGAGGAATTCCGCGAGATCTATAACCTTGGCGTGGTTGAGGTGCCGACAAACCGCCCGGTTGCCCGTATCGACGAAGATGACCAGGTTTATCGCACCGCGCGCGAGAAATTCGAAGGTATCGTCGCAGAGATCAAAGAGGCCCATGCCAAGGGCCAGCCGATTCTTGTGGGTACGACATCTATCGAAAAGTCAGAGGCCTTGGCCGAGATGCTGAAAGCCGAGGGAATCACCTACAATATCCTCAACGCACGCCAGCACGAACAAGAAGCCCAGATTGTGGCCGATGCCGGCAAGCTGAACGCCGTGACGATTGCGACCAATATGGCGGGTCGTGGTACAGACATTCAATTGGGCGGTAACGTCGAGATGCGCGTGATGCAGGCCATGGAACAAAATCCCGAAGCTGACATCGAAGCGGTCCGTGCCAAGATCGAGGCCGAAGTTGCCGATGAAAAGGAAAAGGTGAAAGCGGCCGGTGGTCTTTATGTGCTGGCGACTGAACGGCACGAAAGCCGCCGGATTGATAACCAGTTGCGTGGCCGTTCCGGCCGTCAGGGTGACCCGGGCCGTTCTGCTTTCTTTCTGTCGCTCGAAGACGATCTGATGCGGATTTTCGGCTCTGACCGTCTGGACAAAGTGCTGTCCGGTTTGGGCATGAAAGAGGGTGAAGCGATCGTGCACCCATGGGTGAACAAATCGCTTGAGCGCGCGCAAGCCAAGGTCGAAGGCCGCAACTTTGACATTCGCAAGCAGCTTTTGAAGTTCGACGATGTGATGAATGAACAGCGCAAGGTGATCTTCTCGCAGCGTCGCGATATCATGATGGCCAAGGATCTGTCAGAGGTCACAAAGGACATGCGTGATCAGGTGATCGATGATCTTGTTCACGACTTTATGCCGCCAAAAACATATGCAGATCAATGGGATACCGAAGGACTCGCGGAAAGCGTTAAGGACCATATCGGCCTTGATTTACCTGTCGTTGCATGGGCAGATGAAGAGGGTGTCGATGATGACGATATCCGCGAACGCATTGAAGAAGCCGCTGATAAATACATGGCTGAGAAGGCAGAAGCCTTCGGCGATGAGACGATGCGCAACGTTGAAAAGCAGCTTTTGTTGCAAACCATTGACGCCAAATGGCGTGAGCATTTGCTGACGCTTGAGCACCTGCGCTCAGTGGTGGGTTTCCGTGGGTATGCCCAACGGGATCCGCTGAACGAATACAAGACCGAAGGGTTCCAGTTGTTCGAAACCATGCTGGAAAGCCTGCGTTCTGATGTGACGAAAAAGCTGGCGCAGATCCGGCCAATGTCGAAGGAAGAGCAGGAACAGATGATCGCCCAGATCCGCCAGCAGCAAGCAGCCGCAGCAGCAGCGACGGCAGGTGCTGCGGCCCCTGCGGCGGCGGCGGAAGCTACGGGATCGGCGCGTGAAGGTTTTGACGAAAACGACCCGAACACATGGGGAAACCCGGGCCGCAACGACAGCTGTCCTTGTGGATCAGGCAAAAAGTTTAAACACTGTCACGGGCGGCTCGCCTAATTTCTGACATAATCGGGACACGCTAAGACCTTTAGGCAGTCCTGTTAACGTCACGCTAATATTGCACCCTCATTGTAGCTTTTCTGCCGCTGTGAGGGATGGGGATGTCTCGCTTAAAGACAATCAAGACAATTGCGTCTACGCTCACCGTGGCGCTTTCGATTGGATTCGTGGCGCAGTATGGTGAAACGACACCGGATATGAACGGTGCAAATGTGGTTGAAACCTACAACAAAGCGCCCCGCTCTTTGATGTTGTCGACCAATACGGAAGGGCAGGCTGTTTTTGGCGTGCCCAACATCGTCACAACGCCTCTGGACCATACAGCGAATGCCAAAAGGGTCGTTGCGGTTGCTTCGGTCTACACAGAATTCGACACCCCCCGCTTCCAGTCCATCATGGCGACGCCCCTGCCAGGATGCGAAACCGTTATCAATACCCGCCGCGAGACTGCGGCCCTGGTGACGCTAAATGTCGCTTCGCCGTGCCTCGCAAACAGATCATTTGTTGTCTCGCATAGTGGTTTGCGCGTCTCTGCAACCACGGATCGTGGTGGCAATGCGCAAGTAGTGATGCCTGCACTGATTCCCAATGCCAAATTCGAAGTGACCTTTGACAACATTCTCAAGGCATCTACCGAAATTTTTGTGCCGGAGCTGCGCCGATACGACCGCGCGGTGTTGCAATGGTCATCGACAGATAACATGCGTCTTCATGCGCTTGAAAACGGTGCGCAGATTGGCGATCCGGGGCATGTCTGGTCGGCATCTTTTCACAATGCAGTAGATACACGTGCCGGCAAAAACGGTTTTGTTATCTTTCTCGGCGAATCCGAGGCTGAAATTCCTTTCCAGGCCGAGGTTTATACCTTTCCCGCGGGTCAGATGAACCGCAACAGCGGTGTTGACTTGCGGGTGGGTGTCACTGTGACCGCAGCGAACTGTGGTCGTGAGGTTGACGCAGGGACGATCCAAACCAATTCGGGCCAGACGCTTGTGGTAAAAGAGATTACGCTCCAAATGCCTGCCTGTGATCAAGTCGGTGAGGTGACGCTGATTCGGAACAAATTCACAAACCTCGCTGTTGTCTCAAACTAGGCGGTTCCGTCAAACAGACCGAGTGAGCGAAAGCTGGTTTCGCGCGATTTTCCGATAATCAGATGATCATGCACCGTGATGTTCAGTGCCATGGCGGCGTTCGTGATCTGCCGTGTCATCTGCACATCGGCATCTGATGGCGTAGGATCACCGGATGGGTGGTTGTGCACGAGGATAAGGGCGCTTGCATTCAGTTCGAGCGCACGTTTCACGACCTCACGCGGATAGACCGGCACATGATCGACCGTGCCCTTTGCCTGCTCTTCATCGGCGATGACAGTGTTCTTGGTATCAAGAAACAGGATGCGAAACTGCTCGGTTTCGCGGTGCGCCATCGTCGTGTGGCAATAGTTCAGTAAAGCATCCCAGTTCGAAAGTACGTGGCGCTGCATCACCTTTGAGCGCGACAGACGGTGGGCCGCCGCTTCGACCAGTTTGAGTTCTAACAGAACGGCATCGCCAACGCCCTTCACCGCAGTAAGCTGGGATAGCCGCGCAGAAAGAACGCGGTTGAAATCGCCAAAGGTATCAATCAGCGCCCGTGCGAGCGGTTTGACATCCTGTCGCGGGATCGCGCGGAACAGCACGAGTTCAAGCAGTTCATAATCCGGCATGGCATTGGCCCCGCCCGCCAGAAAGCGTTCGCGCAACCGCTTGCGGTGGTCACGCACATAAGACGGGAGTTTGCCGGGGGTGAGCGGCGCAACATCGGTCACGTCGTCGTGGTCAGGAAATAGGGAAGGAGCTTCGGCAAAGTGATTCATATTCTCACTTTGCCGAAGTAGTGGTTACTGCGCGGTTAACGCTAGCTCTTCATCGAGTCCCAAAAGCTTTTGACTGTGTCGAAAAAGCTTGATCCATGCGGATTGTTGTCTTCGCTCAACTGATCGAACTCTTTGAGGATTTCACGCTGGCGTGCGGTCAGTTTGACAGGCGTTTCGACAGCCAATTCGATGAACATGTCGCCTATACCACCACCCCGAAGGGCAGGCATTCCCTTGCCGCGCAGACGCATCTGCCGACCGGACTGTGATCCTTCGGGCACCTTTACGCGGCTGCGGCCACCGTCAATCGTGGGTACCTCAATTTCGCCACCCAAAGCGGCGGTCGCGATCGAGACGGGCACACGGCAATAAAGGTTCGTGTTTTCCCGTTCAAAAAGCGCATGGTTCTGCACTTCGATAAAGATATAGAGATCGCCCGTTGGTCCACCGCGCATCCCTGCTTCGCCCTCACCGGCAAGGCGGATGCGTGTACCGGTTTCAACACCAGCCGGGATGTTTACAGACAGCGACTTTTCCTTCTCGACACGGCCTTGGCCGTGGCAGGTCCGGCAAGGATCCTTGATGGTCTGGCCCATGCCGGAACAAGTAGGGCAGGTCCGTTCGACCGTAAAGAAACCCTGCTGTGCCCGCACTTTGCCCATACCTGAACATGTAGGGCAGGTCTGCGGTTCAGATCCGCCTTCGGCGCCTGTTCCGCTGCAGGATCCACAGGTTACGGCCGTTGGAACGGTGATCGTCTTCTGCATCCCTGAAAACGCATCTTCAAGGTTGATCCGGAGGTTGTACCGCAGGTCATTGCCGCGCTGGGCCGCACTGCGTCTACCGCCACCGCGACCACCCATGAAATCACCAAAGAGATCGTCGAACACGTCAGAGAACGCGCTGCCAAAGTCACCTTGGCCACCGCGTGGCCCGCCACCGCCACCGCCCATACCGTTTTCGAACGCGGCATGACCATAGCGGTCGTAGGCGGCTTTCTTGTTCGGGTCCTTCAGAACTTCGTAGGCCTCATTGGCCTCTTTGAACTGGGCTTCTGCATTAGGATTGTCGGCATTACGATCAGGGTGGAGCTCTTTCGCCTTCTGGCGGTAGCCCTTCTTGATCTCGGCAGCATCGGCGCCTTTGGCAACACCAAGCACTTCGTAATAGTCACGTTTTGCCATGATAAGTTCCCCCTTGGGAATGACAAAGACCGGCCCGGTTCAGGGGCCGGTCACATGTCAGCGGCGCGCGGCCTTAGTTGTCACGCTTGTCGTCGCCCAGATCTTCGAAATCCGCATCAAGGATTTCTTCGTCTGCACCCGGTGCATCCGGCTCTACTTCGCCGTCCGCTTCTTGCTGGGACTTATAGATCGCTTCGCCCAGCTTCATGGCTGCTTCGGTCACGTTCTGGATGCCGGACTTGATCTTGTCGGCTTTGTCACCTTCCAGATCATCTTTGAGCGCGGCAATCGCCAACTCGATCGCTTCGATCGTGGTCGGGTCAACCTTGTCTGCATGCTCTTCCATCGACTTTTCGGTCGAGTGGATCAGGCTTTCGGCCTGGTTTTTCGCATCCACAAGCTCACGGCGTTCCTTGTCGGCCTCGGCGTTTGCCTCGGCGTCCTTGACCATTGCTTCGATGTCCTCATCGGACAAACCACCAGAGGCCTGGATCGTGATCTTCTGCTCTTTGCCGGTGCCTTTGTCCTTGGCGCCGACTTCAACGATGCCGTTGGCGTCGATGTCGAAAGTCACTTCGATCTGTGGCATGCCGCGTGGCGCTGGCGGGATATCTTCGAGGTTGAACTGGCCCAACATCTTGTTGTCTGCGGCCATTTCACGCTCACCCTGAAACACGCGCAGTGTCACGGCGTTCTGGTTGTCTTCGGCAGTCGAGAAGACCTGAGACTTTTTCGTCGGGATCGTCGTGTTGCGGTCGATAAGGCGTGTGAACACACCACCGAGCGTTTCGATACCCAGCGACAACGGTGTCACGTCGAGAAGAACCACGTCTTTGACGTCACCCTGCAGAACACCGGCCTGAATTGCGGCACCCATGGCAACCACTTCGTCAGGGTTCACGCCTTGGTGGGCTTCCTTGCCAAAGAACTTGGCGACTTCTTCCTTCACCTTCGGCATGCGTGTCATACCACCGACCAACACGACTTCGTCGATGTCAGATGTGGACAGGCCCGCGTCTTTGATCGCGTCTTTACATGGCTTCAGTGACGCCTTGATCAGATCGCCAACAAGGCTTTCCAGCTTCGCACGGGTCAGTTTCATCACCATGTGCAGCGGCTGGCCGTTAGAGCCCATCGAAATAAACGGCTGGTTGATTTCGGTGCTCGAGGAAGAAGACAATTCGATCTTGGCTTTCTCGGCGGCTTCTTTCAGACGCTGCAACGCCATCTTGTCCTTGGTCAGATCGACCGAGTTCTCTTTTTTGAACTCGTCTGCAAGGTAGTTGACGATGCGCATGTCAAAGTCTTCACCACCGAGGAACGTGTCACCGTTGGTGGATTTCACTTCGAACAGGCCGTCGTCGATCTCAAGGATGGTGACGTCGAATGTACCACCGCCAAGGTCATAAACGGCGATTGTCTTGCTGTCTTTTTTGTCCAGACCGTAGGCCAGCGCTGCCGCTGTCGGCTCGTTGATGATCCGCAGCACTTCCAGACCGGCGATTTTACCGGCGTCTTTGGTGGCCTGACGCTGGGCGTCGTTAAAGTAGGCAGGGACGGTGATAACAGCCTGCGTTACTTCTTCGCCAAGATAGCTCTCGGCGGTTTCTTTCATTTTGCCAAGGATAAAGGCAGAGATCTGGCTGGGGGAGTATTTCTCACCCTTGGCCTCGACCCATGCGTCACCGTTGCCGCCGTTGACGACATTGAACGGCATGTTCTTTTTGTCTTTGGCGAGATCTTTGTCGTCGAACCGGCGACCGATCAGGCGCTTGACGGCAAAGATAGTATTCTCGGGGTTGGTGACAGCCTGGCGTTTTGCAGGCTGGCCGACAAGGCGCTCATCATCGGTGAACGCAACGATAGATGGCGTTGTGCGCGCACCTTCAGAGTTTTCGATAACACGCGGCTTTGCACCATCCATGATGGCGATACAGGAGTTCGTGGTTCCCAGGTCGATACCAATAACTTTGGCCATTTTTCAAATCCCTCTACTTTAGGCGGTTTGAGCAGCGCGAACCCGTTTCGGCACCCGCGCCAGTTTCATGTCTGAAGTCCGCGATTGCTCTGCACGACTTCGATCTCAGCGTATATAGGGGTGGGATATTGGGGCTGCAAGCATCTGGGGTGCACCGAGAAGGCTAAATTGCCGGTTTTTTCCGCAGAGGCAGCGCTTGTTTTGCCTATCGTCCGGCAGACCAGCTAATTGAGACGTGCTGCCGCCCGAAGAATTCGCCCATGAGACCGATCATGATCAGGACGAGCGATAGATAAATCGGGTATTCGACACTGGTGAACTGCGGGTTGTAATGCAGGAACACAGCACCGCGCATCTGGTCGATGTTGTGGAACAAAGGGTTCCAGTCAAACATCGCCATCATGGAGGCGGGCAGTGTGTTGACAACAAACATTTTTCCTGAGGCGAGCATATTCACACGTATGTAAATCGTTTTTGCAAGCGACGTGAACCGCGGAAACCAGGGGCTCAGTGCCAGAAAAATCATGCCTACCGCACAGCCCGAAAACCACGCCATCAGGAAAAAGCCCATTGCGGCGACAGGATCGTAGATCGTGATGGGGTTAAAGGCGATGTGATAGATCGACAGGATCACGACCAAGGTAATGATTTGTGTGTAAAGTGTTGCAAGTGCAGCAGCCACGATGGCGATGATTGTATTCATTGGGCGGTGAAGCATCATCGAAGATGTGGGTCCACCCGCACCCATGACGGCGCTCACTGCCTTGATATGCGTAAGATAAACAAAAATTCCGGTCATGATGTAAAGCATCATATCGCCACGGATCGGAGAACTGCGAAGCCCGAGCACGGTGAAAAACAGCAGGAAGGCGATGATCATCGTCAGGCCCTGCATCAGGTTCAGCAACATTGCGATAACGGCATTGCGATGGCCGCTGCGCGCCTTGCGGACAATCGTATGATAGATCACCTCAAGCATGCCAAACAGACCGCTTGTCTTGTTTCTATAGATCGGGGTCTGGAACATCGGCAGTCCGTTTAGCTGGGTGAAAACGCTGGTGTGGGTGTTGCGACGATAACCTTGCTGATCGCGCGGGGAAACATCATAAACAGGCCGAACAGGGCTTTTTGATGACAGGTGGCATTTAATGGATTTTGAAGAACTCACCAAAGTGATGCGTGAGCTTGCTTTACAGGCTGGTGACAAGATCATGGAAATCTATAACGGGGACGATTTTGAAGTCCGCTCCAAAAGTGATGAAAGCCCGGTCACTGTCGCGGATGAAGCTGCAGATGCAATCATCAGCGCAGGGCTGCGTGCAGCCTTCCCCGACATCCCGTTAGTCACCGAGGAACAGGCCGCATCGCATAAGGTTTCGGCCCGCACATTTCTGATTGTCGATCCGCTGGATGGCACGAAGGAATTTATCAAACGGCGGGGCGATTTCACTGTGAATATTGCCTACGTCAAAGACGGCGTGCCGGTGCGTGGCATTGTCTATGCCCCTGCGAGAGAGCGGCTTTTTTATACCGATGCCGAAGGCGCCTCTGTCGAAGAGCACGGCGCATTCGCGTTGGAAAAACAGGGCCAAACCACGCCAATCACTGTGTCTAAACCTGATAATGATGCGCTGCTTGTCGTTGCATCCAAGTCGCACCGCGATCAAGCGACTGACGACTATATCAGCAAATACACGACAGCAGATATGAAGAGCGCAGGTTCGTCCCTGAAATTCTGTTTGGTGGCCACCGGTGAAGCCGATCTTTATCCACGCCTTGGTCGCACGATGGAATGGGACACGGCAGCGGGCCATGCTGTGTTGAATGGCGCAGGCGGTCATGTTGTCCGCTTTGATGACCACACACCATTGCAATATGGAAAACCTGCATTTGAAAACCCCTTCTTCATCGCTTACGCCCCGGGTGTCGCATTGGAGAAACCGTAATGTCAGTCATCATCGTCATTCCCGCACGGTACGCGTCTACGCGCTATCCCGGTAAACCGCTTGTGACGCTGAAAGGCGCCAGTGGTGAGGCCAAGAGCCTGATCCGCCGGTCATGGGATGCGGCCTGTGGTGTTGCGGGTGTCGACAAGGTGGTCGTGGCGACGGATGACGCGCGCATTGCCGAGGCTTGTGCAGCCTTTGGTGCTGAGTTCGTGATGACGTCGACCACCTGCCAGAACGGGACCGAGCGTTGCGCAGAGACGCTTGTGAACTTGGGTGATGAATATGACATCGTGGTAAACCTGCAGGGCGATGCTCCGCTGACACCGGCATGGTTCATTGAAGATCTGGTGCAAGGGCTGCGTGACAATCCATCAGCAGATGTTGCGACCCCTGTTTTGCGGACCGAAGGGCGTGCGTTGAACGGGCTGTTGCAGGACCGCCGCGAAGGACGCGTTGGCGGGACAACGGCCGTCTTTGGTGCGGACAACAACGCACTCTACTTCTCGAAAGAGGTGATTCCCTTCACCGGGAAAACCTATGGCGATGCGGATGAAACACCTGTTTTCCATCATGTTGGCGTTTATGCCTATCGACCGGATGCGCTCAAATCCTATCCACAGTGGCCCGCCGGGCCTTTGGAGCAATTGGAAGGGTTAGAGCAGTTGCGTTTTCTTGAACGGGGTGTTCCCATGCTCTGTGTGGAAGTCGCCGCCAAAGGCAGGCAGTTTTGGGAATTGAACAATCCCGAAGATGTTCCGCGTATAGAAGAAATGCTCAAAGAAATGGGGCATGACTAAGTTATTTATTTAGACAGGCCAGCCTGGGTCGCAGAAATTTCACGTTTCCCGTCTTAATATGGCCAATATCGGCAATTACATCAGTGTTTTTAGGTATCAAGAGTAGAGTCATGGATAGAAAAGTATCAAAAGCCATTTTTCCCGTCGCAGGGCTTGGAACGCGGTTTCTGCCGGCAACAAAATCCGTGCCCAAGGAAATCATGACCTTGGTCGACCGCCCTTTGATTCAATACGCGATTGACGAGGCGCGCGCCGCTGGC
>NZ_DASYOK010000345.1:0-7783 GCF_036007805.1 Yoonia sp.
ATGTATTCGGTTGATATTTCGGGTCGCAATCTTAAGGCTGTGCCTTTGCCAAGCGGTGCGTCCGATCCGTCATGGGGGCCGTTGCAGCCGTAACGATGTGTGATTCCCTAATGGCGAAAGCCATGCTAGAGTAAGAAAAAACCGAGCAGTTATGAAACAGGATGAAACCCTATGACACTTTTTAAGACAACAGCGGTTGTGCTCTTGGTGCTGGCAACAGCAGCATGTACGAACCCGGATCGTTTTGGCGCTGGGCGCGACGGCGGCGATGGTGCCGGTGCGAATGCAGGTCTCGGGGCTGGTATGGCCGGATCGGCAAGCGACCCGACAAGCCCGCTCTTCTTTAACCAGACCATCGGTGACCGCGTTCTGTTCGCGGTGGATACATCAACCATTACGCCCGCAGGCCAGACCATTCTTGACGGCCAGGCGCAGTGGCTACTGACCAACGCAGATTACCGTGCCGTGATCGAAGGCCATGCCGATGAGCAGGGCACACGTGAATACAACCTTGCACTTGGCCAGCGTCGCGCGAATGCCGTACGTGAATACCTCGTCTCGCGCGGTGTGCCATCGAGCCGTTTGCAGGTGACAAGTTTTGGCAAAGAGCGCCCCGTCGCGATTTGTTCAGACGAAAGCTGCTATGCGCAGAACCGGCGTGCAGTCACAGTTCTTTCGTTTTCTGCGATGACAAGCTGATCAAGACCTGAAGGAAGCCCATATGTTGTACCGTCTTGCTGTTGTCTGCGCTTTACTGATTTCGCCGTTGCCTGCCGTTGCGCAGGAACAAACCTTGGCAGATATCAGGCAACAGCTGACGGTGCTTTTCGTTGATGTGCAGCGTTTGAAACGTGAATTGTCGACAACGGGCGGGCTTGGTGCGGGCGTTGCGGGGAATACACCGCTTGATCGTCTGAACGCGATCGAGGCGGAGTTGCAGCGCCTGACGTCAAACACCGAACAGCTTGAATTTCGGGTGAATAGCATCACGACCGATGCCGACAACCGCATCGGCGATCTTAACTTCCGTCTTTGCGAACTTGAGCCGGGCTGTGATATTGGCCAACTTGACGACACGCCTTTGGGCGGCATCACAGTATCGGGCGCTGTTGCGCCTGTGACGAACCAGAACACAGGCGGCCCTGCTTTGGCCATCGGCGAACAAAGCGACATCGAGCGGGCGCAGGAGGCGCTCGCTGCAGGTGACTTTCGCAGCGCCGTTGACCAGCTTGAGACCTTTGTCGCGACCTACCCGGGTAGTCCGCTGACCTCTGATGTGAATTATCTCCGCGGCGAGGCATTGGAAGGTTTGGGAGAAACTACCAATGCGGCGCGCGCCTATCTTGAGGCCTTTTCGGGCAATCCGACAGGGCCAAAGGCACCCGATGCCTTGTTCAAACTTGGGTCGTCCCTTGGCAAGATCGGGCAAACACAAGATGCCTGCCTAACACTTGCCGAAGTGAACGTCCGTTTCCCTGGCAACGCGACCGTGCTTGACGCCCAGATGGAAATGCAAGCCTTGGGATGCCAGTAAGCCGCCCCTCGGACAGCGTTGAGGCACGTTTCCAGGCTGCGATCGCGGCTTCAAGCCGTTCTGACCAACCTGTTGGCCTTGCCGTGTCGGGCGGAGGCGATTCCATCGCTTTGATGCAATTGGCCGCGCGTTTTCGTCCAGCAGATACGCTCCGCGCGATTTCCATAGACCATGGTCTCCGTCCCGAAGCGAAAGACGAGATCGCCTTGGTGGCCGCACAGGCTATGACCCTTGGGATTGATCATACTATCGTCAATTGGACATGGGACGGAAAAGGCAATCTACAGGCCGCCGCCCGCGAGGGGCGCTGGGCCGCGGTGCGCGACTGGGCTGTGATGCATGACTTGTCCACGGTCTGGTTCGGTCATACCGAGGATGATCAGGTTGAGACGCTTCTGATGCGGTTGGCGCGTGGTTCGGGCATTGATGGTCTGACAGCGATGTATCCGCTGACGCGGCGTGACGGTCTGCAAGTGTTCCGTCCGCTTTTGGGGCTATCGCGCGCTGATCTGCGTGATTGGTTGACGCAACAGAAAATCATATGGGCCGAAGACCCCAGCAATGAAGACACACGGTTTGACCGCGTGCGCGCACGGCAGATGTTCGGACATCTGGAAACCTTGGGCATGACACGCAAGCGGTTGTTGCAAACCGTCGACCATATGCAGGCGGCACATCTGTCCTTGCAAGAGGCGGCGCTCGGTTTCGCCAAGCGCTATGTGCGGCAAGACGCGGGTGATCTGATCTTGGCGCCTGAAGCGCTTGAACTGGAAAGGGCCGATGCGCCACGGCGCGTCATGGCCGCTGCATTTTCATGGGTGGGTAGCCGCAGTTACCGGCCACGGTTTGAGCAGTTACTGGAAACGGTCGGGCAGGCCCGTAAAGGGGCCACGATCACTTTGGGCGGATGCATCATGACACCCGATGAGGGGGGCGCAGTCCGCCTGATGCGTGAGGCGGCGGCGACAACCGCCGCCGTGCGTTTGCATCATGATGCGGGCCAACCGCTTGGGGTGTTCTGGGATCAACGTTGGTTTCTTGAGGGACCAGTGCACGATAATCTGACCTTCAAAGCGCTTGGGGAAGGGATCAAGGACTGCGCGGATTGGCGCGATGTCGGGATCCCGCGCACATCACTGATGGCATCGCCTTCGGTCTGGCAGGGGGCGCGTCTTATCGCGGCTCCAGTGGCCGGTTTATCGCAGGGATGGTCTGCGCGGATTGTCGCGGATTTCCATTCATCGGCGTTTGCCATTGAAGATTAGGGTTTAACCGCTATTTTAGATGAAACGCTTGTGCAACGACTCTGTCGTTTCACTTCCCCATATCAAAGGAGTTTCCCCCTTGGGCAACGCGCGTAACATGGTCTTTTGGGTCGTCCTGTTCCTTATGGTGCTGGCCCTTTTCAATCTTTTCAGTAGTCCGCAGGGCGCCACCAACAGTGAGACGCGCAGCTACTCGGCTTTCGTCCAAGCCGTCCAAGGTGGCAGCGTCTCAAGCGCGGTCATTGATGGTGAGAATATCCGCTTCACAGAGGCAGGTCGCACTTTTACCACGATCCGCCCACAAGATGCTGAAGTGACACAACTTTTGTTGGCCGCTGGCGTCCCTGTCGAGGCGCGGAGCCAGGAAACATCGGTGTTCCAGTCGTTCCTGTTAAGCCTGCTTCCTTTCCTGCTTTTGATCGGTGTATGGATCTATTTCATGAACCGGATGCAGGGTGGCGGCAAAGGTGGTGCGATGGGCTTTGGCAAATCGCGGGCAAAACTGCTGACCGAAAAGCACGGACGCGTCACTTTTGACGATGTCGCTGGCATTGATGAAGCCAAAGAAGAGCTTGAAGAGATCGTCGAATTTCTGCGTAACCCGCAAAAATTCTCGCGTCTTGGTGGTAAAATCCCGAAAGGTGCGTTGCTTGTTGGTCCTCCGGGGACGGGTAAGACGCTGCTTGCGCGCGCAATTGCGGGTGAGGCAGGTGTGCCATTCTTTACGATCTCAGGTTCTGACTTTGTCGAAATGTTCGTTGGTGTGGGTGCATCCCGCGTCCGCGACATGTTCGAACAGGCCAAGAAAAACGCGCCTTGTATCGTGTTCATCGACGAGATTGACGCAGTTGGCCGCGCACGTGGCGTCGGCATCGGTGGCGGCAACGACGAGCGCGAGCAGACATTGAACCAGCTTCTGGTCGAGATGGACGGTTTTGAAGCCAACGAAGGCGTCATCATTGTTGCGGCGACCAACCGTCGCGACGTGCTTGACCCTGCGCTGTTGCGTCCGGGCCGTTTTGACCGTCAGGTCACTGTTCCGAACCCCGATATCAAAGGCCGTGAAAAGATTTTGGGCGTGCATGCGCGGAAAATCCCGCTGGGGCCTGATGTTGATCTGCGCATTATCGCACGCGGCTCGCCCGGGTTCTCGGGTGCGGATCTCGCGAACCTTGTGAACGAAGCGGCGCTGATGGCGGCACGTGTCGGGCGCCGGTTTGTGACGATGGTTGATTTCGAAAGCGCAAAAGACAAGGTTATGATGGGGGCCGAGCGCCGGTCTATGGTCATGACTGCCGAGCAAAAGGAAATGACAGCCTATCACGAAGCGGGCCACGCGATTGTTGGTATTTCGCTGCCGAAATGTGATCCGGTCTATAAGGCCACGATCATTCCGCGTGGCGGTGCCTTGGGCATGGTGATGAGCCTGCCCGAGATGGACCGTCTGAACATGTTCCGTGATGAATGCCACCAGCGTCTGGCTATGACCATGGCGGGCAAGGCGGCGGAAACCATCAAATACGGTGCCGATCAGGTCAGCAACGGCCCTGCCGGTGACATCCAGCAGGCCAGTCAGTTGGCCCGTGCGATGATCCTGCGGTGGGGCATGTCGGATAAGGTCGGTAACATCGACTATTCCGAAGCGCACGAAGGCTATTCCGGCAATACCGCTGGTCTGTCCGTATCGGCCAACACCAAAGAGCTGATCGAGGATGAGGTGCGCAGCTTTATTCAGGCCGGTTATGAGCTGGCGCATCAGATCATCACTGAAAAGAACGTCGAGTTCGAGCGTTTGGCGCAGGGTCTGTTGGAGTATGAGACGCTGACCGGCGACGAGATCAAGCGCGTGATGGCGGGTGAACCACCCCAATCTGGCAATGATGCAGATGATGCGCCACCAGCGGGCGGCACGCCATCGGTCACGGCGATCCCGAAAACCAAGCCGAAGAAGCCACGTGCTTCTGACGATGGCGGGATGGAACCGGAACCTTCTGCATAAGATCAAAACGCCGCTCTGAAAGGAGCGGCGTTTTTCTTTGGCCTCTGCCGATTGAAGCCTTCATTTGTCTGCCGTAAGCATAGGCCAACGACAAAGAGGAGCGCGTTATGCCTGCACTGGCCCCCACGAAAATCACTGGCGAAGTCGTCTGGATTGGTCATGTATCAGACCGCGATACGTCGTTACGCTCGCAAGCGGCGGATATGGCGGAACTGACCTATGCGGGTATTTCGGGTGAAGTGCATGGCGGGCTGACGCGTCCATCCTGTAGCCGCGTTTTGAGCCAGTATCCGCGCAACACCGAAATCCGCAATGTGCGCCAACTGTCAGTGGTATCAGCCGAGGAACTGGCCGAGATTGCTGCGGATTGCGGGTTGGAAACGCTGGACCCGGCACTGATTGGCGCGTCTTTGGTCATCAAGGGCATCACCGACTTTAGCCACCTGCCACCTTCATCGCGTCTGCAATTCGCCGATGGTTCCGCGATTGTTGTTGATATGCAAAACCGCCCCTGTCATTTGCCCGCCAAGGTGATCAACGCAGAGCATCCCGGTGCAGGCGACAAATTCAAAACAGCCGCGAAAGGCAAGCGCGGTGTGACAGCTTGGGTTGAACGTGAAGGGAACATCCATCTCGGTGATACTGTGACCCTGCATATCCCCGACCAACGCGCATGGGCCCCTTAGGTTTCCCATCCGACACAAGCAGGCGTGCTGCCGCCGATTCCGGCGGTGAATATGTCGCAATCACAGTGCGTGCGATGATACCGAGGCGCTAGAAGCGATCAGGGGATACACACGGCATTTGCCAAGAAATGGGTAAGGTTTTCATGGAATATAAGTCTGATATCGAGATCGCACGCGCTGCGCAAAAGCGCCCAATTCAGGAAATCGGTGCGAAACTGGGCATTGAAAGCGACGATCTGCTGCCTTACGGCCACGACAAAGCAAAGGTCAGCCAGCGTCTGATCAACGCGGTACAGGACCGCGCCGATGGCAAGCTGATCCTTGTCACTGCGATCAACCCGACACCCGCGGGTGAAGGTAAGACAACCACGACTGTGGGTTTGGGTGACGGGCTGAACGCGATCGGCAAGAAGGCTGCGGTATGTATTCGCGAAGCCTCGCTCGGGCCCTGTTTCGGTATGAAGGGCGGTGCTGCGGGCGGTGGCTATGCGCAAGTCGTGCCGATGGAAGACATGAACCTGCACTTCACAGGGGATTTCCACGCGATTACGTCGGCGCATAACCTGCTGTCGGCGATGATTGATAACCATATCTACTGGGGCAATGAACTCGAGATCGACATTCGCCGCGTTGTCTGGCGGCGCGTGCTGGACATGAACGACCGCGCTTTACGTCAGATCACGACGTCTTTGGGCGGTGTGGCCAACGGTTTCCCGCGTGAAGCAGGCTTTGACATTACTGTGGCATCCGAGGTCATGGCGATCCTGTGCTTGGCCCGCAACCTGGACGATCTGCAAAAGCGGCTGGGCGATATCATCGTGGCCTACCGCCGCGATCGCACCCCTGTCTACTGCCGTGACATCAAGGCCGATGGTGCGATGACGGTGCTGTTGAAAGACGCGATGCAGCCGAACCTTGTGCAGACTTTGGAAAACAACCCGGCCTTTGTGCATGGCGGGCCTTTTGCCAATATCGCACATGGCTGTAACTCGGTCACGGCGACAACAACTGCGCTGAAACTGGCGGACTATGTCGTCACAGAGGCAGGTTTCGGTGCCGATCTGGGTGCAGAGAAGTTTATGAACATCAAGTGCCGCAAGGCAGGCATTGCGCCTTCTTGCGTGGTGGTTGTCGCCACAGTGCGCGCGATGAAAATGAACGGGGGTGTGGCCAAGGCCGACCTTGGCACAGAGAATGTAACGGCGGTCGAGGCAGGTTGCGCCAACCTTGGGCGGCACATCGAGAACGTCAAATCCTTTGGCGTACCGGTCGTCGTGGCGATTAACCACTTTGTCACCGACACCGATGCAGAGGTTGAAGCGGTCAAAGCCTATGTCGCGACCCAAGGGTCCGAGGCGATCCTGTGCAAGCACTGGGCGCTTGGATCAGAAGGGACCAAAGATCTGGCGACGCGTGTGGCCCAGATTGCCGACGCAGGTGAAGCGAATTTCGCACCGATCTATCCCGATGACATGAGCCTTTTTGACAAGATCGACACGATTGCCAAGAAAATCTACCGCGCAGACGGCGTGGTCGTGGATGGCAAAATTCGCGAGCAGTTGAAGACGTGGGAAGAGCAGGGATACGGCAATCTGCCGGTCTGTATGGCCAAGACGCAGTACAGCTTTACCACCGATCCCACCCAGCGCGGTGCGCCGACAGGGTTCTCGGTACCGGTCCGCGAGGTGCGTTTGAGCGCCGGTGCCGGCTTCATCGTGGCCATCTGCGGTGAGATCATGACCATGCCGGGCCTGCCGCGTGTACCATCGGCCGAGCAGATCATGCTGAATGATGCAGGCGAGATCGAAGGGCTGTTCTAGCTGATACGGGCGGGGCTATGCCTCGCCCATTTCCTATCCGACCAACAAAGAGAAGACGTAATGACTGCAACAGTAATTGACGGAAAAGCCTTTGCCGCAAAGGTCCGCGGGCAGGTAGCCGAAGGCGTGGCCAAGCTGAAGGCCGATCATGGCATCACCCCCGGTCTGGCTGTTGTGCTGGTGGGCGAGGACCCTGCCAGCCAGGTCTATGTCCGGTCAAAGGGCAAGATGACCGTCGAGGTCGGGATGGCGTCTTTCGAGCACCGGTTGGATGCAGACACCTCCGAGGCGGATTTGCTGGCGCTGATTGGGCAGTTGAACGATGATCCTGCTGTGCATGGTATTCTGGTGCAACTTCCGCTGCCCAAGCATCTCAACAGCGATCTGGTGATTAACAGCATTGATCCGGCCAAGGACGTTGATGGCTTCCATATCTCGAACGTGGGCTTGTTGGGTACGGGGCAGAAAAGCATGGTGCC
>NZ_DASYOK010000346.1:0-3116 GCF_036007805.1 Yoonia sp.
GTGGCCCAGTCCTGATCTGCGACAGGGACCACATCGGTATGACCCGACAAAAGGATACCGCCACGCGCGTCCGGTCCCAGTGTCGCGAAAAGGTTCGCTTTGCTGCCCGTGTCATCGTGATCCAGAAAAACGCGTGCGCCCTGACGTTCCATATGCTCCGCCATCCACGAAATCATCGCCAGATTGCTGTCAGCCGAGATTGTGGGAAAGCCGATAAGGTGCTGCAGGATGCTCTGGGCACGCTGCGTGATGTCCGTCACACGAGGCGAAGAAAGGGGGACAACCACGCGCGCCTAGTCCTTGAGGTACATCTTGCGCGGCCGGTCGCAGAAACAGGCCGCCGGGCCGTCCTCTGTGATCAGAATGGATTCCGTGATCTCCAGACCCCAGTCATCCATCCACAGACCCGGCATAAAGTGGAAGGTCATGCCCGGCTCAAGGATCGTTTCGTCTTCTTCGCGCAGTGAAATCGTCCGCTCGCCCCAATCCGGGGGATAGCTCAGCCCGATGGGATAGCCGCAGCGCGCACCGCGTTCGATCCCGGCGCGTTCCAACGGCGCGGCAAGGGCTATCGCGATATCCTGTGCGCGATTGCCCGCACGGGCGGCATCAAGGCCGGCCTCTAGCCCTTCGACAAGGGCGGCTTCGGCGCGTTTGAGGAAATCAGGGGGTGTGCCAAGGAAAACAGACCGGCAAAACGGGATGTGATAACGGCGATAGCACCCTGCCAGTTCAAAAAAGGTGCCCTCACCACGTTTGAAAGGCTGGCTGTCCCACGTCAGATGCGGGGCGGCGGCATTGGTGCCAGAAGGCAAAAGCGGCACAATCGCGGGGTAGTCACCCCAATCGTCACCGATCCCGCGGATCACATCGCCATAGATTTCCGCCACCAGATCATTCTTGCGCATGCCCGGTTCAATGCGTTCAATCACCCCGTCCATGACGTTTTCGGCAATGCGCGCCGCTTTTTGCATAAAAGCGATTTCTTCGTCGGATTTCACCGCACGCTGCCAGTTCACAAGTGCTGTCGCATCCAGAATTTGCGCATTGGGCAGTTCAGCGCAAAGCGTGGTGTAGGCTTTGGCCGAGAAATAGTAATTGTCCATCTCGACACCGATACGCGCCTTCGCATGCCCCGTCTCTGTGAGCAGACGCGCCAGGTCCTGCATGGGGTGACGGACTGCGGATTGCACAAAATGGTCAGCATAACCAAAGATACGGTCGTCCTGCATCCAGACTGTGCGGAGCGCGCCATTGGCGTCCTGCCTGCGCCCCCACCAGATTGGATCAGCGTCATGAAAGACCACGACACCTTGGTGAACATAGAACGACCAGCCGTCATAGCCGGTGATCCACGCCATGTTCGAAGGATCCTCGACGAACAGAATGTCCAGTCCGGCAGCGGCCATCGCTGCGCGTGTTTTGGCAAGGCGGCGGGCGTATTCCTTGGCGCTAAACGCAGGATCTGGGTGTGTCATGTGCGGTGTCCCTCTCGCCAAATGCGCAGTGCAACTGAATAAGAGGCTACAGCGACGACGGCGCCCCGCCTCGCGTTTCGCGACATCGCATGTGACAAGAGCGTCATCGGGTTTAGGTAAACCGCTATCCCTGCAAAACCGGATTTATAAAACGCCATGATTCTTGGCATCGCATGGGGCAGATTGCCTCATTTACAGCGCTGAACGCTATATAAAAAAGGGGTTTTGTGTCCAATAAGGGTCCGCTTAGGAAATCTGCTTGCAAACCACTAACGCTTTTACGTTAGTATGTGCCCAACGCAGAGATAAAAAATGTTGCGATACAAGGGGAGCCAAATTTGGCCGATACAAAACAAAACGACTCTTTCGTTGAATTCGAAAGAGTGCAGAAGAGTTATGACGGCGAAACGCTCGTCGTGAAAGATCTCAACCTTGAAATGCCGAAAGGCGAGTTCCTGACAATGCTCGGGCCATCGGGTTCGGGCAAGACGACTTGCCTGATGATGTTGGCCGGTTTTGAGACAGCAACACACGGCGATATCCGGCTTGATGGGAAATCAATCAACGACATCCCGCCGCACAAGCGCGGCATTGGCATGGTGTTCCAGAACTATGCGCTGTTCCCGCATATGACGATCGCCGAGAACCTCGCCTTTCCGCTGGAGGTCCGCAAAATGGGCAAGTCCGAGCGGGAACAAAAGGTCAAACGCGCTTTGGACATGGTGGAAATGGGTGCATTCGGCAATCGCCGCCCTGCCCAGCTTTCAGGTGGCCAGCAACAGCGTGTCGCCTTGGCGCGTGCGCTGGTGTTTGAACCTGAACTGGTGCTGATGGACGAACCACTTGGCGCGCTGGACAAACAGTTACGCGAAAAGATGCAGTTCGAGATCACCGATCTGGCCCATAACCTCGGGATCACGACAGTTTATGTAACGCACGATCAGACAGAGGCACTGACGATGTCAGACCGTGTCGCTGTGTTCGACGATGGCCGTATCCAGCAGCTTGCCCCACCGGACGAGCTCTATGAGCAGCCACAAAACAGCTTTGTGGCGCAGTTTATCGGTGAAAATAATACGCTCAGCGGCAAGGTCACCGAGATCGACAACACGAAGAATACCTGTGTCGTCCAGCTTGATAGCGGCGAAGAAATCGACGCGGTACCTGTGAATGTTCATCAAGTGGGTGAGCGGACAACAGTGTCGATCCGCCCCGAACGCGTTGAAACCAACAAAGAGCGTTTGTCTCCGGACGCGCACACGCTGAAAGCCGAGGTGCTTGAGTTCATCTATATGGGTGACATCTTCCGCACACGTCTGCGCGTTGCAGGGTCGACCGAATTTGTCATGAAGACACGAAATGCCCCCGACCAACCACGGCTTCGCCCAGGCGAACAGATCGAGATTGGTTGGTTGCCCGAAGATTGCCGTGCTTTGGACGCGTAAAGCGACCTGAAGCACTGTCAGATTGGCCACGCTAGCCCTGGTATGCGTGGTCATCATCGAAAAACCAGGTTTAACGGGAGAATAGAATGAAGTTTACGAAACCAATTCTGACGACAATGGCCCTGAGCCTGTCCGCCACAACGTCGCTTGCTGACGGGCATATGGCATCGGACATGACACTGGTTAGCTGGGG
>NZ_DASYOK010000347.1:0-14092 GCF_036007805.1 Yoonia sp.
GAAATACGGGCTCTTGCCCTTGCGCCACGGGGCCAGAGCGCCATCAGCAATTTTCAGGGTCACATCGGGCACAACAAGCTGTTCGTCGAAAAAGAGCTCGACCCCCAGACCGTCACAGGACGGGCAGGCACCGAATGGCGCGTTAAACGAGAACAGGCGCGGTTCAATTTCAGGAATAGTGAAGCCGGACACTGGACAGGCGAAGTTTTCCGAAAAGGTAAGACGCTCGGGTTCACCCTCTTTGGGCGCGGTTTCGAGAATTGCGATTCCATCGGCCAGATCCAGGGCCGTGCGGAAGCTATCGGCCAACCGTGTCTCAAGCCCTTCGCGCACAACAATCCGGTCCACGACCACATCAATATCGTGGCGGAACTTCTTATCCAGCGTCGGCGGTTCATCCAGTTCATAGAACTGCCCGTCCACCTTCACACGCTGAAAGCCCTGCTTGCGCAGATCCAGAAACTCTTTGCGATACTCTCCTTTCCGGTCCCGAATAATCGGCGCCAGCAGATAGCCGCGCGTGCCTTCTTCCAGAGCCATGACGCGGTCGACCATATCCTGCACCTGTTGTGCTTCAATCGGCAGGCCGGTGGCGGGGCTGTAAGGGGTGCCGGCACGGGCAAACAACAGGCGCAGATAGTCGTAAATCTCGGTGATGGTGCCGACGGTCGAACGCGGGTTCTTTGATGTTGTCTTCTGCTCGATCGAGATCGCAGGGGACAGGCCGCTGATGTGATCGACGTCCGGCTTTTCCATCATATCCAGAAACTGGCGCGCGTAGGCCGACAGCGATTCAACATAGCGCCGCTGCCCTTCTGCATAGATCGTGTCGAACGCCAGAGACGATTTGCCGGATCCCGACAGGCCCGTGATCACCACCAGCTGATCGCGCGGAATATCCACGTCGATGTTTTTCAGGTTATGCTCGCGCGCGCCGCGCACTTCGATATTCTTCAGTTCAGCCATCTCGACCCCCAGAGCCTACAGACATCAGATAGCAGTCCCGCAGCGAACCGCCAGCCCGTCTTGGGAACATTCGTGCAACATTTTGCAGAATTCTTCGCCAAAGGACAGACCAGCCTTCACGCAGCTTGGCAAAAAACAGCCACGCCATCAGGCATAGACAGCGAGGAGACACGCAAGCGCGGAGCCGATAGTTTCACTTTCACAATAAAGTTTAATCTATTTACTTTCAATGAGTTAGATCGGATTTCTTATGTTAAGTCAGGCCCATTGGCCGACGCAACACGAAAGGAAAACGACCATGAAAAAGACACTGATTTCTGCAGCAGCGCTCACCATCCTCGCCGCACCCGCATTTGCCGCAGGCCACGCAAGCCCCGCCTCGGGCTATGGCCTGACGAACGATGGCCGCACGCTTGTGATGTTTCCCGGCCTTGTCGAGGCAGGCACATCCGTTGATCTCTCCACCCCCGTTGACGCCATCGCCTACCGCCCTGTGACCGGAGATGTGATCGGGATCACCCGTGATGGCATGGTCTACGGGATCGACACCGTCACTGGCGCGGTCACGGCCATGGATAACACCGTCGCCCCCGAGGTGATGATCGGGGCAGATGCCGCGATGGGCTTTGACTTCAACAACCAGATCGACGCGGTGCGCGCCGTCACGACCGACGGGGTGAACCTTGTCTACTTCCCGATGGGCTTTGGTGACATGGACGCGCGCGCGAACTCGGTCCTGCGCTTTACCGATCTGGCCTATGCCGCCGGTGATGCCAACGAAGGCAGCGCGCCCATGATCTTTGCCAACGCCTACACCAATGCCATCAACGGCATGACAGCATCAGAAACCACGCAATACGCGCTGGACGCCGAAACCAACGCGCTGGTCACACTGGCCAATAACGCGGGCACTCTGACCACGGTTGCTCCGATCACGATTGACGGTGCAGTTGCCGATCTTTCGGTGATGGGCGGTTTTGAAATTGTCTCGCCTGCCGAGGGCGAAAACATGGCCTATGCCATTTTGATGCTCGCGGGTGCGGATACATCGGGTCTCTACAGCATCGACCTGACAACAGGTGAAGCGACCATGATGGCCGATGCAGGCATGCGCGCCTACACAGGTTTCGCTGCGATGCTGCCGAACTAGGGTTTATACCCGCAACAAAAAACCCGCCCTTTTCGTCAAGGGGCGGGTTTTGCACGGCGTACGGTGGATCTTGATCCACCTTACATGTGGATCACACGGTCGTAGGCATCCAGCACGCTTTCATGCATCATCTCTGACAAGGTTGGATGCGGGAAGACGGTGTTCATCAAGTCTTCCTCGGTCGTCTCCAGCTGACGCCCCACTACATAGCCCTGAATCAGCTCAGTTACTTCGGCACCCACCATATGCGCGCCCAACAGCTCGCCTGTTTTGGCATCAAACACTGTCTTGATCATGCCCTCGGGCTCACCAAGGGCAATCGCCTTACCGTTGCCGATGAAGGGAAAACGCCCGACCTTGATGTCATAGCCCAGCTCTTTGGCCTTCGCCTCTGTATAGCCAACTGACGCAACCTGCGGATGGCAATAGGTACAGCCCGCGATGCTTTCCGGCTTGACCGGATGCGCGTGTTTGCCCGCAATCAGGTCGGCAACCATCACCCCTTCGTGGCTGGCCTTATGCGCCAACCAAGGCGCGCCTGCGATATCGCCGATCGCATAAAGCCCTTCAACATCGGTGCGGCAGAATTCATCGGTGATCACATGGGTGCGGTCAATCTTCACGCCCAGTTCTTCCAGCCCCAGACCTTCCACATTGCCGACAATCCCCACAGCGGAAATGACCGTGTCGAATTCCATTTTCTCGGTTTTGCCACCTGTCTCGATATGGGCGGTGACTTTGCCTTTGCCGCGATCAAGTTGCTTGACCGTGGATTTCTCCATGATCTTCATGCCTTGCTTGACGAACTGCTTCTTGGCAAAGGCCGAAATCTCGGCGTCTTCCACAGGCAGCACGCGGTCCATGACCTCGACCACAGTCGTGTCAGCGCCCAGCGTGTTGTAGAAGCTGGCAAATTCAATCCCGATCGCGCCCGAGCCGATCACCAAAAGCTTCTTTGGCATTTTCTTGGGCTGCAAGGCATGCCGGTAGGTCCAGACCAGATCACCATCGGCCTCGAGGCCCGGCAATTCACGCGCCCGCGCACCCGTGGCCAGCACGATGTTCTTGGCTGTCAGCTCATCGGTGCCCTTTGCACCCTTGACGCTGACTTTGCCTTTGGCGGGGATCGTGGCCTCACCCATAAAGACGGTCACTTTGTTCTTTTTCATCAAGTGACCGATCCCGCCCGACAGCTGCCCCGCAACCGCGCGGCTGCGCTTGACCACCGCATCCAGATCATAGTCAACGCCCGTGGCTTTGAGCCCGAATTCCTTGGCGCGGTGCATCAGGTGGAATACTTCCGATGATCGCAGCATCGCCTTGGTCGGGATACAGCCCCAGTTCAGACAAATCCCGCCAAGGTTCTCACGCTCGACAATGGCAACCTTCATGCCAAGCTGTGAGGCACGGATTGCCGCTACATAGCCGCCCGGTCCGGCACCAATTACAATCAGGTCAAAGTTCTGTGCAGCCATGGGTGGGCCCTCCAATTCGAAATTTAGTTGAACACTAAACTATTTCCCGGACGACCTCTAGTGACCTTAGGTCATAACGGCCAACCGGTGAGCGCAACGGCGCTATTTTGCGGCTTCCTGCTGCGCACGATAGGCCGCACCATAGCCGCCACGATCCAGAAACGCCTGCTCAGCCGGGGTTGTTTTGCGCCCCAAGGCATCATTGCGATAGGGGAAACGGCCAAAATCGCGGATCACGGCGCGATGCGCGCAGGCATGATCACGGTTGCCCGCACCATGCTCGGGCATACGTGTATGGATCAGGCGCACTGCGCGATCCTGATCCGAAAGATTCTCGGCATGCATCAAGGGCAGATAGAAAAACTGGCGGGCAGGTTCGTCAATTTTCATATCCCAGTCGCGCGCAATCGCCATCTTGGCTGCGGCCCGCGCAATCCCGTCCGTGGCAAAGGCCTCGCGTTTTCCGCGAAACATATTGCGCGGAAACTGATCGGTCAGAATGATATAGGCCAAGACACCCGACGGATATGTGAGCCAAAGACCGTAGGCGCCTTCGGTCGCTTCCTGCCACGCCACCCCAAACCTGTCCCGGATCAACGCGTCAAACGCAGGATCACTCTTATACCAGTCGGCAGGCGTACACTCGTCCAGCCAAAACGCCAACACCTCTTCGGGGGTTACCACGGCACTGCTCCTTGATGATCCTCACTCCTGCCCCATTGCAAACAGACTAATTGGTGCCTGACAAGTGTTTAGAAGGTCACATCATCTTGCGAAATGACATGAGAGGTCGGCTTGGTGCCGCTGGATCACGTTTGTGTCGCCTCTTCTTCGAGTTCGACCTCTTCGATATACATCTCTTGCGCCAACTCGGCCGCAACAGGTGTGGAAGCCGCAGAGACCGGCGCATAGGGGACAGTCACGCTCTCGGTCTCAAGATGTTCGCGGCTCCGCTGAGTTGCGCGGTAGATACCGTAAAAGCCCACAGACGCCATCAAAACGGCTGTAAATAACCAGAACCCGTTGTCACCGATGCTATCCATAATGAAGCCCACGGTCAGCGGTCCCGCAATCGCCCCCACCCCGTTGATGAACAACAACCCGCCCGAGGCCGCCGCCATATCCTCTTTCTCGAGATAGTCGTTGGCATAGGCGATGAGCAGCGCATAGAGCGGGTTTGACATACCGCCCACGATGGCCCCGCTGATCACGATCAGCACGTAATAGCCGGGCACAAGGAAGGCGATCATTGATCCCGCCGCACCGATCAGGGAAATCCACACGATCAAGGCGCGCCGATCCATCCGGTCCGACAGCCACCCGATCGGATACTGCAAGATGAGTGCTGCAATATAGATCGCCGAAATAAACAAGGAGATTTCGGACACCGTCAGCCCCACACGGCTGCCGTAAACCGCCGACATGCCGAACTGCGCCGAAAACACACCGCCCAGCATGAACATCCCGAAACAGGCCAGCGGTGACGCCTTGATCAAATCACGCAGCTTCATCGGTTTTGTGGATGCAAAGGCAGGCATCGGGCGCACCGACAAGAGCACAGGCGCAAAAGCCAACGACACCAGAATGGACGGGATGATAAACAGGACATATCCCGAGATATCCCCCTGGCTGACAATCCACTGCGCAAACACGATCCCCGCCATCTGCGTGATCATGTAAAGCGACAGGGCTTTGCCGCGGTTTTCATTGCTCGACGCATCGTTCAGCCAGCTTTCAGCGGTGATATAGACCCCGCAAAAGCAAAACCCGATGATCACGCGGCCAATGGTCCAGGCCCAGGGCTCAATCAGTACCGGATAAGCGACAAGCACCGCCGAAATCATTGATCCCAGCGCAGCAAAGACCCGCACGTGACCGACACGGCGGATCAGCTCGGGCGTGTAGCGCGAGCTGAACAAAAACCCCAAGAAATAGGCCGACATGACGATCGAGAGTTCAAAGGTGCTAAAACCCTCTGCCTCGCCGCGCAGACCCAGAAGCGTACCTTGCAGGCCATTGCCCACCATCAACATGAACATGCCGACGAACAAAGCCCAAGAGCCGGTAAAAACCTGAAACATGACACGCCCTTTCAGCACAGCAAGAACCGTGCAATGTCACGATTCTCCTAAGAATTCATCACAGAAGCGACAGGGCCTCAACCATTCACGCCTTCTCGCACGGGCAAGAGAAGCGAGCTGTCACCATAGGAAAAGAAGCGGTAATTTTCCGCAATCGCATGGTCATAAATCGCACGAATGTTGTCCGTGCCCATCAGCGCTGACACGAGCATCATCAGCGTTGATTTCGGCAAATGGAAATTCGTCATCAACCCGTCCGCCATTTGGAACCGGAAGCCCGGGGTGATGAAAATATCCGTGGGCCCCGTCCAAGGCTGCATCTTGCCATCCTGCACCGCGCTCTCGATCAGGCGCAGCGCCGTTGTACCCACAGGGATCACACGGTGTCCTGCGGCCTTCGTTGCGTTCATCTCTGCCGCGGCCTGCGGCGTGACCTCGCCCCATTCGGCGTGCATCTTGTGATCGCGCACATCATCTACCTTCACCGGCAGGAACGTGCCCGCGCCAACATGCAATGTGACATGGGTGAATTCCACCCCCCGCGCGGCCAGCGCCGCGAGCAAGGGGCCGTCAAAATGCAGTGACGCGGTCGGGGCCGCCACCGCCCCGCTATGACGCGCCCAATAGGTCTGGTAGTCCTGCTTGTCCGCGTCGTCCGCAGGGCGCTTGCCCGCGATATAGGGCGGCAAAGGCATCGCCCCCACCGCATTCAGCGCCGCATCGAAATCATCACCTTTGAGGTTGAATTGCAGATACCCCTGCCCGTCGCCGCGCCCGACCACTTCGGCGCTTAATTCATCCGAGAAGACAATCACCTCGCCATCGCGCACCTTTTTGAGCGACTTGATCAGCGCAGACCACGCGCCATCCGCCCGCGGTTCCAGCAAGGTGACATCCATCCGCGCCGCCGTCTCGCCGGCCTCGCCACTACGATGACGGACGCCGAACAGACGCGCAGGGATCACTTTGGTATCGTTCAGGATCAACCGGTCGCCAGGCTGCAAAATGTCTGGGAGCTGATTGACAATCCGGTCCTCGATGGTCGTCCCCTGCGCCAGCAGAAGCCTTGCCGATGAGCGCGGGCGCGCTGGCCGCGTGGCAATCAAGTCTTCAGGAAGGTCAAAATCAAAGTCGCTGAGTTTCATTGGGAAAGATCCGGTGCTGGCCTGCGAAAGATCTCGCGGAACATCCCCGGTGTGAGTGCCGACAACGGGTTCACAGCCACTTGCGGCGCGTCAGACGTGCCGCCAATGTTGAAGTTGAACCCGATCAATCCCTCACCCCTGCGGGTCAGGAAAGAACCGATACTGTTGACCAGATAAAATGGTGACACGACGCCCTGCAGATCAATCTGTTTATTGGCCAGCGTGTAGAGGCCGTCCACCGAAATGCCAAGCCCCGGACCGACCGCACTGGCCTGCGACACGATCACCTGTTGGGGCGTCAAACGGAACCGCGCATCCATTTCGTCAAAGGCCAGCCCCTGCCCGTCCAATTGCTGCAATAGCCCGACAACGCTGATTGCATCCAGCAAGGCTGCAATGGCAGGCGCATCGCGCACACGGATGTTGCGCACCCGCAGGGTCCCGTCAAACGTACCCGGGCCGATTGCGGGCAAAAGCGTGAGTTCCGCCGTGCCACCCACCGCGTTGCGCATCAGGCCTGCCGCGCGCAGAACGCCGCCCGCATCATCGCTGCGCAACTGCACCGCAGAGCGGCCGTCGCGCGGGGCCACCGCGCCTGCGATACCTGTCTCACCGTTGATCTGCCCCGTAAATTCGCCGCGAAATCCGCCCTGACTGCGAAAATCGCCACGGAAGTTTGTCAAAGCGACCCCTTCGGTCACCTGCAAGCGATCCAGCGTAATCTGCACGGGTCCGCCATTCTGCTGCGCACCGCCAAAAGCCGCGTTGCGCAGATCAAGCGTGCCGCCGTTGATCTCGACGCCCACAGGTTGGCCCACGCCGCGTCCGCGCAGCGTCAGCGGTGCATCAAACCAATCGCCGACGCGGAACTGGGTGAACTGTGCGGACCGCAAGCCGCCTGCAGGATCAAGCGTGAGACGCCCCGCAGCTTGCAGGCCACCGCCAGCGATCTCGAGCGTGTCAAGAGACGGCACCGGACCCAAAACCCCCGCAATCAACAGGTTCCCCGACGTTCCCGGCCCTTTGGACCACCCGATCGCCGGGATCGCCACCGTCAGACCCTGCAAGTCAGAACGCAAACTGAATGCCGGCGGACGCCCGGGCTGAAAATCAACCGCAAGCGCGCCTGTGCCATTGCCCCGGATCGTGCCGGGCGGCAGCGCGATGTCGAACTCATCCAGAAATGCCTGCGACAGCGCAACATCCGCTGTCACACGGCTACCCGGACGGTCTGGATCACCAAAACGCTGGTCCCAGACGCCCACCCCCGTCACATCGCCAATGCGCACCGGACCGGCGATATTCAGGCCACTTCTGTTTGCTGTCACCGTCAGACGGGGCGCCGCAAATTGACGGCCTGCAATCAGCACATCACTGCGCACATTGCGCAACTGCGATGCCATCTCGAAAAGTACGGTTTCAGGTGCGGGGCGTGGTTGCAAAGGCCACGTAATTTGGCCTTCGGTCAAGGCGCGCCCGTCCCCGAGTGTCACCGGCAGATTGGCCTTGTCCATATAGGCAAAAGGCTCTTGATTGAGCACCGACAGGGCGGCTGTCAAAGAGCTATCAATCTTGAGGTTCAGGATCGCGGGCGACGGGTTCAGCCGCATATCCACGATTGTAAAAGCCGATCCGGCCAGTTGCATCGGCCCGCCCTGTGGCGCATTCACGACGCCATCATCCAATCCGACAACCAACCGGCTGTCCGCGATACTGGCAGAACCGCGCGCATCGGTGACAGATGGGATGTTGCGCAGAAACTTGATCGACGTGTCTTCAAATTCAAAGTCCACCGCAAACTGCGCCGCGCGCTCGGGTGCAATTCGCAGTCCCATATCCACGTCAAACAAGCGCCCGTCTGTCAGGTTGTTGCTCACCCATTGCCGCGTACCCGGTTTCATCGTCAGCGGCCAGAAGGACACAAGCCGCTCCGGCGTGATCGCTGCAACCTGTGCATCCAGCGCCAGTTGCCAGCCCGCGTCAGTCGCTGCCAACGCACCGCTGGCATCAAGTCGCACATCACCGTCCGTCATCACCGCCTGCCCGATCTCCACCGAGAAGGGCTCGAACCGCAGACGCATATCAATCGACGCCTCTGTGATCTCAGGTGGTGCGTCAAAGAAACCCGGCGGGTTCAGCGCCACATCGCGAAAGCGGAACTGCGCCAATGAAGCACGCGGCAAGCCATCGCGGAATTCACGCAAATATGCATCACCCTCGGCACGCAAACTGCCCCACGCGGTTTCCAGCGACACCTCGCTGAAGGCGATGAGGTCGCGCACAGGATCATAGGTAAAATAGGCCTTGGCATCATCAAAGGCGATAGGCTCGGTCGCAGGGTTTGGCTGCAAGACACCGGTCCCGATTTCAAGGAAAGCATTCAGCGGCCCAAGGGCCCCGTCTTCGTCCAGCCCCGTGCGCAAAGCTGCCGTGATCGGGGCCTGGACACCCTGCAACCATCGCAGCGCGGGTGATTGCGCGGCGATGTCGCTGGCCGCGGCATTGGTCAGGTTGATGGCCACCTGCGCCGCACGGCTGCCGCGCGGGCTGAGATAAGAGAGGGTTACACCAGTCACATCCGCACGGCCCGACAACAATGAAAAATTGCCATTGATCGCGGTTTGTTCGTCACGCAGATCAAGGGTCACACTTCCGCCGTCGACGATCCAGCTGCGCCCCGCGCGCGCATCATCAAAGTTTACGATCAGTCCGTCCGCCCGCACAGTCTCAAGCGCCTCAAGTGCTGGGCGTTCAAAAACGCGGTCAAACTGTTCAAGCAATTCAGGCAAAGACCGCGCCTGCCCCAAATCACCGCCCCCCGCCGTCAAGGCAAAAGACACCGAGCCGTCGCGCGCGCGGCGCAAATTCACCTGTGCCCCGATCAGGCGCACATTCTGCATCAGGAGCTCTTGTTGCAGGATCAACCCGCGCGGCGAAATCCCCCCCTCAACCAGCGGCACCCGCGTGAGCGTTAAACCGCCGGCATCCACCAGGCGCGTATCCATAAGACGCACAGTCGGGTGCAGGTCACGGCCGATCCGCACGGTAATCGCCCCGAACTCAAGACTGCCGCCTTCCAAAAGCGCGTCTGCCCGCGCCTCGATGCGTTCCGTGATCCAGCTGGGCGCCGTGATATCACGGTCAATGACCATGACTGCAGCTGCGGCCAGAAAAACAAGGGGCATCATACAGACCACAAACACCGCCCGCAGCCAGAACACCCAAGGGCGCATCCCTTTGGGCCTTGCGGGCTTGGTCGGGTTTGGGTCGGTCTCTTCGGTCATTATGGCCTTATCTTGCGCAGCACGGGGCGCGCTTTGCTCTTTATCTTTGCCTGTCATGACCTAAAACAAAACCAGGAAAGTGAAACACAAAAAGGACGCCCCTATGACACAGCCCGCAATCGGTGACACAGCCCCCGACTTCAGCCTGCCCCGCGATGGCGGCGAGATCGTGAACCTTTCCGATTTCAAAGGCAAAAAGGTCGTGCTCTATTTCTACCCCAAGGACGACACCCCCGGCTGCACGAAAGAGGCCATCGGCTTTACCGATATGGTTGATGCCTTTGCTGCCGAAGACACCGTGGTGCTTGGCGTCTCGAAAGACAGCGTCAAAAAGCACGACAAATTCGTGGCCAAACATGACCTGAAAATCGCGCTTTTGTCGGATGAAGAGGGCGATGTCTGTGAACGCTACGGCACATGGGTTGAAAAGAGCATGTACGGCAAAACCTACATGGGCATTGAGCGGACCACCTATCTGATCGGTGCCGATGGCAAGATTGCCCAAGCGTGGCGCAAGGTCAAAGTCCCCGGCCACGTCGAAGCCGTACTCGAAGCGGTCCGCGCGGCGTGACCCTGACAGAGATGGCCGTCGCGGTGCTGACCACCGCCGACGGCCGCGCCAAGACCGCCCTGTCCCGCCAATATGCCGCGCGGTGGCAGGCCGCCCGCGCCGCGGGCGAGGTCATCGCGATCGGCACCGCCACGCCGCCCTTGCGCCCTGCGCGGCCCGCAAGACCGGAACTGCTTGATCCCCGCGACGTCCCCCACCGCAAACCGGGCACCGAGGCGGGGCGCATCGCGCTGCTGCACGCCGTCGCGCATATTGAGTTGAACGCGGTCGATCTGCACTGGGATATCATCGCGCGGTTCTCGGACACGCCGTTGCCCTCGGGATATTACGACGATTGGGTCAAAGCGGCAGATGAGGAATCCAAGCACTTCAACCTGATGTGTGACTGTCTTGAAGAATTGGGCAGCCACTATGGGGCCCTGCCCGCCCATGCGGGAATGTGGCGCGCGGCCGAAGACACGGTCGATGATCTGATGGGGCGGCTTGCTGTCGTGCCCATGGTGCTTGAGGCACGCGGGCTGGATGTGACGCCCGGGATGATCAAGATTTTCAAACAGGCCAAACTCACCTCTGCTGTCGCGGCACTCGAAACGATCTACGCCGAAGAAGTCCACCACGTGGCCTACGGGTCCAAATGGTTCCACTTCCTGTGTGGCCGCCATGACCTTGACCCTACCGGCGTGTTCCACGATCTGGTCCGCAAGTATTTCCACGGCAATCTCAAACCGCCCTTCAATGAGGAAAAGCGCGCCGAGGCCGGGATCCCTCCGGATTTCTACTGGCCACTCGCCGGAACAGGCCCTGTTTCGGCGGGTTCTTCCTGAGATCGGCAAAACCCCGCCCAGAAGCGTATTAGCGCGGGATATCCGTAGAAAAATCTGCGCAAATTTCTTGCAGCCCAAGACAGAGGCACTTAAACGGAAACGGATCACTGCTGGCGAGGCACCGGCGCAAGTTAACTGGACAGGACAGGCACCAACGTGAGATCACGCATAACAGCACGTATTCATGGCGTATTGGAACGGTTTTTCCCTGAAAGACGTTTGTTCCTGCGCTCCGACAGTGAGACGCGCTTTATCCGTCTGACATCCGAAACACAGCTGGTGGCATGGACCGGCAGCATCATCGTCGTCGCCTGGACAATCATCGCCACTGCTATTTTGTTGATGGACAGCATCGGTGCCGGAAATTTCCGTGCACAGGCGCAGCGCGATCAGCTCACCTATGAACAACGCCTGAACGCCCTTTCCGCCGAACGCGACGCCCGCGCGATGGAGGCACTGGCCGCACAGGAACGCTTTACCTCTGCGCTGCAACAAATCTCGATCATGCAGTCCGAACTGCTGGCCACCGAAGAAAAACGCCGCGAGCTGGAAACCGGTCTTGAGGTTGTGCAGGCCACCTTACGCGATACGATGCGCGCCCGCGAAGAGGCCCGCCGCGAAGTTGCGGCTCTGTCATCGGAGAACGGAAACGAAGGCTCCGCCTCGATCAGCGATGACGCGGTAGGCACCGTCGGGCTGCTGGCCTCGGCCCTTGCCGATACAGCATCAGAGCGTGACCAGATCGCCGCAGATGCCGAATTCGCTATCGAGCAGGCCGAAGAGATGCAGCTTGAACTGCGGCTCTTGCAAGAACGCAACGACCAGATCTTCCGCCAGCTGGAAGAGGCGATGCTGGTCTCTGTCGAGCCGCTTGACGACATGTTTCGCGCCGCCGGCATGAACCCCGATAATCTGATCGAACAGGTGCGTCGTGGCTATTCCGGCATGGGCGGGCCGCTGACCCCAATCCAGTTCTCCACGCGCGGTGGTGATCCAGACCCCGACGCACTGCGCGCCAATGCGATCCTGACAGCGATGGACCGCATCAACCTTTACCGGATCGCCGCTGAAAAAGCGCCCTTCTCGATTCCGGTAAAGTCGAACTTTCGGTATACCTCCGGCTTTGGGCCACGCTGGGGGCGGTTACATGCAGGTACTGATTTTGCCGCGCCCATCGGCACACCAATCTACGCCACCGCCGATGGTGTGATCACCCATGCCGGTTGGTCGTCCGGATATGGACGGTTGATCAAGATCCAGCATGACTTCGGGATCGAAACACGTTATGCCCATCTTAATGCAATGGATGTACGCGTCGGCCAAAGGGTCTCGCGCGGCGAGCGAATTGGTGCTATGGGGAATTCTGGTCGCTCGACCGGACCCCACCTTCACTACGAGGTCCGTGTGAACGGCAACCCCGTCAACCCCATGACTTATATAAGAGCTGGACAAGATGTTTTCTAAATCCAAAATCAACGAACCCGGACCGGCAGCGTCCGACACTGACACCTCCAAAGGGACGGACACAGCCAAGCCCGCAGGTTCTGATTTCAAGGCATCTGCAACGCCAAAGGCAAAGCCGGCTCCGTCTGTGCTGTCCTCTGATCTGCTGATCACCGGCAACCTGAAGACAACCGGTGACATTCAGGTCGAAGGCCAGGTTGAGGGCGACATTCGCGCCCACCTGCTGACCGTCGGCGAAGGTGCTACTGTCAAAGGCGAAGTGGTTGCAGACGATGTTGTCGTGAATGGCCGCGTTGTGGGCCGTGTACGCGGCCTCAAGGTCCGCCTGACATCCACCGCACGGGTCGAGGGTGATATCATACACAAGACCATCGCGATTGAATCAGGTGCGCACTTCGAAGGTTCTGTGCAACGTCAGGACGATCCGCTGGCGTCCGGTTCTTCCAAGAAGATGCCGACGACAGCGCCGACAGACGCCAAGTCGTAAGACAGAATATTTTTACATCAGGGCGTCCTTCCAGGCGCCCTTTTCGTTTCAGGCAACAACCTTGCGGTAAAGATGCCATGTCGCATGGCCAAGGATCGGCAAGACCACCATCAGTCCCAGAAACCACGGCAAAAGCGCCAGCAGTGACAGCACGGCGATGATCATCGCCCAGACCAGCATCACAAAGAGGTTCTCGCGCACGGCCTTCATGCTGGTCAGCATCGCGGTGACGAAATCCACCTCGCGGTCCAGCACCAAGGGCAGGCTGACCACTGTCATCGAGAACAATAGGAACGCCAGCACTGCCCCAACCCCCAACTCCACTCCGATCATCATCAGACCGCTTGGCGTCAGAAACACCTCGTAGCTTTCGCTGATATTGGTCATGGTGGTCAGCCCCATGAAAAGCGCAAAGATCATATGCGCCAGAAAGGTCCAGAACAGGAAATAGATGACAATGATCGCACCCAGCCACGGCAATTGCCGTGTGCGTTCATTCCAGACAATGCCCAAGATCGCCCGCCATGCAAGCGGTTGGCCCGCCTCCATCCGGCGACTGACCTCATAAAGCCCTGCCGCTGCAAAAGGCGCGATCAGCGGAAAGCCAAGTGATGTGGCCAAGGTCCAGCTCACATGCCCTGCCCC
>NZ_DASYOK010000348.1:0-3803 GCF_036007805.1 Yoonia sp.
TGCTGGATCACCTGTCACACGGAAACGCCCTTCGTCGCGGGCGTGGCTTTCAAAGCGCGCGGCCTTGCCGGGGCCAATCTGGGGGACACCCATTGCGTGAAAATCATGATCGGTCAGAAACGGGCCGCTGTGGCAGCTTGCGCAACCTGCCTCACCGTAAAAGAGCGTCATGCCGGTGGCGGCGGGTTCGGGCAAGGTGGCCTCGCCGCGCAGGACCGCATCGAAGGGAGCATTGTCAGAGCGCCACTCGAATTCCATGAAGGCCGCGATGGCGTTCGAGATATCGGCGAAGGTGATTTGATCATGCGCGTCGATATGGTCATAGGTCGCAATAAAACTGTCTGCGTAGGCGGGGATGTCGCGTACGCGCTGCGAGATCAGGTCCCATGCGCCGCCCTGCCCTGTGATCACGCCGCGCCGCACCGCTTGGGAGATTTCATTTTCGCTGTAGTGCCCGGCCATTTCATCGGGGCTGAGCACTGGAAACATGGTTTGCACGGAAAGCAGCGAGGCAAAGCCGGTAACCATATCGGCATCAAGCGGTGTCCGCAGTCCTCCGGGGCGGTCGGGGTCGACCTCGATCCGGCCATCATGGAAGAGCACCGTGAACTCATATGCGCCGAGGTTGAAAAGTGCCGGCGCATTTCGCGGTATCCGCTGTTCGGGCATATTGTCAGGATCTGCCACACGTTTTGGCCCAAGACCGATGCCACCATCGCCAAGGCCGAGCGACAAGCCGTCACCGGTGCCGAACGCCGGATGATGACAGGTGCCGCAAGAGACGTTGCGGTTGCCGGACAAGATGGGATCGTAGAACAAAAGCTGGCCCAAGCGGGCCTCCACCTCACGCACGGGGGCGAAATCCGCATCGGTCAAAGGGGCGGGCAGCACATCAGCTGTGGCTGTCCCTGCCCCCCATATAGCCATCAATCCCAAAACGAAACGCATTGCTAGTCCACCATTACCTCAGGCAATGGTTAACATGGTTTCTTTCCCGCACAAGTGCGACGGATTATTCCATGTGCTTGCGGATGCGATTGACCATCAGCCAGACCAAAAGCAGAACGATCGGCGTCGCAAGAGCAGCCATCAGCACTTTGCCGATGCCCAGAGGTTCGCTGATCGGGGCGATGACATAGAGCACCAGATTGACGGCGTAATAGCTGATTGCCACAACCGACAGCCCCTCAACCGTGCGCTGCAGGCGCAGTTGCAGATCGGCGCGTTTGTCCATGCTGGTCAGCAATTCCTGGTTTTGCGCCGAGCGTTCCACGTCCACCCGTGTACGCAAGAGATCACCGGCACGCAGGGCGCGATCGGACATCGCATGTAGCCGCTCTTTGGAGGACATCACAGTTCGCATCGCAGGATCAAACCGGCGCGTCATAAATTCGCTAAAGGTCTGGCGACCTTCAAAGCGGGTTTCGCGCAGGACTTCGATCCGCTGGTTGACGATCTTCTCGTAGGCGACCGTGGCACCAAAACGGAAAGAGGTTTGCGCGATCGTATTTTCAATCTCGGCCGACACCTCGAGCAAGGACTGCAGGACCTTGGCAGGATCACCGTCTGATCCGCGCATGTCTTCAAGAAGACCTGTCAGCTTTTTATCGAAGGCAGCCATCCGCGGGCCCAGTTCACGCGCGCGGCTGAGACCCAGCATGGACATGGATTTGTAGGTCTCAATTTCGCACAGGCGCTGGACCACACGGCCGACACGGCGGTTGCCGACATGCGGCCGCGCGAAGACTGCAAAACGCATGTGTCCAAGGTGATCAATGCGAAAGTCACCGGCGACAACCAGATCATCCTCGATCACCCGACTGATCGCAAGGCTTTCGGGCACAAACCATGCGCGGGCTTTTTCGATGATCCCGTCATCCCCGTCGGCCACCTCGATGCGGATCAGCGCAGAGGTGACGCGCACGCCGGGTGCCGCCTCAAGCCAGTCTTTGGGAAAAATTGCAAAGGTTGCGGCATCGAAAGGCTGGTCGGCGACGCCCTCGCCAAAGATCGTGTAGGTCACAAACTCGGTATGGCTTTCCCATTTCAGGTGATGGCGCCCGATCTTGCCGAAATAGTGGGTCGCATCCGGCTGGGGATGCTGCGCGCCAAAACGATCGAGCAGGTCAACCAGATGGGCACGGTCCGCCTCGCGATCACGGCCCGCGGCATTGCTTGCAGGTTTGATCGCCAGAAAGGCCGCGCGGCTGGGTGCTTCAACCGCAGGAAACGGCCGAGCGTGCAACTCATTCGCCATCGCATAGCGCAAAGGGTGGTCGGCGATTGGGGGCATTGGCGCGCCTTTTTTGTGATCTGTGATGATAAACTAGCCGCGTTTGCGCACAAGTAAATCAAAAAGTTATTCATTTATAATATGTTACCAGAGTACATCTGTATACCGCAGGTCTGTTTCGGGGCTCATGCGACGCATATCATGGCACGGGAAACATAAACAAAACTGAAACGCAGAAGACCATGGACGGCATGGCACCACGCACGTTATTCAGGCGCATGTCGCGTGTGATCCTTCTTAACAAACCTTTTGGCGTGCTGTCGCAGTTCACAGATGTCAAAAGCCCGTCGCCGCGGCCCACGCTTTCTGCCTTTGTGGATGTACCCGGAGTCTATCCTGCAGGGCGGTTGGACCGCGATAGCGAGGGGCTCTTGGTATTGACGGACGACGGGACGTTGCAGGCGCGCATTGCGGACCCCAAAAACAAGATGAGCAAGACCTATCTGGTACAGGTCGAAGGCGCGCCGACGGACAAAGACATCGCCCCGCTGCGCGAAAGCGTCACGCTCAAAGACGGCCCAACCCGCCCCGCAAAAATCCGCCTGATTGATCCGCCCGTTTTGTGGGAACGTGATCCGCCCGTGCGGTTTCGCAAATCTGTGCCGGATACATGGATCGAGGTGACCATCAGCGAAGGGCGGAACCGACAGGTGCGCCGGATGACGGCGCATATCGGCTTTCCGACACTGCGGCTGGTGCGATGGCGTGTCGGGAACTGGACGCTGGACGGAATTGAAAGCGGGGCATGGCTAGAGGCCAACCCGACATAAGTGCCGGTTCGCCGCACAGGATTGATCGGGCATGACCCGCTGTGCCAAAACACTGGCAAGCCGCCACGGCGCAAGAAGGAGCACACGATGATTGCCTATGTTACCGTTGGTGCTGACGACATCGCGCGCGCAGAACAGTTTTACTCCGCCTTTTTGCCTGACCTTGGTTATACGCTGGAAGAATTTCACGGTGACTTGAGTTACATCTTGCCCAAACAAACGGGGCAGTCTGTTGCCCTTCCGGACTTTTATGTCAAAGCGCCCTTCGACGGGCAGCCCGCCACTGCCGGGAACGGGACAATGATCGCGTTCGAGGCGCGCAATCAGGCGCAGGTACGCACCCTTCACGCAGCAGCCGTTGCCGCCGGCGGAACGGACGAGGGCCAACCGGGCTTTCGTGAAACCTATGGCCCACATTTCTACGTTGGCTACCTGCGCGACCCATATGGCAACAAGATCGCAATATTCGCGAACGACCCAAGTGAGCCGGGACGCGACGCATAAATGAAGGGGGACGGCAGCGCCTGTCCGATAAACAATCAGGACAAAGCTGGTGCGGTCGGGGAGCATTGAAGCCGTGGTTCATCATGCTCCACAACATACCACAATTAATATTTTACAGATACTTAGCAATAGATGACTGTTTCAACTTGGTGCATTTTGCTCCATAGTACACCACACATAAGGGTGGATTGGCAGGGGGACAGTATGAGGCGCGCACTGAACAAACTTTCAGCCGC
>NZ_DASYOK010000349.1:0-1672 GCF_036007805.1 Yoonia sp.
CGCCCGCCAGATGGACCGCGATATCGTGGGGCGCTATCCTGCGACGCTGATCAACGTGGCGTCGATGTATGCGCTGAATGGTCCGCACCACCAGATTTACGAGGATATGCCGTTCAAATCCTTCTCGGCCTATTCGGCGACCAAAGCGGGCATCCACGGCCTTACCCTCTGGCTTGCGGGCTATTGGGCCAAGCGGAACGCGACCGTGAATACCATCGCCCCGGGTGCGGTGTTCAACGGCCATTCCGACGAATTCCAGCGCCGCGTGGGTGAATTGATCATGGCGGGCCGCATGGCCGCGCCGGATGAAATTGCCGATGCGATGCTGTTTTTGTGTTCCTCGCAGTCGGGCTATATGACCGGCCAGTTGGTCAACGTCGATGGCGGCTTCAGCGGATGGTAGCGGATACATTTCTGGTCATCGGTGCAGGATCAATCGGGCAACGCCACGCCCGTAATCTTGCCGCCTTGGGCCAAAAGGTTGACCTCATCCCCTACCGCGCATTTGATCCCGATGCCGTGGCTCAACGCAGCGATGTTGCAGGCGTCATCGTCGCAACGGCCACCCCGATCCGCCTGTCGCTGATCCAGCTTTGCGCTGCCAAGGACTGGCCCTTCTACGTTGAAAAACCGCTTGGCTGGACCAAAGAGCAGATCGCCAACATCTATGCGGCGGCCGCACCTGTGGCTGACCGCTCAATAGTCGGCTTCATGATGCGCTATCACCCTGCGGTGCGCGCGCTGGCCGCCCTTGATCTGTCCGATATTTACAGTTTCGCTTTCGAGATCGGCCATGATGTGCGGCAATGGCGCGAGAACTGGTCCTTTGCGCAAAGCTATGCGTCCGATCCGGCGGGCGGCGGGGTTCTGCTGGACCTGTGCCATGAACTGGACATCGCGCATTGCCTCTTTCCAGAGGCCACGGTGACAGGCGCCGCAAGCCTCGACCACCCCGATTTTGCAAAGGTCGATTTCGCCACGCGCATCAGCCTTGCCGCGCCTTTGGGAACGGTTGCGATGGACTACCTCTCACCTGTCAGTCTGCGCAAAGGACAATTGCGCGGCACCGACCAGGTCATTGATCTGGACCTGATGGCGCCTGCATACACGCGCGATACAGGTGCCGGTCCGCAAACGACAGCCTTCGATTTTGATCGCAACGATATGTTTCTGGGCTTGATGGCCGATTTCATCGCCATCGCTACAGGAAAACCCCCGTCGGGTAATCCGCTGATGCCGCGCCTGAGCACCGTGCGGGAAAGTTGCGACATGATCGCCGAAGCCTGGCAGGCACGCCAGTTTCGCGGACAGGTTGACGTCGCGTTCTAGCGCCAGCCTTGCCAGAATTTCAGCTCGGCCTGCTTTTGCGCAAAACTCTCGGTCAAGGCATCGCGGTCATATTCGGTTCTGATCCACTCTTCGATCGCGATCGGCGCTTGCGCGTTACGGGCCGCGTAGACGTCGAAGAAGTGATCCAGAATGCCGGTGGAGGTCTTGCGGATATGTAAATACCGAAAGCTGAGTTGTCTGCGCGCTTGGGCGACAGATTGGCCATCATGGACCATCAGATAAAGCGCCGCGACGAGGCCTGTCCGATCGGCACCTGATTTGCAGTGCATCAGGAACGGGCGCTCCATCGCTTCAAAAGCGGCGATCACATCCAAAAGACGCT
>NZ_DASYOK010000350.1:0-2820 GCF_036007805.1 Yoonia sp.
TTGCGCATCAGCTTTCCACCATTTGTGCAGGCAACAACACAACCATCCGGCCGCCATCCTTGATCCGGCCAGCCTGCAAACCTGCATCTGGACCAGTCCCGAAAAAGATATCCGCCCGTTGCGCACCCTTGATTGCGCCACCGGTATCTTGGGCAATCATCAGCCGTTGCATCGGTAGATCACCGTCTTTTTCAATCCAGACAGGCGCACCAAGCGGCACAAAAGCGGGATCAACGGCGATAGATCTGCCAGCGGTAATGGACCGGTTCATCGTTCCCAAAGGTCCTTGATGGGCAGGTACGTCGCTGACCTCGCGAAAAAACACATAGCTTTCGTTTTCCAGCAAAAGCGCATGCCCCGCATCACCGTTGGCATTGACCCAATCACGGATTGCATCGGCGGAAACCTGATCCGGCCCGAACACCCCACGCGCCACCAAAAGCTTGCCAATCGATGTATAGGGCCGCCCGTTCTTTCCACCAAACCCGACACGCATCATGCTGCCGTCGGGCAGACGAATGCGGCCGGACCCCTGGACCTGAAGAAAGAACACATCAACAGGGTCTGTCAGCCAAGCCAGTTCAAGTCCGCGATCTGCCAAAACTCCTTCTTGGTCTATTTCGCGGCGCGAATGATTGAGGTCGTCCGGTCTGGCGTAGATCGGATAGAGATAGGGTTTACCGCGTTCGCGCGATCCATTCAGTTCGGGCTCATAGTATCCGGTGAACAGCGTCTCTTTCCCGTCTTCGACCAAAACAGGGCGGAAGAATTCCTCAAAGAACGCACGCGGATAGGGGTCGGTGCGGGCAATACCATTTAGCGTTGCCCACTCGGGACCGTCCATATCGCCACAGGTGGTCTTGAAAACATCAAAGGCGGCCTGATGATTATCATCACGCCACCCTTTCAGCTGATCAAACGTCAGCGCGGTATAAGTTGGTTCCGCCATCGCACCGCCCATCGGCTTGCAGGGTCAGGCAACCACCAAACCCTGGCACGGGTTAGTCACCCGTAGCAACCAGCCGCCAGTTTGGATCGCCAGCATCCATTTTGCGGGCAAAGGTCCATGTATCTTTCTGGCGCTTGATCTCTTTTTCGCTGCCTTCGATAATATCGCCCGCGCTGTCACGCACGATAGAGGTCATCTCGCTCTTGAATTGTACCGACACCTCGGCCTCATTGGTGGCATCGTCAAATTCGGCGGCAACCAATTTCATATCACTGATACCAATGAACTTGGCATCAATGGTCAGGCCTTGGCGCTGGCGTTCGTCAACGACGGAGGCGAATGCTTCATAAACATCCTCTGAAATAAACGGCACGATTTCATCAAGATCGCCTTTTTCAAAGGCCATCAGGATCATTTCATAGGCGCCACGCGCACCGCCCAAAAATTCGCTCACGTTGAATGACGGATCAACACGCTTCATGCTGGCCAGTGCCTTGGCAGAAACAGAACCATCTTCAACGTGATCTGTAATATCCAGATCAGGACCACCTTCGATCACATCGAATTCCGGCTTGCCGATCCGGCTTGACGGTTCAGGGCGCGCAACGGGTGGTTTTTCAAAACCTTCGCGTGTGCCAAGAACACCGCGCAGGCGCAAAATCAAGAAAACAGCGATGCCGGCAAGCACCAAGAGCTGAATAATCGGAGAGTTCATCGGGACCTCGTTCAGGGGAAGGCATGGAAACACGCCCTTTCCTTCCCTATGTAGGTTGCAGGCGGGCCCAAGTCCACCTTAGGTCAGCACATCTTATGAAAGGCACAGATAATGTGGCTGTTAATTGCGTTTATCGCAGTCCCGATGATCGAAATTGCGCTATTCATACAGGTCGGCGGTTTGATCGGCGTCTGGTGGACCCTTTTGATCGTCCTTCTGACAGCGATCACCGGGTCTTATCTGGTCCGGAGCCAGGGCCTTCGCGAACTGGGGAACCTGCAAAAGTCTTTTTCAGAACTCGACGACCCGACAGAACCGCTGGCCCACGGTGCAATGATCCTTTTTGCTGGTGCGCTACTTTTGACACCCGGTTTTTTTACCGATGTCGTGGGTCTTTCGCTTCTTGTACCAAGCGTCAGGCGCGCCGCTTTCATCTGGGCCAAATCCCGTGTGAATGTGCAGCGCTTTGAAATGGGTGAGACTCCGCATCAACGCCCGCGGCAACCAAATGACCGTGTAATCGACGGTGAATTCGAAGACGTCACGCCACAGAAGAATAGGCCTGAAGGCCCCTCAAACTGGACACGGGATTGAGCCTGCGCTTTTAGGCTGCTAGGAACGCGCGAACCTTATTCAACTGGAGCAGTTTCCAATGTCCGATACACCTGAAAACGGTGCCGCCGCCCAACCCGCCGCCGCCCAAGTCACCAACCGTATTCTTGCGCAATACATCCGCGATATGTCGTTCGAGAATATTCTGGCGCAAAAAGGCGTGACAGGCGATGCACAGCCAGAAATTCAAGTGCAGGTGAACCTTGATGCGCGCAAGCGCGGCACCGAAAACCAGTACGAGGTGATCACAAAGCTGAACATCACCAGCAAGACCAAGGAAAAAGGCGATCCACTTTTTGTGCTTGAACTTGAATACGCTGGCGTTTTCCTTGTCCAGGGTGTGCCTGAAGAACAGATGCACCCCTTCCTGCTGATCGAATGTCCACGCTTGACGTTCCCGTTCGTGCGCCGGATTGTCAGCGACATCACACGTGACGGGGGTTTCCCGCCGCTGAACCTTGATACGATTGATTTTCTGGCGCTTTACCGCTCCGAGCTGGCCCGCCGGACAGAAGCAGAAAAAGCAAAGGCCAACTAGGCCCTA
>NZ_DASYOK010000351.1:0-5039 GCF_036007805.1 Yoonia sp.
AACTACGACCCTGTCGATTGGGCGAATTTTCAGGATGTGAACCGCCGTTTCGCCGAAGCGGCCGCCGAAGAAGCAGCAGAAGGCGCTTTGGTCTGGGTGCATGACTATAACCTGTGGCTGGTGCCCGGATATCTGCGCGCCATGCGCCCTGACGTGCGGATCGCATTCTTCCACCATACGCCGTTTCCATCGGCGGATATCTTTAACATGCTGCCTTGGCGCAAAGAGATCGTGAACAGCCTGCTGGCCTGTGACGACATCGGTTTTCACATCCCGCGCTATGCCAGCAACTTTGTCTCGGTTGCCACCAGTCTGTTCGACGTGGATGTGACGACGCGGACGCAAGTGCCCGACAAATGGATTTTCGAAGGCACCGCTTTGGCCGAACGCGCATGGGCAAGCAAGCTGAACCTTGATGGCCATGAGGTGGCGGTCAGCGTGACACCGGTGGGCGTGGATATTGGCTATATCGACGAGATTGCTCATGCCCCTGAAACGGTGTCCCAAACCACGAAGATAAAAGAGGAAATCGGTGACGAGAAACTGATCCTTTCGGTCGGGCGCACCGACTATACCAAAGGCGGGATCGAGCAACTGGCCAGCTTTGAGCGGGTGTTGGAATATAACCCTGACCTGCGCGGCAAAATCCGGCTGATGCATGTTTCGGTTGCCGCCAACCGCAATATGCAGGCCTATGAAGAAATCCAAAGCGAGATCGAGCAGATCGCAGGCCGGATCAATGGCCGCTTTGGAACACTGGAATGGCAGCCCGTCACGCTGATTTCACGCGCCGTGCCATTCACGCAGCTGATCTCGTACTATCAGGCCGCCGATGTCGCATGGATCACGCCTTTGGCGGACGGCATGAATCTGGTGGCGAAGGAATTTATCGCTTCGCGGATCGACAATAGCGGTGTGCTGGTGCTGTCCGAATTCGCAGGGGCCGCTGTGGAACTGGCCGATGCGGTGATTACGAACCCGTTCTCGAACCGTGCGATGGACCTGACAATCGTCAGCGCCCTGAAAATGCCCGAACCCGAACGCCGCATGCGCATGGAAAACCTGCGGGCAGCCGTCCAAAAGACAGACGTGCGCAAATGGACACCCGGCACGCTTGAACTGAAACCAAAGCAGGTCATTGTTCCGGCGGCCTAAAATGAGAGATATCGCTTTGTCGGCAAAGTATCTCCGGCGATTGAGCCTCTAAAAGGGCCCAGCGGTCGATACTTTGCCGACAAATTGCCGTGAGCGGCGGCACGATGCCTACACCGAATGCGCCAAACGCGAATATAGCGAAAAATCCGCTACCCCCTCTCAAAAATAGTGGCACCTTAAGATCGTCAAAGCGAGACTCTCCCTAAGGCCAGATTGACAGCGTAACTTTTGACGCCGAGGATGGTCCTACAGCGTTTGCAGTTTGCCCGTTTGCAAGCGACCCATCTCCCGAACGGTGCAAAATGTTTCGTTCCGAACCTCATCGGAGTGAGATGATGAATATAAGGAAGTTCAAGTCCTGGGGCCAGTTACAGACCGTGCTCACAGTGGCAGAAGTTGGCTCCTATCGCGCAGCGGCACATGCTCTTGGTGTAACCAGTAGTACAGTTGCACGCCATGTCGATACGATCGCGGAAGAGCTTGGGCATCCGATCTTTTTACCTGCGGGCAATCGGTGGGAACTCACCGAGATCGGCGAGGAGCTTGTTGCGATTGCAGAGGCTACGCAATCCAGTCTGGGGTTCATGCTTAAGGATATCGAGAATAGCGATAATTTCTTTGGCGCGCTGCAAATCAATACACTCTCATTTATCAACAGTGATTTTCTTGCCCCCGCGATGAACCTCTGGCGCGAAAAATTTCCGCAGGCCAAGATCATGATTGAGGCAAATGACGAGACAACTGCAATCGAACGCGGCGAGGCCGATGTCGCACTTCGGCTCTCGCGTCCCGACACACCGGGCGTGGCGCGGTTCAAGGTGGCCAATTGCAGGGTTGGGATCTTTGCGTCCGAAGACGGTGATCAGAACGGATGGGTTGGGCTGCCTCTAAGCCTTGAAGGCTTGCCAGAGATGCAACTCGCGCGGCAATATTTCGGGACCTGCCCGATCATACGGATGGATTCCTACCGTGCGATTGCAAATACCGCCCAAGCGACCGGCCTTTCTTGTGTTCTGCCCACCTGTATGGCCCGCGAGTATCCAAAACTACGCCAACTTCACTCTGATGAAGCGCAAACCCATGCGGACCGCGAGCTTTGGTTCCTCTTTTACGAAACCCGCAAGAACGATCCCGCCATCAAAGCTGCCAAATGCTGGGTGAAGGATATATTTCCGTCGCCGAATAAGTGTCTCTGCGGCAAGTGCAACTAGCAGAGCGGGCAGATGGGGTTGATTACCCGTCCTCCGGGCCTTCGCTGATAATGCAGAGCACCTCTGATCTGCTATCAATATCCCCCACATCAGCCAAAGCCGCCGCAACCCCGGCAGCACCCGACGGTGTGGTCCTAATGCCATGTTCCGCCAAAGCCGCCACAGCGGCCTCTGCCTCGCCTTCCGTGATGGTCGTGAAATCATCCGCATCACGTGCTAGAATGCCCAGCGCAAGCATTGAGGGCGTCTTGCAGTCCAAACGCCCCATGTTCGACAAAGGCCCTTGGGTGGTGACCAGGGCCCCCGCCTTCATGCTTGCAATCAGCGCGGGTGCTGCCTCGGGCTCAACCACAATCATGCGCGGCCCGTCGCCCCAATATGCGCGCAGGCTTTCTGCCAGCGCTGCTGCCAATCCGCCAACACCCGCCTGCAAGAACACATGGCTCGGCGTGCCCTCATAGGCCTGCGCAATTTCATGGCCCATCTGGGTGTAGCCCTCCATGACGTGGAACGGCAACTTGGTGTAGCCCGGCCACGACCCGTCTGAAAGGAGTTGCAAATCACCCGCCTCGGCCGCAACAGACGCGGCCGCCATGCTTTCCTCGTAGTTGGCACCGGCGCGCACGACCTCTGCGCCTTTCGCGCGCAAACGTGCAGCAAAGCCTTCGGGGACGGTATCGGCCAGATAAATCACCGCACGCGCACCAAAAACGGCTGCTCCTGCAGCAAGCGAAAGCCCGTGATTGCCTGCGCTGGCCGCAACATAGCTGCGCCCGTTCAGTGCGTTGGACCAATCGACATCCGTTTCACGCACCACATCCGCCGCATCACGGGCGATGACATAGGCCGCGCCCAGCGCCTTGAAGCTGCCAAGCCCCATCCGCATGCGCTCATCCTTCAAAACAAGGCGGGCAGCCCCAATGGTGCGGGCAAGACCTTCACAATCTACCAGAGGCGTTGCTTGATGGGCGGGGCATTGATCGAGCAAGCGGGTGACGGCCTCGGTGTCAAAAGCATCCGCCGGTGCCGGATCGACCAAACCCTGTCCGCGCACCGTATTTTTGTAGATTTCAGCCATTGGACACCTTTTGTTCTGAATTTGACGTCACGCGAACTTTCACCGCCACACTTGTCTCTAGCAAATCTGAACCAAGAATCCGAGGTCTGGTCATTGACCGCCATTCAAAGCTACGGTTCCGCCAACACCCCTTGAGACGAGTATGCGCCTATGAAACCTGATCAGCCTGCCTTTGCACCCCCAAGCGATGCCGCTGCCCGCCGCGCCAAACCTGCGGTGATCTGCTATCCGACTGACGCGCTTGCCCCGCCAGACCATGCGACGATCCAGACCCGCCGCGCCAGCGCCACCCATCGCGACACCTGCGTGATCCCGCCCCGCGATGCGCGCTGCACGACCGTCCCTGCGGGCGGGTTCTTTCGGATTACATGCCCCGATGGCGCACAGGTCGGCGATCTGAACCTATGGTCCGCCACTGACCTGACCGAACATTTCTATTCCGGCAAGACGCGCGCCTTGCATGGCACGCATCTGTCCACCGGCGACAGGCTTTGGTCGCGCTTTCCGAACATGCGCCCGATGGCAACGATTACAGAGGACACGCTGGATTGGTACGGTTGGGATGCGGACGGCGGATCGGTGCATGACGTGATCGGCACACGCTGCGATCCCTACACAGGACGGTTGTTGTCGGGCTCCGACTATCACTACTGTTGCCATTCCAACCTGACCCGCGCGCTGGCAGACCACACAGGCATGTCACTGGCCGAGGCAGAGCCCTACGTGCACGACGTCCTGAACGTCTTTATGTGCACCGGTTTTACCAACGACACGCATCAATACTTTATGAAGGCCAGTCCTGTGCGGGCGGGCGATTACCTTGAATTCTTTGCCGAGATTGACCTGATCGTCGGCCTCTCTGCTTGCCCCGGTGGCGATTGCGGGGATGAGCATACGTCCGACAAGGCCACCTGTTATCCGCTGGTGATTGATGTCTTTGAAAGCGCGGACCCCTTCACGCCACCGGCACCCAACGCCTACGACCGCAGTCACGGGCGCTAAGAGATATAGCGCACCAGTCGCGACAGCATGGTCATACAAGCGTCCAACTGATCAATCTCAAGATACTCGTCAGGCTTATGGGCCTGCTGGATTGAACCGGGACCGCAGACCACCACATGGCTGCCCAACGCCTGAAAAAGCCCTGCCTCGGTGCCAAAAGCCACCAGATCAGCGCCATTCGCGCCTGTCAGTTCGGCGACCAATTCGCGCGCGGCGTTCACGGCCATCGGTTCAAGCCCCGCGATTTCGCCTACTGTGGTCAGGGTGATGCTGGCGTCAGGGCTGACGGCCTGCATGGCGGGTAGCAATGTATCCGCGCAATAGCGGGCCATGCTGGTTTTGACGAAATCGGCGTCGCTGTTCTGCACGGGCCGCATTTCCCATTCAACCTCCGCTTTGCCGGCGATCACGTTATGCGCTACGCCGCCCGATACACGGCCAATATTGATGGTCGTCCAAGGCGGCTCGAACTTGCTGTCCGCTGGTGCGCGCGCAATCAGGTCCTGGCGCAACTCCATCAGCCGTGTGACATAGCGCACCGCATATTCAGCAGCATTCACCCCCAGATCGGGGGCGGAACCGTGGCCCTCAAG
>NZ_DASYOK010000352.1:0-11788 GCF_036007805.1 Yoonia sp.
GCGGGCTGGTGCTTGGGTCAAGACCCAAGCCACGCTTTGGTCGCGGTACACCCCAACAATCCCGACGGACACATCTGGCAGGCCAGCGATCTGGATGCCGCATATACGATCATTGACGAGAGTTTCTGCGATATCATACCCAATCAGTCGCTGATCCATCTGGCAGCACGCCCCGGCACGGTTGTACTTAAGAGCTTCGGCAAGTTCTGGGGGCTTGCAGGGCTACGCCTTGGCTTCGCCATTGGCGATCCCGTCATCCTTGCCAAACTGCGCGACCTGCTGGGACCGTGGCAGGTATCCGGCCCCGCCCTCGCCATCGGGGCCGAAGCGCTCTCCGATCCGGCATGGGCTGATGAAACCCGCATCAGACTGGCAGATGACACAACACGGATAGACAGGCTGATGACACAAACGGGGGCGGCGTTGGTTGGCGGCACCTCGCTCTTCCGGCTCTACCAAGTGGATGAGGCCACAACCCTTCAAACCAGACTTGCCAGAGGCCACGTCTGGTCGCGAACATTCCCTTATGCCCCTGACTGGCTACGGCTCGGATTGCCCGCACCAGACCGCTGGGAACAACTGGAAGCCGCACTTTGACCCTTATCTTTGGCATGATACTCGATGCGCTTTTGGGAGAGCCGCGCTGGCTCTGGTCACGCATACCGCACCCCGCAGTCTTGATGGGGCGCGTGATCGGGTGGTGCGATGCGCGCTTCAACACAGGCGAACACAAAAAACAGTCAGGTTTCCTCACAATGCTCGCGCTCTGCGCCATGGCCGCGATGCTGGGATGGATTATCGAGAGTGTGCCAGGATCCCTCCTCGATGTGATCATCGTCGCAATCTTACTTGCGCAACGCTCGCTTGTTGATCACGTACAAGCTGTCGCCGATGCCCTCCGCCTGTCCCTTGGTGACGCCCGCCGCAGCGTTGCGATGATCGTCGGACGCGACACGAAGGATATGGATGCCCCCAGCGTCGCGCGCTCAGCGATTGAAAGTGCCGCGGAAAACCTCTCTGACGGGGTGACAGCACCTATTTTCTGGTTTGCAATCGCTGGCCTGCCCGGCCTGCTAATCTATAAAATCACCAATACGGCAGACAGCATGATCGGCTACCGCACCCCCCGACACGAGGATTTCGGCTGGGCTGCGGCCAGGCTTGATGACCTCCTTAATCTGATCCCTGCAAGGCTGACTGCAGTGATGATCTGGGCTGTCACATCTCGGCCCGACATCGGCGCGATCCTGCGCGAAGCCCCGTTGCACCGCTCGCCCAATGCAGGCTGGCCCGAGGCGGCAATGGCGCATGGTCTTGATATCGCGCTCAGTGGCCCACGCAGCTATGATGGTGTCATGCAGCCCTATCCCTTTGTGAATGCAGAAGGGGAACGTACGCTGGGACCGGATGATATTGATCGCGCGGTTCAGACGCTCTGGCGGACATGGGCACTGACCCTCGCACTGGCCCTCATTGGTGCCCTCGCGTTGTCCTGATCGGCAATATTCCCACATGCGCACAGGGCCCGCCTTGCGCTGCACAGCCGCACTGATACGCTATCGACATATTCTTGCATGGAGATTTCAATGCGCAGCGCCATTTTCGCTTTATCCATTCTCGCAAGCACCGCCAACGCGCAAACCTGCGGCGGTCCGGTGGGTCCCTTTATTGAAGGTGTCAAAGCCGAAGCACGCGCGACAGGCATCCCGGCCCAAACCGTCGATGCGTTCTTCCAAGGCGCACAAATTGATCCGGCCGTGATCAACGCAGACCGTGCGCAAGGCGTGTTCCAGCGGGACTTCATCAGCTTTTCGCGGGCATTGATCAGCCAGAACCGGATCGACAACGGGCGCATCTATGGGCAAAGGCTGGATAGCACCTTCAATACAATCGAGACCCGTTTCGGGATCCCGCGCGGCGTGCTCTTGGCGTTCTGGGCTTTCGAGACCGACTACGGGCAGGTGCAGGGATCGTTCAACACCCGCAACGCGCTGCTGACACTCGCACATGATTGCCGCAGACCAGAGCTTTTCCGCCCCCAACTGATCGCTGCGATTGAACTTTACCGCCGCGGCGGCATGAACCCTGCCACGACAACAGGGGCATGGGCGGGAGAAATCGGGCAACTCCAGAAACTGCCCCGCGAAATCATCCGTCAGGGCATGGATGGGGATGGCGACGGGATTGTCGACCTCAAAGGCTCATCGGCAGATGCGTTGATGACGGGTGCAAATGTGCTGTCGTCTTTGGGCTGGCGCGCAAATGAGCCTTGGCTGCAAGAGATCGTTGTCCCGGAAAACCTCGACTGGGCGCAAACCGGACTGAACCATAAAGCCAGCGTGCGCGACTGGGCCGCGCGCGGCGTGCGGGCCCGCGAAGGCGCGCTTGGGCCTGCCAACCTTCAGGCCTCGGTGCTGCTCCCTATGGGGCGCAACGGCCCTGCCTTCCTCGCCTACCCGAATTTCGAGGTTTATTTCGACTGGAACAAAAGCTTCGTCTACGTCACCACCGCCGCTTATTTCGCAACACGGCTTGGCGGCGCGGCCGTCTATGACGCAGGCAATCCGACACCCGCGCTCAGCGGTCAGCAAATGCAGCAACTCCAGCAAAAACTCACGCAACGCGGCCACGACGTGGGCGGCATTGACGGCATCTTGGGGGCAATGACACGCGCAGCAGTCCAAGCCGAGCAAATACGTTTGGGGCTGCCTGCCGACGCATGGCCCACAATCGACCTGCTGAACCGGCTGTAACAAACCCTGTTATTACTGGCCCCTTAAATATCCCCGCCGGAGGCTCCGGCTCAGGCCACCATCGCAGCCGCTTTTTTCAGATCCACCGACACCAGCTGCGACACACCCTGTTCGCCCATGGTCACCCCGAAAAGCCGGTCCATCCGGCTCATCGTGACCGCATGGTGGGTGATAATCAGGAAACGGGTCTCGGTGCGCCGTGCCATCTCGTCCAGCAAATCACAGAATCGCGTGACGTTGGCGTCATCAAGCGGCGCGTCCACCTCGTCCAGCACACAGATTGGCGCTGGGTTTGCAAGGAACACCGCAAAGATCAGCGCCAGTGCTGTTAGCGTCTGCTCGCCCCCCGACAACAGCGACAGCGTGCTCAGCTTCTTGCCCGGCGGTTGACACATGATCTCAAGGCCCGCCTCAAGGGGATCATCAGATTCAACCAGTACCAGTTTCGCCTCACCACCAGCGAAAAGATGGGTAAAGAGCAAACCGAAGTTCTCGTTCACCTGCTCAAATGCTGTCAGCAACCGCTCACGACCTTCACGGTTCAGGCTCGCAATCCCCGAACGCAGCGCTGCAATGGCGGCCTCCAGATCGGCCTTTTCGCTGACCAGACCGTCATGCTCGACCTGCACCTCTTTGGCGTCTTCCTCGGCGCGCAGGTTTACCGCACCCAAAGCATCACGTTGCCGCTTCAGCGCATTCACCTGCCCCTCGACCATCTCGGACGCGGGCATCTGATCCACATCCATCTCAAGCGTCTCCAGAAGCTTCTGGGGCGTGACCTCTTGCGCTTCCATGATCCGCTCGGCGGCATAGGCTACGGTTTCGCGGGCCGCATCAGACCGCGCCTCTGATCGCGCCCGCGCCTCGCGTGCCTCAGAGGCAAGGCGCTCGGCGTCACGCTCATGATGGCCCGCATCGCGCAGCGCACTATCGGCCGCGGCCAGCTTGTCTGCCGCAGCCTTGCGCCGTGTCTCCGCCTCATCAATCGCATCCGCCAGTTCGGCACGCTTGGCGGCAATTTCCTCGGGTGCTGCACTGGCCTCGGCCAATGACGCCTCGGATTCTTCCTTGCGCTGTGCAAGTTCTGCTGTGCGTTTGTTGGCAGTCTCCAAACGGTGCTTCCAGCCGCTGATCTCTTTGGTGATCTCCTGACTGCGCTTCAGGCGCATTTCACCTTCGCGGCGCACCTCGTCATGGGCAGAGCGGCGCGACATCATCGTGATCCGTGCCGCCTCGACCGTCATCTTGATATCTTCAACAGAGGCCCGCGCCGCATCCAGATCGCCCAGATCCTGCGCCGCTTTCTCGGCCTCCACCAACGCGCGCCGTGCCGTCAGCGCCTCTTCCTCATTGCGCTTCACCGCCAACCCGAGGCTTTCCAGCTTGCCCTGTGACAGGTTGCGCTCTGCCTCGGCACGACTGGCCGCGCGGTTGGCATCTGCGACAGCTTGATCTGCATTGCGGCGGGCTTGCCGTGCGGCATGGTCCGCTTCGGTCTGTTGCTTCAACAAAGCGGTCAGGCTTTCATGGGCCTGTGCCGCACCATGGGCCGTCGCGGAAACCTCTTCCAGATCCCGCTTCAACTCGGTCAACCGGTTCAGCTGTTGCAATCGCAGTGCTGCGGCAGAGGGGGCATCTTCCGCACCTGCGCGGAACCCGTCCCAGCGCCACAAATCACCCTCAACAGAGACCAGCCGCTGACCGGGTTTCAAATCGGCCTGCAAACGCGGCCCGTCGGCTGCATCCACCAAACCCACCTGAGACATGCGCCGTGCCAGGACCGCGGGTACAGTCACATAATTCGTCAGCGCCTTCACGCCTTCCGGCAGCGTTTGCGGCGCCGCATAGCCGGGCAATAAAGCCCAGCCCGATTTGGCATCTGACGCTACTTCCGGCGCACGCAGATCATCGGCCAAAGCAGCGCCCAGCGCTTTTTCATAACCACCCTGCACGCGGAGCAGGTCAAGCACCTGACCTCCCTCTGCCGTGTCGCGTTCGACCAGTTTCGCCAAGGCAGCCACCTCGGCACGCAGAGCATTCGCCTCGCCCTCGGCCTCGGAGCGCAAGGCACGTGCATCACTTTCCCGCGCCTGCGTTGCGGCCCGCGCGCTTTCAGCCTCGTTCAGGGCAACATCGGCCGCTTCTGCCGCAGCGACAGCCGTTTTCTCTGCCGCGCCAGCAGTCGCAAAATCGGCCTCGGCTTTCGCCAATGCCGCCTCTGCTTCTTTCATCGCAGCCTTGGCGCGCGCTGCCTCGTCTTCGTGCCTGCGCAACGTCGTGCGGTTATCATCCAGCAGGCGCTGCGCCGACTGGTGCCGTGCCGCAAGCCGCGCCACATCTTCGGTCAGTTGCGACAGATCGGCCTCGCGTTGTTGCAAAACGCCTGCTGCTTCACGCGCTGCATCTTGCGCATCTTTCAGGCGGTCCTCGTGCCCTTCGCCGGCCTTTTCAATCTCGCGCGCTTCCCATTCCAGCCGCGCGATCGTTTCGCCCGCATCCTTGTTCAGCCCGCTTTCGCGCTCCATATCGCGGGTCAGCTGATCAATGCGGCCACTCAGCGTCTCGATCATGTCCAGTGCGCGTTGTTCCTGATCCTTCAGGGTATCGCGCTGCACCTGCAATCGCTGTAGCACAGCCGCCGCAATCGCCTCTTCCTCGCGCAAAGGCGGCAAGGCCTCCTCGGCACGCGCACGGGTTTTGGCGGCCTCACGCGCAGCTTTTTCGGCTTGTGCCGCTGCAGTTGTGCGTTCGCGCAACTGGTCTGCAGCGGCCAAGAGCGCCTCATCGGCCTCTTTCCAGCGGCGGAACAGCAACATGCCCTCGGCGCGGCGCAGTTTGTCACCAATCTCGCGATACCGCGCGGCCTGCTTGGCCTGCCGCGCCAACTGGCCCAACTGGGCCGCCAGCTGGTCGATCACGTCATCCACGCGGGTCAGGTTTGATTCTGCCCCCTTCAGCTTCAACTCTGCCTCATGGCGACGCTGATACAGGCCCGAAATCCCCGCCGCCTCTTCCAAAATACGGCGGCGCGACTTGGGTTTGGCGTTGATCAGTTCGGAAATCTGGCCCTGCCGCACCAAAGCCGGCGAATGAGCCCCGGTCGAGGCATCGGCGAACAGCATCTGCACATCGCGCGCGCGCACGTCCTTGGCGCCAACCTTATAGGCCGATCCCGCGTCGCGGGTGATCCGGCGGATGATCTCAAGGTTGTCATTGTCGTTAAACGCGGCAGGTGCCAGACGCTCACCATTATCAATGACCAAGGAGACTTCCGCAAAATTGCGCGCAGGCCGCGTGGCAGCACCGGCAAAGATCACGTCCTCCATCCCGCCACCGCGCATCGCAGTGGGGCGGTTTTCACCCATGACCCATCGCAGCGCCTCAAGCAAATTGGACTTGCCACAGCCATTGGGCCCCACGACACCGGTCAAACCATCCGCGATGATCAGATCGGTGGGGTCCACAAAGCTCTTAAAGCCGTTCAGTCTGAGTTTGCTAAAGCGCAACGATTCTTGCCTGTATGATTCCTCAACCTGCGAAAGCATCACCCTGCGAGACAGCACGAGTCAACGTCCCCAACCCCGCATGTGCCATGTTCCGCCGTGTTATCCACAACATATTGCGGCGTTTTGCAGGTTTCTTGCGCTTTTCTATACTGCGATAAAGCGATTGGGGTTCCGTGCGACTAGGTGGCCGCTACGATGCTTTCCTTGCCAATGCGTCCAATTGACTTACCTGAACAAAATTGTTCCCAGGCAAACTGGAACTTCGTGACCAAGAGGAAACCAATGCGCAATATCACTTTTCTTGTCGTCGGTCTGGCGGCGGGCACCTTTGTCGGCACAATGCTCAATGGCAGTGACTTGATCGCGAGTGGTACGCATAGCGGACATCAAATGGGGACGGCGCCCTATGATACGCTGGGCGACGATCGCAAGAATATCTGGCCCTCTGATCTACCCGCACCGACCGTCGCGCTTGATCTGCAGCCCGATCCCGCATCAGGACATAACCTCTTTGTCACGCTGGATGGCTTTGAGATGACACCCCAGGACGTCAACAAGGCAGTTGAGCCGGGAACAGGCCATGGCCACCTCTTTATCAACGGCGAAAATATTGGCCGTCTCTATGCGCCGATGCGTCATTTGGTAAATCTGCCTAAGGGCGAAGTGACGATCCACATGTATCTGGGCGGCAATGACCACAAGGTATGGATCGTGGACGGTAAACCTTTGTTCGTCGAAGAAACCTTTGTAATCGAATAGCCCTCTTGCAACTCGCGCGAGGTAACGCAAGAAAGGGGCCCGTCGTACGCGTTATGGAATGGACCCCGATATGCCCGCCAAGATCCCAGCTACAGTTGTCACAGGTTTCCTCGGAGCCGGCAAAACGACCCTGATCCGCCACATGCTGCAAAACGCACAGGGCAAGCGGATTGCGCTGATCATCAACGAATTTGGCGATCTTGGCGTCGATGGTGATATCCTCAAGGGCTGCGGTGATGAGGTCTGTTCCGAGGATGATATCGTTGAGCTGTCCAATGGTTGTATCTGCTGCACCGTGGCCGATGATTTCATTCCCACCATGGAAGCTTTGCTTGCGCGGGAAAACAAACCAGATCACATCGTGATCGAAACCTCCGGCCTTGCCCTGCCGCAACCGCTTGTGCGCGCGTTCAATTGGCCGGGCATTTCGACGAAAGTCACCGTGGATGGCGTTGTGACCGTTGTGGATGGCCGCGCCGTCCACGACGGCCAGTTTGCCCATAACGTCGCCGCCGTGGATGCCCAGCGCGCGCTGGACGAAAACCTCGACCACGAAACACCCCTGTCCGAACTCTTTGAAGATCAGGTCGCCTGCGCCGATATGATCGTGGTGAACAAAATCGACCTGCTGGATGCGGCCGAGGCTGATGCGCTGACCGCGCGGCTGAAGTCAGAGGCGCGCGACGGCGTACAGGTCATCAAAGCCACGATGGGCGCTTTGCCTGTTGATGTGCTCTTGGGGCAAGGGATCGGGGCCGAGGGCGATCTGGCCGCGCGCCATGAAATCCATCACCATCACCACCATGACGACGACGAAGACGAAGACGATCATGATCACGCGCATGAGCACGGCCATGACGAATTCGAAAGCTTCATCGTCACACGCGGCGAGATTGCCGATGCAAGCGCCTTTGCGGCACAGGTCGCCGATGTGATCCGCGCCAACAACATTCTGCGCCTCAAAGGCTTTGTTGCTGTCACAGGCAAACCCATGCGCCTGACCCTGCAGGCCGTGGGCCCCCGCGTGGACACCTATTTCGACCAACCCTTTGGTGCCGCCCCTCGCGAAACGCGGCTTGTCGTCATTGGCGAAGCTGGCCTCGACCAAGCCACGATCACCACCGCCCTGCAAGCATGATCATCGTCGCGCGAACAGACCCGCATCATCCACAGGCCACCGCTTTGCTCAAACAAAGCCACGCCTTGATGCAAGAGCTGTTCCCGCCCGAGGATAACTTTTACCTCGATATCGACGATCTGGTGGCACCCGACATCCATTTTTTTACCGCGCGGATCGGAGAGGATATTCTGGGCACCGGCGCGCTCATGATCAAACCCGATTACGGCGAGGTGAAATCCATGTTCGTGGCCGAGGCCGCACGCGGCAAAGGCATCGCCGCCGCTCTGCTCCGCCAGATCGAAGACACCGCCCGCGACGAAGGCCTGCACATGCTCAAACTCGAAACAGGCAACGTTCTAAAGGCCGCGCACAGGCTCTACGCGCGGCATGGTTTTATTGAATGCGGTGTCTTCGGCGATTACGCCAACGCCAAAAGCTCGGTTTTCATGGAGAAAGCGCTGTGACCTCAGCCCTTCTTCTTCTCTGCCGCCGCCTTTTTCATGCGCGCCAGCAAAGCGGCCTTATCTTCGCGTGCACCAAAGGGCTTTTTGCCCGATCCATGTGCGTTATGCTCTTCGTGCTTGGGGGCTTTTTTGCCCATTTTCGGCGCTCCTGCGGCTTTGTAATCCATGATCTCTCTTTCACGTTTGCGCGCGCTCTAGCACGGGGGCAAAACGAATGCACCTGCTAGCAGCAACACCGGGGGCAATCAGCGACGGCAGCGAACCGGTCGATCTGGGGCAAACCCCCGCCGATGTGGTGATCATTTCCGCAGCCGATACCGAACTCGCCGCGCTGGCCGAGGCCCGCGCCGAGATGGCCGCGCCTCCCGGCTTGCGACTGGCCAACATGATGCACCTGACACACCCGATGTCGGTTGATCTGCATCTGGATGATTGTGCCACGAAATCAAGACTGGTGATCGCGCGCATTCTGGGTGGCGCAGGCTACTGGAAATACGGCCTTAGCCAATATGCCGCCCGTCTGCGCGAAGCGGGCATCCCCTTTGCGGCCCTTCCAGGTGATGACAAACCCGACCCCGAATTACGCGAACTCTCGACCATCAGCCCGGAAGACTATGACACGCTGTGGTCATATCTCGTCGAAGGCGGCCCCGAAAACACTACCAACCTTCTCGCCTATGCCAAAGCCATGCTGGAAGGCGGCGAAAAACCCAATCCCCCACGCCCGCTTTTGCGTGCAGGCGTCTATTGGCCGGGCGCCGGTATCGCCGATTTGCAAGCGGCGCAATCCGGCTGGACAACAGGCGCATCCATCGTGCCAATCATCTTCTACCGCGCATTGGTCCAAGGCGGGGGTCTGAACCCCATCAACCGTCTGACGCGCAGCCTGGCGCGCGCAGGGCTGAACCCGCTGCCCGTTTTCGTGGCCAGCCTGAAAGACCCCGTCAGCACCGAGACGCTGAACCAGATCTTCGACGCAGCCCCGCCTGACGTGATCCTCAACTGCACCGCCTTCGCTGTGGGTAGCCCGCATGACGGTGACGACAGCCCCCAGAACCCCCTGCTCAGCAATAACGCCCCCATTTTTCAGGTCATCCTCTCCGGTGCCGCCGAGGCGACATGGGCCGAAGGTCTCCACGGTCTCACCGCCCGCGACATCGCGATGAACGTGGCCCTGCCCGAGGTCGACGGACGCATCCTGTCACGCGCGGTCAGCTTCAAAGGCGAAGCCTTCTTTGATGAGGCAACCGAATGCCCCATAGCCACCTATCAGGCCCGTGGCGACCGGATTGATTTGGTCACACAACTCACGAAAAACTGGGCCAGCCTGCGCCAGACGCCCGCCGCGACAAAAAAAACTGCACTGGTCCTCGCCAACTACCCCAACAAAGACGGAAGACTGGCCAACGGTGTTGGCCTCGACACCCCTGCGGCCACAGTTCACGTGCTGAACTTGATGAAAGACGAGGGCCACAACGTCTCCCCGCCCAAAGACAGCGCAGCACTCATGGCGCAAATCATGGCGGGCCCCACAAACTGGCTGACAGATCGGGCTGACAAGGAGGGTGGCGAATTTCTCCCTCTCGACACCTACCTGATGCACTTTGAAGCCCTGCCATGGGACATCAAGGAACAGATCACAGCGCGCTGGGGCAAGCCCGAAGATGACCCCTTTATCATCTTGCCTAAAATACTCCCGCCGGAGGCTCCGACAGAGCCCGCAAGAACAGGGTTCGCCCTGAGCATCCACCGTTTCGGCAACGCCGTCGTTGGCCTGCAACCGGCACGGGGCTATAACATCGACCCGGCCGATACCTACCACTCCCCTGATCTTGTCCCGCCACACAACTATCTGGCTTTCTATTTCTGGCTGCGCCACCACTGGGGTGCTGATGCCATCGTGCATATGGGCAAACACGGCAACCTCGAATGGCTGCCGGGCAAAGCCGTAGCCCTCTCCGAGACCTGCTGGCCCGAAGCGGTCTTCGGCCCTACCCCCCATATCTACCCTTTCATCGTCAACGACCCCGGCGAAGGCACCCAAGCCAAACGGCGCACATCCGCAGTGATCATCGACCACCTCACACCGCCGCTCACCCGCGCGGAAAGCTATGGGCCGCTACGCGACCTAGAAGCGCTGGTTGACGAATATTATGAAGCCGCAGGCGTCGATCCCCGCCGCATCGACCACCTCCGCCGCGAAATCCTGTCACTCTCTGATGTGACCGGCCTTGCCAAGGACGCAGGCTTCACCGGCGACCAGGACGGTGATTTAGGGAAACTTGACGCCTATCTCTGCGAACTCAAAGAAGCACAAATCCGCGACGGGCTGCATATTTTCGGGCAATCTCCGACAGGCCAGCAAGAACGCGATCTTGCCATAGCTCTGGCCCGCGTCCCGCGTGGCGATGGTAAAGGCAAAGACGCCTCGCTCTTGCGTGCACTGGCCGCCGATCTCGCACTCGGCATCGACCCGCTCGATTGCGATATGGCTGGCACGCCGCCAGAAAAACCAGTCACGCTGGCCGATAGCACCACATGGCGCACAAACGGCGATACGGTCGAAAAACTCGAGACCCTCTGCCAACGCCTCGTCTCCCGCGAAGAGCGCCCGCCAGGGCCGATGAGCGCGGCAGTGCTGGACGAAATCCACAACCAAATCCTGCCCACGGTGCAGGCTTGCGGGGCTGCAGAAGGGGCGGCGCTTCTGCGCGCACTGGACGGCCACTTCATCGCCCCCGGTCCATCGGGCGCACCCACACGCGGGCGCATGGATGTGCTGCCAACCGGGCGGAACTTCTACTCGGTCGACAGCCGCGCGGTGCCAACGCCAACCGCTTGGGCCTTGGGCTGGAAGTCCGCAAACCTGCTGATCGAAAAACATCTGCAAGACCACGGAGACTGGCCCCGCAGCCTGCTGGTCACCGCATGGGGCACGGCCAATATGCGGACGGGTGGCGATGACATCGCCCAAGCGCTGGCACTCATGGGGGTCAAACCCACATGGGACAGTGCCAACCGTCGTGTCACAGGGTTTGAGGTGCTGCCCCAATCCGTCCTGGGCCGCCCGCGCGTCGACGTGACCCTGCGTATCTCGGGTTTCTTCCGCGACGCCTTCCCGCAACTGATCGCGCTGGTCGATAGCGCCGCGCGTGCGGTGCAGGACATGGATGAACCCGATGATCA
>NZ_DASYOK010000353.1:0-17181 GCF_036007805.1 Yoonia sp.
GGGTAGGCTTCACGCCCTGGTGGGCGGCGCAGCAGCAGGGACATCTGGCGATAGGACACAGCCTGTTTGGACAGGTCATCATAGATGATCAGCGCGTGGCGGCCGTTGTCGCGGAAATGCTCGGCCATTGCGGTTGCGGCATATGGTGCAAGGAACTGCATTGGCGCAGGGTCGGATGCGGTTGCAGCCACAACGATGGAATATTCAATAGCACCCGATTCTTCGAGCTTTTTCACCAGCTGCGCAACTGTCGAACGCTTCTGACCGATCGCAACGTAGACGCAGTACAGCTTGTCGTACTCTTTTTCAGCAGCGTCGTTATAGGACTTCTGGTTCAAGATCGTATCAAGCGCCACAGCAGTTTTACCTGTCTGACGGTCGCCAATGATCAATTCGCGCTGGCCACGGCCAATCGGGATCATGGCGTCAACGGATTTCAGACCGGTCGCCATCGGCTCGTGAACCGATTTACGCGGGATAATGCCGGGCGCTTTTGAATCGGCAACCGCACGGTTCTTTGTCTTGATCGGGCCTTTGCCGTCCAGAGGGTTACCAAGGCCGTCTACAACGCGCCCCAAGAGTTCGTCACCAACAGGCACGTCCACGATTGATTTGGTGCGCTTAACAACGTCACCTTCTTTGATGTCGCGGTCGGAACCGAAGATAACAACACCAACGTTGTCGGATTCAAGGTTCAGGGCCATCCCGCGGATACCACCGGGGAATTCGACCATTTCACCGGCCTGCACGTTGTCGAGGCCATAAACACGGGCGATACCGTCGCCCACGCTCAGCACACGACCGACTTCGGCAACTTCGGCCTCTTGACCGAAGTTTTTGATCTGGTCCTTCAGGATCGCAGAAATTTCAGACGCTTGGATCGCCATTTATCCGACCTCTTTCATTTTACTCTGGAGTGCGTTGAGCTTGGAGGCGATCGACGTGTCGATCATCTTGGAGCCCACTTTGACAATAAGACCGCCGATGATTGATTCATCGACGGTTTCTTTGATGGTGATGGATTTGCCCACTTGGGCTTTGAGCGTTTTGGCCAGCTTCTCAGCTTGCGCCTTGGTCAGCGCCTTGGCGGTCGTGACCTCGGCGGTCACTTCGCCGCGTTCTTCCGACAGCATGTCCTGCAGAACAGCGATTAGCTGTGGCAGCACAAACAAGCGCCGCTTGGACGCCAGAAGCGCCAGCACGTTGCTTGTGGTGTCAGAGAGTTCCATTTTCTTGGCGATCGCTACGATTGCGCCAGACTGTTGTTCGCGGCTGTAAAGCGGTGATGTCAACAATGTACGCAGATCGGCGCTTTCGGCCATCGCTGCCTCCAATGAAGCAACATCTGATTCGAGTGCCTTGATTGCCTTGCCGTCCTTGGCGAGGTCAAACACAGCGGTCGCATAGCGCGTGGCGATGCCTGTCGAAATACCAGCAGTTTCGGACACGTGGAGCCTTCCGATATCTTGGGCCCAGACCCGCGGGCCCCGTCAGTGACAGGACGCGAATGAGCAACTTCCTTCGCCCTCACGAAAACGAGAGAGCAGCAAAATCCTGCGCGATGTAGCAGAGCCCCTATGACGTCGCAAGCACCCTGCGACAAGAATCCGCTACTCGGGCGACCATATGGTGCTGTTATCTGCATTGAACAGCAATATCAGACCAAAACTTAGGCCATTTCCATTTCTTCATTGCCAAAATGCCAGAAAGCGCAGCCCCTTTCGGGTGCCGCGCTTTTCGCTTTCTTAATGTTGCATCCGCAAAAATGCGCAACACGGGATTCGCCGCTACAGCATTAGGCCACGGTTCCGGCCAACGTCGCCCAGTTGCTGCCGGTAAATACTTGCAACTCTGAATCATTTTTCACCCATGCAATCCACCCTTCACGCGGCGTAACAAACATCCAACCACCGCCACGCCATGCGGCGATCTTGCCCGCCTGTCCTGCCCACCCGCCTGAAGGGGACACACCAAGCGCCCAAGCCTGCCCTTCATTGGGTGATGCGGGTGGGGTCGTGGCGTCCGTACTCTCGACCGTTAGCTGGACAATCATATCGAGCAACTCGATGGCTTCGTTGTGTGTCACGTGTTTTTGCGCCTGCGCCGGCATGATGAACGGCAACTCAAGGTTTGGGGTAATATCTGGCATGTCGTCCTGCACCTTCCGCTGGGAATGAATTGACGCGCAGTATTTCCGATGATGTCTCACAAGATCCTTACAGCACCGTGCGGTGCCGGAACGCACGTCTTACGGCGGCGTTGAACCCATGTCAGCAAGTCCCTAGAAGGAAGAGGTATCATTTGGAGACACGCATGCGCGTATTGGTGACCGGCGGCGCGGGGTATATCGGCAGCCACACATTGCTTGAACTGATGGCGCAAGGCCATGAAGTTTGCGTGCTGGACAACTACAGCAATGCGACACCCGAAGTCCTGAACCGCGTCCGCGCCCTGTCGAACGGTTTGGTCCATGATTATATCGGCGATGTACGTGATGCCGCTAAGCTGGACGAGGTCATGCAGGATTTTCAGCCCGAGGCCGTGATCCATTTTGCAGGCCTCAAGGCAGTTGGCGAAAGTCAGGAAAAACCGCTGCTTTACTATGACGTCAACGTCTCTGGCACGCTGGCTTTGCTGCATGCGATGGATCGGGCCGATTGCAAACGCCTGATCTTTTCATCCTCAGCCACAGTTTACGGAGAACCCGTCTATCTTCCCTATGATGAGGCGCATCCCACAAACCCCACATCTGTCTATGGCAAGACCAAGCTGATGGCCGAGCAGATCCTGACGGATTGGGCTGCCGCTGATCCTGCACGCGCGGCGGTGTTGCTGCGTTATTTCAATCCGGTCGGGGCCCATGCCTCGGCGCAGATCGGCGAAGACCCCAAGGATATTCCCAATAACCTGATGCCCTTTATCGCGCAGGTCGCGGTGGGCAAGCGCAAGGCGTTGCAAATTTTTGGGGATGATTACGACACCCCAGATGGCACGGGCCTGCGCGACTATATCCATGTGGTCGATCTTGCCCGCGCCCATGTTGCGGCCATTGCCTACGCCGAACAGGCAACAGGTGCGCGACCGTTCAATATCGGTACCGGCCAAAGCTATAGCGTGCGCGACATGGTTGCTGCATTCGAGCGGGCCTGCGGCGCGCCGATAAAGACCCAGCAGGTCGGCCGCCGTGAAGGCGATATTGCAGCGATGCAAGCCGATGCAAGCCGTGCCAATGCCGAATTAGGATGGAAAGCGACGCATGATCTTGATGACATGACCAGCAGCACATGGGCATGGCAATCTGCCAATCCGGACGGGTACGAAGGGTCTTAAATGAAATGTGCCCTGCGTAACAAACGCAAGGCACACTGAAGACGAACCGTTAAACCCTCACCACTGGAAAAATTCCCCAACTAGGACTTAACGCATCAGCAGTTTTTCTTCTGTGCGTTTTATCACACAAGTCGTCTGGAGGTGCGTGAATTTCGAACCCAACGTATCGCATCAGCGCGCGGAATTTCTTCAAATCCTATGCATTATTTAGGAAATTACGCGTTAAAGTTCATGCCCGCGCCTTTATTCCGCCGCAACCAAACCGCCAAAAAAATACACCCTCAAGACCTACACAGACGACAGGTGGTTCCGGGGGGTACCTTTCATGTCTTCATTATCCTTTACAGGTCACGTGACTGATCCCGGTGACGTGGCACATTCGGCTATCACTGACCTATTCGTCCTGAATATCGGTGGGACAACTCAGCTTTACAGCACAACACGCTATGATGGTGTTCTTCGGCAGTGGGGGATCGACAGTGGCATTTTAACGATTGAAGAAACACTGCCCTATTTTGGCGGGGTCGTTCTTGGCGGCTCGGCCAGTATCAATCTCGTGGCAGAAGGTGCGCACGCCAGTCTTTTGGTGGGGGGTGGCGTGGGCGGCGCACTTCAGATGATCGGGATTGCCTCTGACGGTGGCTTTTCAACCGTCATCCCACTGGCCGGCCTGCCGCCAACATTCAATGGCTTTCAGCACGGCGTCACGCTTGTGCTGCCCGATGGAACGCAAGCCGTTTACGGCGCGCTTGCAAGCCAGAGTGGCCTTGCCCGCATCAGGTTCGACGCTGACGGCACCCTGCGCGATCACAGTATCCACTATAACGCGGACGCGTCCACGACTGCACGCATCGCGGCTGTAACGCTTGCGATGATCGAAGGGCGCAACTTTGTTCTCACAACAAGCGAAACCCAGAATGGCCTGACAGCGCGGGAGGTTGATTCTGCAGGCGCGATCATCGCGGAAACGACCATCGGTGCAGATGACGGCCTTTGGATCAGCGCGCCCACAGCCCTTGAAACCACCACCGTCGGGGATGCGACATTCGTCATACTCGCCGCAGCCGGATCAAGCAGCCTGAGCGTGGTAGAGCTTGGCGCTGATGGCAGCATGATCGTGCGTGACCATGTGCTTGACGGACGCGATACGCGCTTTGGCGGCGTAACCTCCCTTGAGGTCATCCAGGCCGAAGGCAAAACCTATGTCATTGCAGGCGGCGCCGATGACGGGGTTTCGGTTTTCCTGCTGCTCTCGGGCGGATTGCTGGTCCATCGAGCGACAATCGAAGACACCGTTGATTTCGGGCTTGATAACGTCAGTGCGCTGGCGGCATCGGATCGCGACGGCGGGGTCGATATCTTTGTCGCCAGCAGCAGCGAACCAGGTGTCACACAACTGGCACTTGATATCGGCGTTGCTGGTGTTGATCTGACAGCCACTTTGGGCGGAGGTCCGTTGGTCGGCACGGAAGGTGATGATATCCTGCAAGGCCACGACGGCGACGATGTCATATCCGGGGGCCAAGGCAACGATATTATACGCGATGGTGCAGGCGCGGACATCATGTCAGGCGGTAGTGGCGCGGATGTCTTTATTCTGAGCGCGGATGGCAGCATCGACACGATCACGGATTTCACTGTGGGCCAAGACCGTATTGATTTGTCGCTTTGGCCGATGCTGCGTGACATCAGCCAGCTTTTGATGACGATACGCAGCGACGGCATGGAAATCCGCTATGGCGACGAAGTGCTGATCGTGCAGAGCTCTGACGGGGGTCCTATTGATTACCGCGCCCTGACAAACGCCGATCTGATCGGGTCCACGCGTCTGCCTGTCGGGATCACGCCGGGCTACCCCGGACCGGCAACGCCTGTCCCTGATTTGGGCAACCCGCCGCAGGACCACCCCACCGATCAGGGCGGCGAAAATAGCATCCTGACCTCGCTTCAAATCATCGGTGCAGGCAATCTGGATCAACTGCGCGACACCATGAACAAGGCGGCGGGCACTGGGGCCAATGGGCTCACGATTGATGGCACCGAGGCTGCCGAAACACTATTTGGTGGCGATTCTTTTGATGTGATCTTCGCTGGCGGCGGCGACGATACTGTAAGCGGCGGACGCGGCGATGACACAATTTTTGGTCGTGATGGCGATGACATCCTTTACGGTGATGACGGCGCAGATAGGATCTTTGGTGGCGCAGGCGACGATTGGCTCGCTGGTGGCAACGGGAACGATTGGCTGAATGGCGGCGCTGGCGCCGATACCTTTGTCTTCAATAGCGGTGTTGATGTGATTGCCGATTTCGAACAAGGCATTGACCAGATTATCCTCGACCAAAGCCTTTGGACCGGATTGACCTCTGCTGACGACCTGCTGTTCGTATATGGCACCTTTGCGGACGGGCGCATGACGATTGATTTTGCGGATGGCAATATCCTGCATATCGACGGGATCATCGACCCCGCCACGCTTGCAGACGACATCATTTTGTTCTGAAGGTGATCAGTTTCTGTTTACCACAGATGCAAGATTATTTGTCAGACCAAAGAGCGTTAACGCAGGGCCAAGGGCGCTTTCGGTGCCGTAGATCAGATCGTCCCCTTCAAGCATAAACTTTCCCGCCGAGAACAACCCATCCGCCGAGGTCAGGTCGATCGTAAAGACAACACGCTCTTGCGGGGGGCCAGCGATGCCGTCTTTCACGGCCCTTTGGGCGTATTCCCGCAGGATCAGAATGCCCTCCGGGTTTGCGCTGCCTGCATTGACGCCACCAATAAAGGCCAGCGCCTCCAGGGCAGAAAACTCGACTTCAGGGAAATCAAAAATCGACTGGGCGCCGGTTGCGCCAAGAGCGATGAACTGCCGTTTGTCGTCTTCAACAAAAATACGGTCCCCACCACGCACTGCGATATTGGCGCTAGGGTCACTCAGGAGCCGCTCAAACGGGATACCATAGGTTCGGCTTCCACGGATCAAGCGCACCTGCGGTGAATTCAGATCAGGGCGCGGACCACCCGCCTGCGAAAACAGATCGAGGATCTTCACGTTGCGGTTCGGCAGGGGATAAAGACCGGGCGCTGCAACGCCAGCGGCGAGGTTTGCCGTATTTATCTGACCCGGCTCAACAGTCAATTGCACCTGCGCTGAGGGCACGGTGCGGATCAGTTCTTCTTCGATCCGTTCACGTGCCGTGTTGGGCGCCATTCCGGCCACACGCAGGCTCCCGATATAAGGAACAAAGATGCGGCCGTCTGCGCTCACGATTTCAGGCTGCAACGGCGTGACACCACCCGCGCCAAAAATCGAATTTTCCTCGGCATCCCAGATCGTCACCTGAACAGTATCGCCCGCTGCAATCATCATCGAAGCAGGCTGTTCTTGCGCAACAGGCCACGGCAATGCGCCCGCGCCCGTGACCGGCCAGCCCTGCAGGACAGGCAGCGTGTCGCGGTTCACTTCATAAACGGCAAAATCATAGGCGGGCGCTTCGCCTTCGGCGGCAGTATTTGCCTTGGAGGCGGCAAGGACTTCTGACTGAAAACCGGCACCTCGCGGCAAGCCGCAACCGGCAAGCGCGCAACATACAACGAGGGCAACGAATTTATGAACGATCAAACCAAAATCCTTTCGGGCAATCCGCGTATCCTACACTGCCAAAACTTTATGAACAGCGTCTAAGACGGCAAAATGTCAGATAATACACGGTCCTGACAAGAGGATCAGAAATCGATCGCTAAACCCTTTTTCTCCCAATCGCCATAGCGGACAGGCTCAGGCCCATCGCGCCCGCCCAATTCGGTCGGCATCACTTGGGCCCCCGCTTTCTTGCGGCGCTCTTCTGCCTCGGCCAAGGCGCGTTGTGCCGCAGGCGGCAGGTCTTTGGTCTCTTCGGTCATGGCAGGCGCCTCCTTGTCGATATCCCATGATTGATATACGCGCAGCGCAGCAAGCTTCAAGTGAGAGACAGATGACCCAGACCGGCCTGCCTGCCCGCCGCACCGCCCATCATCTGCTGATGCAGATCACGACCGAAGGCCGTTTGATGGCGGAACTAATCGCCGGTGGGGCCTTGGCGCGGCTGGAAAACGACGACCGCGCCCGTGCCCAGCGCCTTGCGACCGAGGCCCTGCGCGGCCTTGACCGTGCTGACCGGATGCTGAAGCCTTACTTGAAGAAAACGCCCCCGGATCACGTGATGAACGCCCTGCGCCTTGGCGTGATTGAGTTGTGCAACGGCGAGGCAGCACACGGCGTCGTCAACGCCTATGTCGAAATCGTCGCCCGAAACAAGCGTACCCAGTCGATGAAGGGTCTGACCAACGCCGTGCTGCGCAAAATCGCCGATGAAGGGCCCGAGGGCTGGGCCAAGCGCGCCGTGCCGCTGACCCCCGGCTGGCTGCGGCAACCGCTGGTGGCCGCTTGGGGCCGCGACGCGGTGACCGACATGGAGGCCGCACATTTCGCAGGTGCACCGCTAGATCTGACGGCCAAAGGCGACCCGGTCGCTGTTGCTGCGGCTGTGGGCGGCACCGTCTTGCCAACTGGCTCTGTCCGTGTGCCGAACGCGGGACAGGTCTCATCCCTAGCGGGATATGCGCAGGGTGACTGGTGGGTACAGGATGCGGCGGCGGCCATCCCGGTGAAACTGCTTGGCGATGTCAAAGGGCTCAAGGTGCTCGATCTTTGCGCCGCCCCCGGTGGCAAGACCATGCAACTGGCTGCCTTGGGCGCAGATGTGACGGCCGTGGATATCTCGGACAAGCGGATGGCGCGGGTCAGCGAAAACCTTGCGCGTGTGGGCTTGTCGGCCAACTGCGTGGTCAGCGATGCCTTTGAATTTAACGAGGGCGGATTTGATGCCGTACTTCTGGATGCCCCCTGCTCAGCAACCGGCACTGTCCGGCGGCATCCTGATCTACCCTATGCAAAGGACGGGTCCGAGTTTGGCGCACTGATTGACCAGCAGGAAACGCTCATTGATCACGCCATGACGCTACTCAAACCCGGTGGGCGGCTTGTGTTTTGCACCTGCTCGCTCTTGCCTGATGAAGGCGAAGTGCAGGTTGAAGAGGCGCTGGCACGGCACGAAGGCCTGTCCGTTGACGCCAGCGCGTTGCACATCGACGGGATCGACCCTGACTGGATCACACCAGAAGGCGGCCTGCGTCTGCGCCCCGATTTCTGGGCAGATCGCGGCGGGATGGACGGGTTCTATATGGCCGTGATGCGAAAGCCTGCGTGACTTAGCGGCAACCATTTCCTATGGTCTGGGCCAAATAGTCCCGCAAGAGTGCAAACCGAGGCTGCAGGAATTGGCGCAACTCACAAAATGGCAGCAACGCCACAGGCGCATGATGCATCGGTTTCATGCACGCCGCGCCGCGCGGGCCGCTGTTGCGACGGCTTTCGTATCCCTGCCCGAACCACACACAATCGGCGTTATCGCGCGCGGTCAGCAACTTATTGCGGGCAAATTTCTCTTCTCCGGTCTGTTTGTCGAAGGGAAAGAACACAGCATCTGGGATATCGCCGATGCCTACTCCGAGGTGTCGGATGAGATCCAAGGGTGCGGCTGGTTGGATGATCTCGCGGCGGTCGGGGACGAGACCGCACGTGCCTTGGCGCGGACATGGGTGCTGGGATGGATCGACCGCTATGGCGACGGCCGCAGTGACGGCTGGACGCCCGGGGTGACAGGGCGCAGGCTGATGCGGTTGATAAACCACGGCCCGTTTGTGCTGCGGGGGCAGGACAAGACGACGTCTTACCGGTTCTTCGAAAGCCTTGCGCGTCAGGCACTTTTTCTGTCACGCCGCTGGAATGCCACCGAACCGGGTGTGCGCCGTTTTGAAGCACTGGCAGGGATCATCTATGCCAGCCTCTCTCTCAAGAGTATCGACCACTATACCGCGCCCGCGTTGCAGGCATTGGCCAAGGATTGCGACAGCGAGATCAGCGCAGACGGCGCGATTGCAACCCGCAAACCCCAAGACCTGCTTGATATCCTGAGCCTGCTGAACTGGACGGCCCAGTCATTGAAAGACGCAGACCACGCTTGCCCGCCCGCGCTCACCAAAGCTATCGCACGCATCACGCCCACCTTGCGCGCCTTGCGCCATGCCGACGGCGGCTTGGCGCGGTTTCATGGCGGCGGAGATGGTGTGTATGGACGGCTGGACGAAGCCTTGGTCGCGTCAGGCATCAAGACACCCCCCACAGGTGACCGGCACATGGGGTACGCGCGCCTTGCGGCTGGCCGGACCACCTTGATCGCCGACGCCGCCCCGCCACCGCAAGGTGCTGCTTCGGCTGACGGACATGCCAGCACCTTGGCGTTCGAACTGACATCAGGGCGCAGGCCCCTGATCGTCAACTGCGGGTCTGGTGCCCGTTTTGGAGAGGAATGGCGCAGGGCTAGCCGCGCCACACCCAGCCATTCCACGATGATGATCGAGGGCGTGTCGTCATCGCATCTTGGCCTCAGAGGGCGCGGGATTGCAGGCGCGGAGCTGTTGACCGAATTGCCGACGCGTGTGGACTGCATCCTTTCGGAAACGGGACAAACCCGCAAACTCGAACTATCGCATAACGGCTATCAACCGTCACACGGGCTGACCCATGCGCGGACGCTGCAGCTTTCCTTGGATGGCCGGACGCTTGAAGGCGAAGACATGCTGACGACGCTCGGCCCCGATGATGAAGCGACCTTTGATGCTGCACGGGCGCACAGCATCCTGCCCTATGTGCTGCGGTTTCATCTTCATCCGGATGTTGAAGCGGCGATAGATATTGCAGGGACCACAGTGTCTTTGACGCTGAAATCCGGCGAAGTCTGGGTTTTGCGCCACGATGGAACGGCGAAACTTGGCCTGACGGCATCGGTTTATCTGCAAAATCACCAATTAAAGCCCGTTGCCACACAACAGGTGGTTTTATCTGGCTACGCAATGGCCTATGCGACGCGTGTCCGTTGGTCCTTGGCCAAAACGCAAGATACGCCCGCTGCTGTGCGTGATTTTGTGCAGGCCGATCCACTGGACGCCGTTGATTAGCCTTCAAAGGACCCACATGACCGATCTTGTCCCACTGCGCCGCGCCCTTCTGTCTGTCTCTGACAAAACCGGGTTGATTGATCTTGGCCAGGCGCTTGCTGCGCGTGGTGTTGAACTCTTGTCCACCGGCGGGTCCGCAAAGGCGCTGCGGGATGCGGGCCTTGAGGTGCGCGATGTGGCCGATGTTACCGGCTTTCCCGAGATGATGGACGGGCGGGTCAAGACCCTGCACCCTGTGGTCCACGGTGGCCTTCTCGCACGCCGCGATCTTGAGGCACACCGCGATGCGATGGTGGAACATAACATCGGGCCGATCGACCTGCTTGTGGTGAACCTTTATCCGTTTGAAGACACCGTTGCCAAAGGTGCCGACTTCGACACCTGTATCGAGAATATCGACATCGGCGGCCCTGCGATGATCCGCTCGGCGGCAAAGAACCACGCGTTCGTGACGGTCGTAACGGATGTGGAAGATTACGCTGCGCTTTTGGCGGAGCTTGATGCCAACGAGGGCGAAACCACATTGGCCTTGCGCCAGCAATTTGCCCAAACGGCCTATGCCCGCACTGCGGCCTATGACACCGCCGTGAGCACGTGGATGGCAGGTGCAATCAGGCAGGACACACCCCGCCGCCGGTCGTTCAGCGGCACATTCAAACAGGTCATGCGCTACGGTGAAAACAGCCACCAGTCTGCCGCGTTCTACACTGATGGCACAGGGCGTCCCGGCGTCGCGACGGCGGTGCAGCATCAAGGCAAAGAGCTGTCTTACAACAACATCAACGACACTGACGCCGCCTTTGAACTGGTCGCGGAATTTGATCCAGCCGAGGGCCCTGCCGTCGCTATCATCAAACACGCCAACCCCTGCGGTGTGGCACGCGGTGCAACGCTGGTCGAGGCTTATCAGAACGCGTTTGATTGTGATCGCACCAGTGCGTTCGGCGGTATTGTGGCGCTGAACCAGCCGTTGGATGAAGAAACCGCCAAAGCCATTGTCGAGATCTTCACCGAGGTCGTGATTGCGCCCGATGCCTCCGATGCGGCCAAGGCTGTGTTTGCGGCCAAAAAGAACCTGCGCTTGCTGACCACGGATGGTTTGCCCGATGTCAAAGCGCCAATCACCACCTACCGTCAGGTCGCCGGCGGCATGTTGGTGCAGGACAAAGACACCGGATATGTCGGCATGGATGATCTGAAGGTTGTGACCAAGGTCGCACCGACCGAGGAGCAATTGGCGGATCTGCTGTTTGCATGGAAGGTCGCGAAGCATGTGAAATCCAACGCCATCGTTTACGTCAAAGACAGGGCCACCGTCGGCGTCGGCGCAGGCCAGATGTCACGTCTGGACAGCGCCCTGATCGCCGCGAAGAAAGCCGAGCGGATGGCCGAGGCGATGGGGCTGGAAACGCCCTTGACCAAAGGTTCTGCCGTGGCATCCGACGCCTTCTTCCCCTTTGCTGACGGGCTGATGGAGGCCGCCGCCGCTGGCGCGACCTGCGTCATCCAGCCCGGTGGTTCCATGCGTGACGACGAAGTGATCGCAGCCGCCGATGAGGCCGGCATCGCGATGGTCTTTACCGGCATGCGCCACTTCCGCCACTAGAGGACCGCCATGCGCCTGATGTTTTTCACTGCCCTGTGGATTTTCCTGCTGGATCAGGTGATCAAATTCTACGTGTTGTTCAATGTCTTCGGGCTGCGGTGGGAACAGGTCACTGTGCCCTCGGATCAGCTTCCCTATCCGCAGGCGGTTGAGGTGTTTCCACCTTTCCTCGTGCTGCGGATGGCGTGGAACCGTGGCGTGAATTTCGGCCTTTTTGCCGAATATGACATGCGCTGGGTGCTGATCGGCGTGGCCTTTGCGATTACCGCAGGCGTGATCTGGTGGCTGAACAAGATCGGCGGCACCAAATGGGTCTATATCGCGGGCGGCTTATTGATTGGTGGCGCGATGGGCAATGTGATTGACCGCTTCTTTTATGGGGCTGTGGCGGATTTTCTGAATATGTCCTGCTGCGGGTTTAACAATCCTTATGCGTTCAACGTGGCTGACATCTGCATCTTCCTTGGTGCGATCGGGCTTGCCTTTCTTGCGGATGACAAAAAGAAATCGGCGTGACCTTGCGCTTGGCTTGGGCTAAACAAACCTGACCAACACCGAGGGACTATTCATGCGTGCGCTTTCTTTCACTGTTCTGGCCCTGACTTTGGTGTCCGCCTGTGGCAACACGGATCGTCCCCTGCGGGACCTACGCTCTGCCAGCGGCGGGCCTGACGAATTCGCCGTGATCCTGTTTGATCCGCTGGAAATCCCTGAAACGCGCGCATTGCCCACTCCCACACCTGGTGGTGCCAACCGCGCCGACCCTACACCAAACGCCGATGCGATCCGCGCATTGGGCGGATCACCTGCTGCACTGGTTGCTGGTGGTATTCCCGCCGGTGATTCAGCCCTTGTAACACAGACAAACCGCTACGGGGTTGATCCTGCAATCCGCGCACAACTTGCGGTAGAAGATGACGCGATTTTACGCCGCGCACGCCGGACAAACCTTTTCAATCCCCTTGGGCGCGACCGGTATTTCCCCGCTTATGCGCGACAGGCTCTTAATGCACCTGCCGAGCTGGCGCGTCTGGACGCGCTTGGCGTCGCAGTCCCGCAGGTGCCTTCCGAAGCGGTTGAGGCAAGAGAGCGTGCTTCCGCTGGTTTGCTGGGACAATTCGGCATTCGCGAAGACTGTGTTTTCACAACCATCGGGTCACCAGACGGACGCATCCGCCGTGTCTGCGAATCCGACGAAGCGGAATAGGCTCACCTCACATCTGCGTATGGTGACTTGAACCATGCGCAAAGCGACGTAGGTTTCCATGTAATCAATTTCTGAAGGGGTGCCTATGAAACGTCTGTTCGCTGCTCTGGTGATGGCGCTATCCGCCACGGCTGCGCAAGCCGAAGAAGTCACGACCTATACGCTCGACAACGGCATGGAAGTGGTTGTGATCGAAGACCGCCGCGCGCCTGTCGTGGTCCATATGCTCTGGTACAAAGTCGGGTCCGCGGATGAACCTGTTGGAGCTTCCGGTGTGGCGCACTTCCTTGAGCATTTGCTGTTCAAAGCGACCGATGTGCTAGAATCGGGTGAATTCTCGGCAACCGTGGCGGCCAACGGCGGCCGCGACAATGCCTTCACCAGCTATGACTACACCGCCTATTTCCAACGCGTTGCCGCCGACCGGCTTGAGTTGATGATGCAGATGGAAAGCAACCGGATGAACAATCTGCGGATCACCGCAGAGGATGTCGAAACCGAGCGTCAGGTCATTCTCGAAGAGCGCAACCAGCGCACCGAGAACAACCCCAACGCGCTTGCGCGCGAACAATTCCGCGCAGCTTTGTTCCAGAACCACCGCTACGGTGTGCCGATCATCGGCTGGAAACACGAGATGGAAGAGCTTGATCTGCAGGATGTGCTTGGTTTTTACGATCTCTACTATTCACCGAACAACGCGATTCTTGTAGTCGCCGGCGACGTTGAACCTGAGGATGTTCTTGCCCTCGCGGAACAGTATTACGGCGTTCTCCCGGCAGAAGACCAACTGCCTGTGCGTGAACGCCCGCAAGAACCGCCGCAGCGTGCCGAACGCCGGATCACCTACGTCGATGCGCGCGTCAGCCAGCCCTATCTTGTGCGGATGTATCTGGCCCCCGAACGCGACCCCGGGGCGCAGCGTGAAGCCGCTGCCCTTGTCTATCTGGCCGAACTTTTGGGCGGCTCGCCCTTTACCTCGGCGTTGGGGCAAGCCCTGCAATTCGACACGCAGACGGCAATCTATACAAACGCCTCTTACAATGGTTTCACTTTGGATCACGGCGTGTTTTCCTTTTCAATTGTCCCCACCGATGGCGTTTCCCTCTCCGAGGCAGAGGCTGCGATGGACGAGGTCGTCAATGCTTTTCTAGAGGCCGAGATCGACCCTGCGCGCATGGAAAGCATCCGCACGCAACTACGCGCATCCGAGATCTATGCGCTTGATAACGTGCAAGGTCTGGCGCAACGCTACGGCGCAGCCCTGTCGCAGAGCCTGACGGTCGCCGATGTGCAGGAATGGCCCCAGATTCTGCAATCCGTCACCGAAGACGACATCAAGGCCGTTGCAGCCAAAGTTCTGAACCGTGATCAATCCGTGACCGGCTGGGTCGTGGCGAACCAAGAGGAGGCACGCTGATGCTGCGTATTCTGATTGCCTTGTGCCTGACCATCGTCGCCACTACCGCACGGGCCGAGTTGGATATCAAACAAGTCACCTCGCCCGGCGGGATCAATGCGTGGGTCGTCGAAGAACCCGCAATCCCGTTTGTGGCCTTGGAAATCCGTATTCAGGGTGGCGGCACGCTTGACCTGCCCGGCAAACGGGGCGCGACAAACCTGATGGCCGCACTTCTGGAAGAAGGCTCTGGCGACATGACGGCGCAGGAATTCCAGACAACGCTGGAAGACCTTGCCGCAAGTTTCACGTTCCGCGCCTTTGACGACAGCATGCAAATTTCGGCGCGCTTCCTGACCGAAAACAAAGAAGAGGCCATCGCTCTGTTGCGGCAAGCGCTTGTCTCGCCGCGCTTTGACCAAGACGCGCTGGACCGTGTGCGCGCACAGGTCATTGCGGGCATCAACAGCGATGCAAAAACCCCCAATGCGATCGCAAGTTCAACATTCTACGCGAACGCCTTTGGCGACCACCCTTACGGGTCCAGCATTGACGGGACGATCGACTCCGTGACCGCCCTGACACGTGACGACATGTTCGCGGCGCATCGCAACGCGCTGGTTCTCGACCGGCTTTATGTCTCCGTTGTGGGCGACACGACCGCCGAAACCGTGGGCGCTATGCTTGATGACCTTTTGGGTGATCTGCCTGCAGAGGGCCCGCCTTTGCCCGATGACGTGGCCTTTGGTCTGGATGGAGGCATCACGGTTGTTGACTTTGAGACCCCTCAATCTGTGGCCTTCTTCGGACAGGCGGGCCTGAAACGTGACGATGAAGACTTCTTCGCCGCTTTCGTGCTGAACCATATTCTGGGTGCTGGCGGTTTTGAATCCCGCCTGATGACCGAAGTGCGCGAAAAGCGCGGCCTGACCTATGGCATCGGGACGTCCCTTGTGCCCAAATACCATGCGGAAATGATCCTCGGAACTGTCGCCTCGTCGAACGAGACGATTGCCGAAGCCATCGCAGTGACCCGCAACGAATGGGAACGGATGGCGCGCGAAGGTGTGACGCCGGAAGAACTGGCAGTCGCCAAAACCTTTCTGACTGGCGAATACCCTCTGCGCTTTGATGGAAATGCCGATATTGCGAGCATTATGGCGGGAATGCAGATGATCGGCCTGACGCCGGATTATGTGGTGGACCGCAACAGTTTTGTTGAAGCGGTAACGCTGGAAGACGTGAACCGTGTTGCCGCCGAATTGCTGCAACCAGAAGGGCTTCATTTCGTTGTGGTCGGACAGCCCGAGGGGCTTGAATCGACGCAGTAGCCAATCCACGGCCCTGTTTTCCACTCGCAGAATCGCGGTGGGCCATGCTACAGATTGTGGCATGGCCACTGCAGACCCCCAAATACAGCCGCGCCCCGTGATCCGGCAACTTGATGACGCTGCAATCAACCGGATTGCAGCGGGCGAAGTGCTGGAACGCCCGGCCTCGGCCGTCAAAGAACTGATCGAAAACAGCGTCGATGCAGGCGCCACCCGCATTGAAGTCGTCATCGCCGATGGCGGCAAAACCCTGATCCGCGTCACCGACAACGGCTGCGGTATGACAGGGGCCGATCTGCCGCTGGCTTTGTCGCGGCACGCAACATCCAAGATCGACGGCTCTGACCTTCTTAACATCCGCTCTTTCGGCTTTCGTGGCGAAGCGCTGCCATCGCTTGGTGCAACAGGCCGACTGACAATCACATCGCGCGCGAAAGGTGCAGATGCCGCCATGATTGCTGTCGCGGGCGGCAAGACGGAAGGCGTCAAACCGGCGGCGCTTTCCGCAGGGACCGTCATTGAACTACGTGATCTGTTCTACGCCACCCCTGCGCGCCTGAAATTCCTGCGCACTGACAGGGCCGAGGCGCAGGCAGTCACTGATGTCGTCAAGCGGCTGGCCATGGCCGAACCTTTCGTGACCTTCATTCTGCGCGATGCGTCAAACGGGGATAACCGCACGGTGTTTCGTGCTGATGCTGAAACAGGCGATCTTTTTGATGCGCTGCACGGACGGCTTCAGGTGGTCTTGGGTAAGGATTTCGCCGAAAACGCCCTGCGGATCGACACCCAGCGCGACGGCTTTCACCTGACAGGCTATGCCGCGCTCCCGACCTATTCGCGCGGGGCCGCCGTGGCACAGTTCCTTTTCGTCAACGGCCGCCCTGTGCGGGACAAGATGCTCCTTGGCGCGTTGCGCGCGGCCTATATGGACGTGCTCTCGCGTGACAGGCATCCGGTGGCGGCGTTATTCGTGGATTGCGACCCGACATTGGTGGACGTGAACGTCCACCCCGCAAAATCCGAGGTCCGTTTCCGCGATCCAGGAACCGTGCGCGGATTGATCATCTCCGGCCTGCGCCATGCCTTGGCAGACGCAGGGCACCGCGCATCCACAACCGTGGCAAACGCGACGCTGGGCGCGATGACACCGCAACCGGCCGCACCCCGCGTTTACCAGATGGATCGTCCCAGTTTCAGCGCACGGTCTATGACCTTCCAAGCACAAGCCCCCGGCTTTGGTGAACAACCC
>NZ_DASYOK010000354.1:0-3221 GCF_036007805.1 Yoonia sp.
CGCGGGTGTAATTGTACCGCGTATAACAACGGCCCTTTCTTTCATCGGCCCTGTCAGCCAAGAGCTGTGAAACGAATTTTTATTTCTGTAAAGGATTGCTTCCTGCACCATGTAAGAATGGTCGGAACACGGGCTGACGTCTGGCCGTCCTTCACGCTGTTCGGCCTCAGCCTTTGTCGTAGACAGCTAAGACTACTTAGATGTGCGCGCATATGCACACATGTTATTTGGTTTGTGGTGTTTAATAATTTTTCGCACAGTGTACATTTGCACAGAATGAATGGAGCACAGAAATGAGCTGGAACCCGAGTTTGAATACACATAACCCGACCGGTGACGCGATTGATGCGATCGACACTGTCATCGTTTCGCGTGCTCGTGATCTGGGTGGGTTTGAAGTGCGCCGCGCTTTGCCCGCACCCCGCCGGCAGATGGTTGGACCCTTTATTTTCTTCGATCAAATGGGCCCTGCCGAGTTTCTGACGGGCGAGGGCATTGATGTGCGCCCGCATCCCCATATCGGTCTGGCCACCGTCACCTATCTGCATAGCGGGACCATTCATCACCGTGATAGTCTGGGGACGGATCAATGGATCGAAGCGGGCGATGTGAACCTGATGGTGGCGGGTCACGGGATCACCCATTCGGAACGCATTGATGGAATCCAGCGGATGAAACCGCAGCGGATGTTTGGCATCCAGTCATGGATCGCGCTGCCCAAAGGGGCCGAGGATCGCGAAGCGGGTTTTATCCATGCGCCCAAGGCGGAATTGCCCTTCATGGAAGGCGAGGGCAAGCAGGTGCGCCTGATTATGGGCGAGGCTTACGGTGAACGCGCGCCGGTCGAGACGCCGTCTGAAATGTTCTACCTCGACGCGGTGCTGGAACCTTTTGCGGCCATGCCGCTGCCGGACAACCACGAAGACCGTGGGGCCTATGTGCTTGAAGGTGAAGTAGAAATCGCAGGGCAGGTGTTTGATCAGGGCAAGATGGTCACCTTCCGTCCCGGTGACCGGATCAGCATGAAAGCGGGGCCTTGGGGGGCCCGTGTGATGTTGCTGGGTGGGGCGACCATGGAAGGCGACCGTTATATCTGGTGGAATTTTGTGGCGTCGAGCAAGGAACGCATTGAGGAGGCCAAAGAGGCCTGGCGCAAGGGAGATTGGCAGAATGGCCGCTTTCAATTGCCCCCCGGTGATGACGCGGAATTTATTCCGCTGCCTGAGCGTTAAGGGCGCTTGACGGGGCGGGTTTGCGCACTTAGAAGCAGCGCACGTTCAGCGCTTGCTGGACAAGCAGATGCGCGGTTGTAGCTCAGTTGGTTAGAGTACCGGCCTGTCACGCCGGGGGTCGCGGGTTCGAGCCCCGTCAACCGCGCCACTGCCTTTCCCCTACCAGATCAGGTCGTCATGCATCGCCTTTGGCGCAGGATGATGTTTGGTTGCGTTTCCCCTATGTTTTCTTGGCGAAAGCCCCGTGCAGAAGCAGTACACAATGCGTACACAACCTGTGCATACAGATGCGTCGATCCGGGCAAATTAACGCACCGTGCGCGGTCAATTCTGAACAAGTTGTAAATTCTGTCGGGCCATTTGGGAAAAACCGCGCGGCGATGAAGATTTGGCGTTGACGCCCCGCGCATCCGCGACTATTCCGCCCCCTACGCGCGGTTGTAGCTCAGTTGGTTAGAGTACCGGCCTGTCACGCCGGGGGTCGCGGGTTCGAGCCCCGTCAACCGCGCCATTTTCCCAAGTTGCTGCTCAAAAGGTGGGTCATGGCCCACCTTCTTTTTGACGCGCGCTTATTCCAGTTCCGACGAGCGGGCCCAGAGGTTGATCGCTTCCTCGGAACTGATCTCGTCGATCTGTTTCAGCTCGGCTTCGGTAAAGTCGAGGTTGTCGATGGCACCTGCGCAATCAATGATCTGTTCGGGCCGTGACGCACCGATCAGGGCCGTGGTCACGCGACCGCCGCGCAGGACCCATGCGAGGGCCATTTGCGCAAGGGTTTGCCCCCGTGCTTGTGCCATGTCGTTCAGCGCGCGCACACTTGCCAGTGAGTTTTCATTGATCATGCCGTCAAGCAGCGATTTGCCTTGTGTCGCACGGCTGCCTTCGGGAATGCCGCCCAGATATTTTGACGTCAGGATGCCTTGCGCCAACGGTGTGAAGGCGATGGAGCCAACGCCCAGATCATCCAGTGTATCCAAGAGCCCGTCATGTTCCACCCAGCGGTTCAGCAGGTTGTAGGACGGCTGATGGATCAGGCAGGGGGTGCCAAGCTCTTTGAGGATGGCCACCGCCTCGCGGGTGCGTTGGGAATTGTAGCTCGAGATGCCAGCATAGAGCGCGCGGCCTGAGCGCACGATATGATCAAGCGCGCCCATAGTCTCTTCCAGCGGGGTGTCGGGATCGAAACGGTGCGAATAAAAGATATCGACATAATCCAGCCCCATCCGTTTAAGTGACTGGTCGCAGGAGGCGATCAGGTATTTGCGCGACCCCCATTCGCCGTAAGGGCCGGGCCACATGTCGTAGCCTGCTTTGCTTGAAATGATCAGTTCGTCGCGGTGGCCGTTGAAGTCGGTCTTGAGGATGTCGCCAAAGGCCTCTTCTGCCGATCCTGCGGGTGGGCCGTAGTTATTGGCCAGATCAAAATGCGTGATCCCCAGATCAAACGCCGTCTGGCACATGGCGCGCTTGGTGGCGTGCGGCGTGTCCTCGCCGAAGTTGTGCCACAGGCCAAGGCTGATGGCGGGAAGTTGCACACCCGAATTGCCACAGCGGCGGTAGACCATTTTGTCATAACGGTCAGAAGCCGGATGGTAGGGGGATGTGCTCATATACGGGGGGCGTGAAGTGTTGCTCATGGTGCCATCATGGGCGAATGCGGGGGCATGTCAAACGGATCATGCCCCCACCTTTGTTAGCTTGTCATTGCGTGCAGGATCCGTGCCCAGCTGCGGATGCCTTTGTGAAAGGACGAAAGATCGAATTTCTCGTTGGGGGAATGCAGCCCGTCATCGTCTTTGCCAAAACCGATCAGCATCGTGTCCATGTCGAGGATTTCCTTGAAGTGCCCCGCAATCGGGATCGACCCGCCGCCGCCGGTAAAGGCCGCTGCGTTCGGCCATTCATCCGAGAGCGCCTTGCGCGCCTGCGCAAAGGCCGGATGTGTCGTGGTCATCACAGAGGCCTTGCTCGCGCCGTGGTCTTTGAAGC
>NZ_DASYOK010000355.1:0-6182 GCF_036007805.1 Yoonia sp.
GCAGGGTAGCCTGCGGTCGCAAGAGCCTCCGTCATTTTGGCAGGGGTTGCCGGCGCGTCAAATCCGACCACAGCGCTTTCCGAAGCGAGGTTCACCGCCACCTCGCCAACGCCATCAACGGCGCGCAGGGCGTTTTCGGCCCGCGCGATGCAAGATCCGCAAGAAAGTTTCGAGATTTGGAGTGTGAGAGAGCTTTGTGTCATAGAGTGCCACCTTTGGTAGACACTCTACATAGGGCTTCCACTCACTGGAAGGTCAAGGGGCAATCAGGTTATTCTACGGCGCGGGCTTCTGCGACGTATTGCTGAAGCTCTGCCAGCGGGATCGCGCCAGGAACCAAAGCATCGCCAATCACAAATGCCGGTGTGCCGGTAAAGCCGAGGTTCTGCGCCAACTGGTCAGAGGCGGCAATGTGGCCAGTCACGTCGTCGCTCTGCATGTCCTCGCGCAGTTGCGCGACATCCAACCCAATGGACCGCGCCAATGCGAAGATAGATGCCTCTTCGGCACGTCCGCGCATTTCCATCAAACCCCAATGCATTTCTTCGTATTTGCCCTGATTGCGCGCTGCAAGTGCAGCCCGCGAGGCAAGAACAGACCCCTCTCCCAAGATAGGCCATTCACGGTAGACGACGCGCACATCGTCATCGGCTGCAAGAAGCGCCTTCACATCACCGGCAGCGCGTTTGCAGTAGGGACAGTTGTAGTCAAAGAATTCCACAATCACGGTCCCGGCATCAGGATTGCCGACGAAGGGCGCGTTTGGATCGTTTTCAAGAAACGCACGCTGGCGGAGCAAGATTTCGGCCTGTGCGGCCGCCTGCGCTGCGCTGCGCTGCTCTTCGATCAGCGCGATTGCCTCCATGATGATCTGCGGGTTTTCGCGGATTGCGTCAAGCGCCAGCGCTTTGATGTCCTCATCAGACACGGTCTGCGCGACTGCCCCGAACGGGAGCAGGGTCATCAGTGCGGTGGCCAAAAGTATGCGCATGTCGGGTCCATTCCATCGGATAAATCGCAGGGTCGCTTACATACAATCATTTTGCACCACTGTTGGCCACATACTTAAATGTGATTTCTGCAACTAAGCCACAAAGCAACATACCGCAGATGACACGATTGCGAAGCAAGGACGCGCCCCTATCGCTTGCTCCTCTGCCCCGCTTTCGTTTAGGTGCAGGCTATGGAACAATCACGCGCAAACAAACCGTCACACAGGCCCGCACTGACCTCCCTTTTCAGGGGGATCGCCGTGTTTGTGATGCTTGTTTGTATCGTGCCTTACATCGGCGTTGTCGCAGCGGCATTGACCGGATCTTTCGATACGCTGAACCATTTGGCCGAAACGGTCCTGGGACGCTACACAATCACCACACTGATCCTCGTGGCGCTGGTCATGGCAGGGGCTGCATTTATTGGCGCAGGTGCCGCATGGCTTGTCACCATGACCGATTTTCCCGGGCGGCGCTGGATGGAAATTGCGCTGGCCCTGCCTCTGGCCTTTCCGGCCTATGTGCTGGCCTACGGCTATACGCATGTTCTTGACCATCCCGGGATCGTACAAACCTTGCTGCGCGATCTGACGGGATGGGGACCACGCGACTATTGGTTCCCTGAAATCCGCTCGCTGGGTGGCGCAGCGATGATGCTGACCCTCGTGCTATATCCTTATGTCTATCTTTTGGCGCGGGCCGCATTTGCGGCGCAAGGATCAAGCACATTTCTGGCCGCGCGGGTTCTGGGCCGCTCGCCTTTCTCGGCGTTCATGCATGTGTCGCTGCCCATGGCGCGACCGGCGATTGCCTCGGGCGTAATGCTGGTCGCGATGGAGACGATCGCGGATTTCGGCACGGTGGCCTATTTTGGCGTGCAAACCTTCGCGGTGGGCATTTACACCAGTTGGTTTTCACTGGCGGATCGCGCAGCGGCGGCGCAACTGGCGTTGGGACTGCTGAGCTTTGCGCTGCTTCTTGTGATGCTGGAACGGTCCAGTCGAGGCAACGCAAAATATACCAGCGGCAGGCGCAACGCGCCTTTGCAGCGGCTTACGCTGAGCAGGGGACAAAAGCTCGGTGCGTTCCTGTTCTGCCTCACGCCTGTTTTGCTTGGCGTTGTCCTGCCTGTTATCGCACTGAGCGTGATGGCGGCCGGATCGCAGCAAGATCTGCTGAGCCCACGCTATCTGGGCTTTATCCGTAATTCGCTCACCCTTGCTGGCATCGCTGCGGTCCTTACGGTGCTTGCGGCCCTGATCCTCGGCACCCTGCACCGTGTCAGCACAAGCCGCCTGACCGGTACGTCCCTCTATCTCGCACGGATCGGCTATGCTGTGCCGGGTGGCGTTATCGCCGTTGGGCTCTTGGTGCCGTTTGCGGCCTTTGACAACGCGCTTGATAGCTGGATGCGCGCTACTTTCGATATCTCGACAGGGCTTTTGTTTACGGGCTCGATCTGGCTGTTGATTTCCGCCTATATGATCCGGTTCCTTGCCGCGGCCATTGGCGCATATGAGGGTGGAATTGCGTCGGTTGCACCCAATATGGATGCAGCAGCCCGCACCTTGGGCCAAGACATTCCCGGTCTGGTCAGACGGGTCCATATGCCCCTGTTGCGCACCAGCCTTTTGACCGCAGGCTTGATCGTCTTTGTCGATGTGATGAAGGAATTGCCCGCAACCCTCATCATGCGGCCCTTCAACTTTGACACGCTCGCGGTACAGGCTTACCGGTTGGCCTCGGATGAACGGCTTGAGGGTGCGGCGGTGCCCAGCCTTGTCATTGCGGCAATCGGGTTGATCCCTGTGATCCTGCTGTGCCGCAAGATCGGCACGGGCCGCGCCTGACGCGCACAAAAAAGGGCGCCCCTTGCGAGGCGCCCTTGGAGACGTGAGTGGTAGGATTTACTCCCAACCGACCTGATTGAAGATCTGCTGTGCTGCAGGCAGGTTTTCTGCAACGGCGCTCAGATCAACCGCGTCGGAGCGGAAAAGACCCATGGCAGCGACAGAAGGTGACAGCCCAACACCGGGGACCGCAGGATATTCGTCGTTGCCTGCGCTGAAGTACTGCTGTGCGCGATCAGAAGCGAGATACTCAAGGAACTTGATCGCATTGTCGCGGTTCGGTGCGTTCACAGCGACACCACCACCTGACAGGTTCATATGCGCGCCTTCGGCGTTCTGCGCAGGGAAGACCCAGCCAATGTTTGCAAGCGCATCAGCGTCCAGACCGTCAACGTCCGTGCGCAGGGCGCGGGCAAAGTAGTAGGTGTTCGAGATAGCAATATCACATTCACCAGACACCAGACCACGCAATTGGTCAGTATCGCCGCCCTGTGGGTCACGCGCAAAGTTGTTGACGAAACCTTGCGCCCAAGCGGTCGCGGCCTCTTCACCGTAGTTTTCAATCACAGCCGATAGCAATGTCTGTGAATAGACGTTGGTGGACGACCGGTGACAGACCATCCCCTCATATGCGGGGTCAGCGAGCGAAACATAGTCCAGCGGTGGGTTTGCGACGCGGTTTTTATCATAGAAGATGATGCGCGCACGCTGGCTGAAGCCAAACCACTGGTTGTCGGCGTCCTGCAGGTAATCGGGAATGCGGGCCTCGAGGATATCGCTATCAATCGTTTGCAACAGACCGGCCTCTTTGGCACGTGCAAGACGCGAGGTGTCAACGGTCATCAGGATATCAGCAGGCGAGTTCGCACCCTCTGCCTGCATCCGCGCGATCAATTCGTCGGCGTTTGCCTCAATCCGGTTCACCGTGATGCCTGTCAGCTCGGTGAAGTCCGAATAGAGCCGCTCGTCAGTGTCATAGTGACGTGAGGAATAGAGGTTCACTTCGCCAGCATCGCTTTGGGCGTAGACGGATGGGGCCGAAATTGTCAGGGCCGCCGACAGGAAGAGTGAGTTTCTCAGTAGTGTGCGCATGATCTTCATCCTTGCGAGGGTTGGAGTTAATGCGCGGAAACTGACAAAATTTGTCAGGATATGCAATATATCCTGATCATTTTTGTCGGAGAAAATTTAAGATACTGTTTTATATTAATATTCTATCGTCCCTTCCAAACCGGATCACGCTTTTCGGCGAATGCACGCGCGCCTTCGCGCTGATCCTCCGAGTTGTAAAGGGTCTCAACAGTGGCGAACTGGCTCTTGGTGATCCGATTCATCGCGTCCTGAAATTTCATGTCTTCCGCCTCACGCACCACTTCCTTAAGCGCGGCATAAACAAGCGGCGGCCCCGACGCGATAAGTGCTGCCATCTTGCGCGCTTCATCCATCAACTGATCCGCCGGAACCACGCGGTTGATCAGCCCCCAGCGGGCGGCCTCTTCGGCGTCGATCCATCGCCCTGTCAAGAGCATCTCCATCGCAATGTGATAGGGAATCCGCTTGGGCAACTTGCAGGACGCTGCATCAGCCACGGTGCCGGAGCGGATTTCAGGAAGGGCAAAAGTGGCATGTTCAGCCGCCAAAAGAATATCGCCCGACAGTGCCAGCTCCAGCCCGCCCCCACAGCAAATCCCGTTGATCGCCATGATCACCGGTTTATTCATACGCGGCAATTCCTGCAGCCCGCCAAAGCCACCCTTGCCATAGTCGCCATCAACTGCATCACCCTCGGCGGCCGCCTTCAAATCCCAGCCCGGGCAAAAGAACTTCTCGCCTGCACCGGTGACAATCGCCACACGCAGGTCAGGATTATCGCGGAAATCAGCAAAGACCTCGCCCATGATCCGGCTGGTGGCTAGATCAATCGCGTTCGCTTTGGGCCGGTCCAGCGTCACTTCAAGGATATACCCGTCGCGGGTTGTCTTGATAGGGCCGTCAGTCATGGCGTTCTCCTGTTGTGATCAACGCGTCCGCCGCGACGGCCCCTTTTGGGCCACACATCAGCGGGTTGATTTCTATTTCTATCGGCGTCTGTGTCATGACATAGGACTGCACCGCCAGCACCGCGTCAATGATCGCTTGGACATCGACCGCAGGCGCGCCGCGATAGCCGTTCAGGACAGGTGCAATCCGCAATTCATTAAGCGCCTGCTTAATGTCACCGGCATCAACGGGCAGGATCAGGCTCGTACTGTCGTCCAGAATTTCCGCCCAGGTCCCGCCCGCCGCAAGTGTCAGCACATAGCCATGCGCCGGATCAAGCACGACACCAACAAGAAGCTCGACGATCACATCGGTGATCATCTGTTCGACCAGAAATGTTGCCGTCGGCATTGCCTTTGCGGCACGCAGCAAAGCCGCCTGGTCAGCGATTCCAACAACAACTGCGCCCGCCTCGGTCTTATGGGCGACACCGGTACCCTTCAGAACAACAGGAAAGCCAACCACCTGCCCCGCATCTGCAAGCCCTTTGATGTTTGTGACGTATTCCGACCGCGGGACCGGCAGGCCATAGCCCTTCAAGACCTGCTTTGCTTCGGTCTCACTCAGTGTCTTTGCAGGCTGCACCACAGGCGGCACAAACAGCCCGGCCCCCTTAGGTTTGCCGACACACGCCGCGACCGCGATCGCCTCAATCGCCTCGGGCATGCCGCAAAGCGGCAGGATACCGCGCGCGACAAGATCAATCGCAACATCCTCGGGCATGTTCTCAACCAGCGAGCTCAGCACCGCAATGGGCCGTCCTGTCTGCGCCTGCGCGCGTTCTACGGCATTCAGCACCAAGTCCCACGCAGGGGCTGTGCAGCGGTCAGGGCGCGGGAAATCAAGGATCACGACACCCAGCGCCATGTCCGGTGACATCATGGCGGAAAATGTGGCGGCCATCGCGTCTTCGTTGCCCCAGATAAAGGTATGATAGTCCAATGGATTGGCTAACGCCACGATTGGCCCGAGGGTGTTTCGCAAATCGACCTGTTGCGACGCCGAAAGCGGCGGAAACGAGATCGACCGCCCAAGCGCCATATCAGCCATCAGGCTGGCCTCACCACCCGAACACGACATTGAGGCGACCGTGGCTTCGCCCAAAGGCCCCACAATATGCAAAAGCTTGAGAGTCTCGAGAAAGGCCGAGAGTGACGACACCCGCCCGATCCCCAGACGATTAAAAAGCGCATCAGCACCCGCATCGCTGCCCGCAAGCGAAGCGGTGTGCGAAATCGCGGCCCTTTGCGCCTGTTCGGATTTGCCGGTTTTCAACGCGACAATCGGCTTGCCCAAACGC
>NZ_DASYOK010000356.1:0-7976 GCF_036007805.1 Yoonia sp.
CTGACGATTGATCCCTCTGGCGTGCATATGCGCACTGACGGCGCCTATTATATGGCAGGCTGTCCGCCCGATGACGACGGGCCTGTCGATTATGCCGATTTTGACGCTGATCATAGCATCTGGGAAGACAAGGTCTGGCCGATCCTCGCCACCCGTATACCTCAGTTCGAGGCGATCAAGCTGCGCAATTCATGGGTCGGGCATTACGCTTACAACACCTTCGACCAGAACGCGATTTTGGGGGCACATGACCGTGTGGAGAATTTTATCTTTGTGAACGGGTTCTCGGGGCACGGCTTGCAGCAATCCCCTGCTATCGGGCGCGGCACGGCGGAATTGATCACTTATGGGGAATACCGCACGCTTGATCTGAGCCCGTTGAACTTTACCCGCATCGCGCAAGGCGCCCGCTTTGTCGAAAAGGCCGTGATATGAAGATGGCGCCCAACGCCTTTCTGGCCGCAATCCGTGCGGGCCGTCCGCAAATCGGGCTGTGGATCAGCCTATCGCACAATTATGCCGCCGAGGTGGTCGCAAGTGCGGGCTATGATTGGCTCTTGGTCGATATGGAGCACGCACCCAGCGATATGGCGACTGTTCTGGGCCAATTGCAGGCAATCGCGGCACATGGATCAACCGCCATCGTGCGCCCGCCGTGGAACGACGCTGTGATGGTGAAACGCCTGTTGGATATGGGCGCACCGGGGCTGCTGTTCCCGATGGTCCAGTCGGTGCAGGAAGCGCAGGCCGCAGTCGCCGCCTGTCGCTATCCACCCCAAGGCGTGCGCGGTGTCGCAGGGTCCATCCGCGCCAACAACTTTGGGCGGATCACCGATTATTATGCCAGAGCAGGCGATGAAACAGCTGTGCTGGTGCAGGTCGAAACCCGTGCGGCTGTGGCGCAGGCGTTAGATATTGGTCAGGTCGGTGGGGTGGATGGTGTCTTTTTCGGACCCGCCGATATTGCAGCGGATATGGGGCTACTCGGCAAACACATGTCGCAGGAGGTCTGGGATCTGATCCTGCCTGCGGCGCGCAAGTTGATGGATGCGGGCATCCCTGTGGGCACATTGGTGACGGACCCTGCGTTCGCGGCAAAGCTGCTCTCTGACGGGTTCACGTTTGTGGCCTGCGGCACGGATACGAATTTGCTGGCCAAAGGGGCCGATGCATTGCTGGCGCAGATGCGCGCAGCGACAGAAAAGGAAAACACATGAAAAAACTTGTTCTCACAGGGGCCGCGGGCCGTCTTGGATCATACCTGCGCGAGCCGCTGACAAAGATGTGCGATGAGCTGGTCAGCACCGACTTAGCCGATGATATCGGCAAGCTCTATCCCGGCGAAAGCTATGTGCAGGCCGATCTTTCCAGCCTTGATGCTATGCTTGAGGTCATCAAAGGGGCCGATATGGTCGTCCATTTCGGGGCCATCGGTGATGAGGCCCCTTGGGACGATATCCTGCAATCCAACATCATCGGTGCCTATAACGTCTGGGAGGCCGCCTATCGTTGCGGCGTCAAGCGCGTAGTCTATGCCAGTTCCGTCCATGCGGTGGGCATGCACCTGAAAACCGACACCATTGGATTGGACGCCCCCCACCGCCCTGACACCTACTATGGGCTGGCCAAATGCTTTTGCGAGGATCTGGCGAGCCTCTACTGGGACAAGCGCGGGGTGGAAAGCGTCTGCATGCGCATCTTCTCCTGTGCGCAGGCCACAAACGCGCGCAGCATCGGCACTTGGCTGTCTTATGACGATCTGATCCATCTGGTGGAACGGTCTATCGACAGCCCCGTGGTAGGATTCACTGTGGTTTACGGCATCTCTAACAACGACCGCGCGGTGGTGGATAACAGCAAGGCGGGCCATCTGGGCTATCGCCCCAAAGACAACGCCGAGGTTTTTGCCAAAGCGGTCTTTGCCGACACCCCGCCGCTGGACAACAAGGACCTAGCCAATCTGTGCATCGGCGGGCCTTTCGCGACGGTGGAACTGGGCAACTCCGGCGTGGCCGCCCTTGGCGTGGTGGATGATCGCAAGGATACCTAAGGCTTGCGCCCTTGCGCGACCCACATGCCCGCAAGGATCAACGCGACCCCCAATGTGCGCGCCCAAAGATTTCCGGGCGCGCCCATAATGATGTCCAGTACCACACCTGAAATCATCTGCCCGGCGATGATCATCAGCGCGGTCTGGGCCGCCCCGATTCTTGCGATCAACCAACTGCCGGCGGCAATAAAGACAACGCCCACAGGCCCGCCCAGATAGGCCCACCATGGAGCCTGTGCTGGTTCGCCCGCGAATAACCCGCCCACCGCCAGCGCCACACAGGTGATAAAGACCAGCCCCACCAGATGGTTCCAGAACGACGATTCCATCGCCGAGGTCGAGAGTGCCAGCCGCCCGTTGATCTGGCGGCTGAGTGACACCAGAACGCCGGCCAGAATGGCGAGGGCAGCAAAAAAGATCATGTGCTGCTGCCAAAAAAGATCAGGATCAGACTGCCCGCGATGATCAGCGCCAAGGCCACAAAATCGCGCCGCACCGGCATCCGCTTGGGCAGGCCGAACAACCCGCGCATATCGGCAAAAAGGCTAAACACCATTTGGCCCGCCAGCCCAAGCGCAATGGTCCCTGACAGAGCCAGTGCTGAATTCAGCGTGGCTGATGTCAACATCACCGTTACCGCCCCAGACACGCCGCCAAGATAGACCCAGAGCGGCGGGCGCGCTACCTGCGCACGTTTTGGACGCAAGACCAGCAAAAATAACAGCGCCGCGACACTGCCCGTCAGATGGGGCACCCATGATGCAAAGAACAGCGACCCAAAGGCTGCCAATGTGCCATTGAAGAGCACCATAAAGGACAACAATCCGCCCGTGCCAAAGGCGGCGGCGAAATGCAGTGGATGATTTGAAAGCTGGGGCTGCGACATAGTCGCAGGTGTCACTCTTTAGACGCGGGAACGCAATTGCTGTTGGCGCTTTATCGCACCAAAATATTGCTTGGGCCGCTCGGGCCGTGACGATTTGATATCGCGCAGTTTGCCAATCAGTTCACGCCCGGCCCTGGACAGTCCGTAAGATGCATAGCGCGACATCCACGAGGGCAACTCTTCAACCGCATGGGCATGCAGGACCATCTTCTTTTCTTGTGCGGTCAACTGATCAAAAGGCACCTCACAGGTTTCCCTGCGCATCAGATCAACACAAAGCGCCATCAGGCTTTGTTGTGGATCGTCATGGGTTGGGGCAGCAAATGTTGTGAGATACCGGTCAGCAAGTTGATGATCCAGTTTGGCGAAGCGGCGCCGCACCAATTGATGACCAAAAAGCCAAATTGCCACAAAACTCATGAACACGAACACAATACTCACTGGCAACACCGATCCATCTTACTGCCCCACTATACCTCATATAGTACACCTTTGTCGAGAATTCGTCTTAATTAGTACATTCCCAAGTCGTTCGGATAACAGAAGATGAATATGTTGTTTCGTCGTTGACACCTCATGCAGCCGCTTTATAAGCCGCTCATTCATTGGTGTTGGTGGCCCGCGCAAGCGGAACCCTGTCGCTCCGGCAAAATCCGGGGAAAGGACAACGCCCTTCGCAATATAAAAGAAGGAGATCAGCGTATGACTAAACGTACCGCTGCCAAGTACAAAATTGACCGCCGGATGGGCGAGAACATCTGGGGTCGTCCAAAATCACCGGTCAACCGTCGTGAATATGGCCCCGGCCAGCACGGTCAGCGCCGCAAGGGCAAACTGTCCGACTTCGGGACACAGCTGCGCGCGAAGCAAAAGCTGAAGGGCTACTATGGCGACCTCACCGAAAAGCAGTTCCGCCGCATTTATGGCGAAGCCGAACGTGTCAAAGGCGATACAGGTGAAAACCTTATCGGTCTGCTCGAGCGTCGTCTGGACGCCGTTGTCTACCGCGCCAAATTCGTGCCAACAGTTTTTGCTGCACGCCAGTTCGTGAACCACGGCCACGTCACAGTAAACGGCCAGCGTGTGAACATCCCGTCCTACCGCGTAAAAGAAGGTGACGTGATCGAAGTGCGCCAGAAGTCCAAGCAGCTTGAGCTGGTTCTGGTTGCATCCCAACTGCCAGAGCGCGATGTGCCTGATTACATGGACGTCGACCATAACAAGATGACAGCGACTTTCGTACGCACACCGGGCCTTGGCGATGTGCCATATCCGGTCACGATGGAACCAAACCTCGTCGTCGAATTCTACGCCAAGAACTAATCTTGGCAATTCTTCGGCGATATGCCGGAGCACATGTTTCAAGGCCGCTCCGATCCGGGGCGGCCTTTTCATTTGTAGGGCCCACCAATCTACTGGCGTTGCATCCAGCGGGGCGATAGAACGGGCGAAACGAGACGGGAACGGACTTTCATGGCGGACGGCATTCAACCCCAACCGGGCATTCTGGACATCGCACTTTACAAAGGTGGCGATGCGCATCTGGACGGCGTCAGCAATGTGCTCAAGCTGTCGTCAAACGAAAATCCTTTAGGTCCAAGCGACGCCGTCAAAGAGGCGATCGTAAGGGCAACCCATGATCTGCACCGCTACCCGCCAACCGACCACGCCAAGCTGCGTGCCGCCATTGCAGAGGTCTGGCATGTCGATGCCGAGCGTATTTTCTGCGGCGTTGGTTCTGGCGATGTCCTGAAACTTCTGGCCGAGGCCTACGCCGGCCCCGGTGATGAGGTTGTCTTTACCGAGCATGGTTTTTCCATGTATCCGATCTATGCCCACGCCTGTGGCGCAACCCCTGTCGTGGTCCCCGAGAACGAGCGCGTCGTGGATGTGGATGCGATCCTTGCGGCCTGCACGGACAAGACGAAACTGGTCTTTATTGCCAATCCGGCCAACCCCACGGGCACGATGATCGGCAGCGCCGAGGTGGCACGTCTGGCCGAGGGTCTTCCGCCGCAAGCGCTTTTGGTGCTGGACGGCGCATATGCGGAATTTGTCGATGGGTTCGATGCTGGCAAAGCCTTGGTCGAAGCCCGCGAGAATGTCTTCATGTCGCGCACGTTTTCGAAAATCTATGGTCTCGGCGGGATGCGTGTGGGTTGGGGCTACGGGCCTCAGGCGATCATTGATGTGCTCAACCGCATCAGAGGGCCTTTCAATCTTTCTTCAGCCGCACTCGCTGCCGCGGAAGCGGCGGTGCGCGATACGGCGCATACCGAAAAATGCCGCGTTGAGAACGCCAAATGGCGCGACTGGCTGGCTAATGCACTTGCCGAACTGGGCGTGCCGTCTGATACTTCCACCGCCAATTTTATCCTTGCACGGTTTGCCGATGAGGCCGAGGCGACGGCCTGTGACGCGCATCTGCGTGCAAATGGGATCATTGTGCGCCGTGTCGCAGGTTACGGCCTGCCGCATTGCCTGCGGATTACGATCGGTGATGAAAGCGCCTGTCGCCGCGTGGCCCATGCGATTGCGCAGTTCAAAGGGGCCAAGTGATGGCCCGGATTTACGACCGCGTTGCGCTGATCGGGCTTGGCCTGATTGCCTCATCCATGTGCCACGCCATGCGCCGCGCGGGGCTGGCCGGTGAAATTGTTGGTTACGCACGGTCCGCTGCAACCCGGGAAACGGCGCGCGAGATCGGGCTTTGCGATCGTGTCTATGACACGGCAGCAGAGGCCGCCAAAGATGCGGACCTTGTCGTGCTCTGCGTGCCGGTCGGCGCCATGGAAAGCGTCGCGCAGGAAATCGCTCCGGTCCTGAAACAAGGTGCCACGGTCAGTGATGTCGGTTCGGTCAAAAGCACGGTGATCGAGGCCGTTGGTCCGCATATCCCCGAGGGCGTACACTTTGTCCCTGCGCACCCGCTGGCGGGCACCGAACATTCCGGGCCGCGCTCTGGCTTTGCCGAGCTTTTTGAAAACCGTTTCTGCATCATTGTTCCGGTTGAAGGGTCCGACCGTGCCGCCATTGACCGGCTGATTGACCTGTGGCGCGGTATGGGCGCATTGATTGACGAAATGGATGCCGAACACCACGATCTGGTGCTCGCTGTGACCAGCCACACGCCGCACCTGATTGCCTACACGATGGTCGGTGTGGCCGATGATCTGCGCCGTGTGACCGATAGTGAAGTCATCAAATACTCTGCCGCCGGTTTCCGCGATTTCACCCGCATCGCCGCCTCTGATCCTGTGATGTGGCGTGATGTGTTCCTGAACAACAAAGAAGCGACTCTGGAAATACTGGGGCGTTTCACCGAAGAATTATTCGCGCTGCAACGGGCCATCCGCCAAGGGGACGGGGATCACTTGCATGATTATTTCACTCGCACCCGCGCAATTCGGCGGGGCATTATTGAAGCGGGTCAGGATACGGATGCACCCGATTTTGGCCGCGTGAAAGTGCGCAAAGAGTGACGCGTTGGGCGATCCTCTGCATCGCCATGGTCCTGTCTGGCCCTGTGTTCGCGCAGGATATTGTCCGCCCCGTGGCGCGCGCCGTTTCAGAAGCACCGCCAGAAAACGTCGTCAGACCAGTTGCGCGCCCGAGTGAGCGTCCGCTTCTGGAACATGGCGCGCAGACGCGGCCATTGTTCCGCGCTGAACGCAACCTTTTCGCCTTTAGCCCGAATGCCATCGCGCTGTCTCTGCGCCCTGCGGTACGGCCTGCGTCTATCGAAGCCGCAGCGGAAGAACGGCGTCTTGCACGGGCGCGCGGGCAGGTCTGCGGCAACCCTGCGATCCAAGGCACGGTGGTGGGCACGATCAATGGGGCAGGGGCCTGCGGGGTGACGGATGCGGTGAAACTGCGCTCTGTCGCCGGTGTCTCGCTCAGGCCGCAGCCGACGATTGATTGCCGCACGGCGCGTGCGCTGAATACGTGGGTCGAGCGCGGTGTCGTGCCTGCGGTGGGCGGCGAGGGTGGTGGCGTGTCCTCTTTGCGTATTGTTTCACACTTTGCCTGCCGGACGCGCAACAACCAACCGGGTGGGCGGCTGTCGGAACATGCCTTTGGACGTGCCATTGATATTGCAGGCATACAGTTGCGCGATGGGAGTGAAATGACCCTCCTGACCGATTGGGATTCTGCAGATCACGGCGCGCAATTGCGGGCAATGTGGCGGGCGGCGTGCGGGCCATTCGGGACAGTGCTTGGCCCCGAGGCGAACCGCTTTCATCGCGATCACTTTCATTTTGACACAGCGCGCTATCGCAGCGGGTCCTACTGCCGCTAATCCGTGCCAAGTCGTGCTTTACCCTTTTGAAAGCTGGGCCTATAAGCGCACTCATGTTGCGGCAGATGATCATAAGCATTATTTGCCCGGCGGCCTGAAACCTTTCACGCCTGCCGGGAAAAGGTGTCAGCGTGCGCGCACCGATCCAACGTGATAATTCCATATGACTGCTAAAGGACGCCACCCATGTGCGCCGAAACACCCGACTATAAACAAACCCTGAACCTGCCCCGCACCGATTTTCCCATGCGCGCCGGATTGCCCAAGCGCGAGCCCGAGTGGCTGGAACGCTGGGCGCAGATCGGCGTCTATGACCGCCTGCGTGAAAAGGCCGAAGGGCGCAAACCTTTCACCCTCCACGATGGCCCACCCTATGCCAACGGGCATCTGCACATCGGCCACGCGCTGAACAAGATCCTCAAGGATATGGTTGTGCGCAGCCAGCAGATGATGGGCCGCGATGCCCGCTATGTACCCGGTTGGGATTGCCACGGTCTGCCCATCGAATGGAAGATCGAGGAACAATACCGCGCCAAGGGCCGCGACAAGGATGATGTGAACGTCGTCGATTTCCGTCAGGAATGCCGCAAGTTCGCCGAAGGCTGGGTTGATATCCAGCGCGAGGAATTCAAGCGTCTGGGCATCACCGGGAACTGGGATGATCCCTACCTGACGATGAATTTCCACGCCGAACGCGTGATCGCCGAGGAATTCCAGAAGTTCCTGATGAACGGCACGCT
>NZ_DASYOK010000357.1:0-22450 GCF_036007805.1 Yoonia sp.
TTTTGCCCGGCCCGGTCGCTGTGATCCTGCCTGATGATTTAATCCTCGGCAAAGGCTGCATTGGCGAAATGATCGAGGCTTACGCGGCGGGCGCCAGCGGCCATCTGGTAGCGACAATGCCGGTCGCGGCTGAAGAAACCAGTAAATACGGTATCCTGTCGGTCACCGGACAAGACGCCAATCTGCTCAAAGCAGATGGTATGGTGGAAAAGCCGGTACCCGAAGATGCGCCATCGCTTGATGCGGTTGTCGGGCGCTATGTGCTTGATCCGTCGATCTTTGATGTTCTGGCAACCCAGCCGCCCGGTGCTGGCAATGAAATCCAGCTGACAGATGCGATCAATACGGGCGCAGGCACGGTAGGCTTGGCAGGCTTGCGCTTCTCGGGCGAACGTTTCGATTGCGGCGCCAAGGCGGGGATGCTGCGCGCAGTTCTGCACATCGCGTCACAGGATCCCGAATATGACGCGGTGCTCAGCGAATATCTGGCCGCCGCCAATCCGTCCTTGGCCGCCTGACAAGTGACGGCCTTGATGCGGGGCCTTTCCTATCCCCCCATCATCGCCAGCCTGCGGGCAAGCCTGTCGCGTTCCTCAATCAGATCCAGAACAAGGGCCACGCCCGCCACGTTCAGCCCCAGATCACGCATCAGGCGTGCGGCTTTGCGGGCGCGGGCGATGTGCTTGGGTGCGAATTCCCACTCGGGTGTCGCTTCTGCGACTGGTGTGACAACACCATGTTCGACAAGCTTGACCACCCAATCTGCATTTGTGTCGCAGAACATCGTCAGTTCTGACAAGGATAGCGTTTCGATCACTTCAACATGTGTGCTGCGAGGACTAGCTTTTTTCATTGCACTATACTCCTAGTTTCGATCGGGGATTGTAGGGCTGCGCCTTGGCCAACTGCTGATAAAGGTCACGGGCCTCTGGTGAGAGTTTGGACGGGTTCACGATTTGCAGGATCGCGTAGAGGTCGCCTTTTTGCGCGGCGGCCATCCCGCGGCCCTTTAGCCGTAACTTCTGGCCCTGTCGCGCATCGGGCGGAATAGTCAGGTCAACTGTGCCTGTCGGGGTTGGCATGGGAACTTTCCCACCCAGCGCGGCCTCCCACGGGGTGACGGGCAGGGTCACGTAAAGATCGCGCCCGTCGATTGTATAGATGGGATGGGGTCGAAAGCTGACCTCGATCAACAGGTCGGCACCCTCCGCGCCCTTGCCTTTCAGGCGAAGGTTCTGGCCGGGCAACACACCTTTTGGGATCGTCAGATCAATCCGGCGGGTTTGCATCGTCACATGGCCGGTTCTGTCGATCTGCGGTGACTGCAGCGTCAGGGTCTTTTTTGCGCCAGAGATCGCATCCTCAAGCGCGATTTCGATCGCTGCGTGCTGGTCGCGCGGCATGTCTCCACGGCCAAACCGATCGCCAAAGAAATCACGGAACATGTCAGGGTTCACATCGCGTTCGTCAAAGGCAAAGCCACCTTGCCAGCGATCATCCTGTCGGGTGGTCTGCTCTGGTCGTGGCTGGTCCCACGATGCGCCAAAGCGGTCATAGGCCGCCCGCTTTTCCGGATCGCTGAGCACATCATTGGCTGCTGCTGCCGCTTTGAACTTTGCATCGGCTTCGGGCGAGGCATTTACATCCGGATGATATTTGCGCGCCATCTTCCGGTAGGCGCGTTTGATCTCATCCGCCGAGGCGTCGGGGCTAACACCGAGCGCCTTATAGAGTTCTGTATCAGCCATTTCACCGTCTCACCTGCGTTGCTGTATTTATGCACAGGGATGGGCAGTTCCGGATTGACTAATCTCAATCCTACTTCGACGGTGTGGCCTAGGGTGAGGCAACTTTAACAAGAGGTCCGCTATGAAAAACGCCACATTTTTTGCCCTGCAAGGCCCTGACGGCACACCCGCTGATCTTGCGTCTATCGTTGATGCCGCCGAGGCGCATAGTGGACGTCTTAGTGTGCTACATGTCGGTGCGGTGCCGATTATGACCTATGCAATTGCCGCAACCCCTTATGGGATACCCGTCATTCCCGAAGGATGGCTTGGTGAGCGTAACGAAATGAACGAAAGGCTTGCCGCCCGCCAAGAGGAAATGCGCGCCTATCTGACACGCGAGAGTTTGACAGGCGAGGTTGCAACGCTTTGCGCCGAACCCACGGCATTGCACGATATTGTCGCGGTCCGGTCGCTGTTTGCCGATGTCAGCATTGTGATGAATTCCTTGCGGGATGATGAAACGGCCTTCCATGACATCGTCTATGGTCTGCTTTTCAAGGCACCCGGTCCGCTGATGTTGAATGTTGAGAAAGGCAGCAAAGCGCTCGCACCTGAAAATGTGCTGCTCGCGTGGGATAGCAGCCTTCCGGCGGCACGTGCAGTGCGCGCGGCCCTGCCATTCTTGAAAGCCGCCAAAGAGGTCACGATTGCAACCTTTGATGCCGACACGTCGCGCTGGGGTGACGGGGAAAACCCTGGATCTGATCTGGCCACGTGGCTTAGCCACCATGGGTGCACGGTCACGGTGCAGGAATACGTCACCGGCAGCAAATCTGTTGCAGAGGCGATCCTGTTCCGGGCGCAGGAAAAGACGGCTGATCTTATTGTGATGGGCGCATATGGACGCAGCCGTTGGAACGAACGGCTCTTTGGGGGCACGACTGAATCGATGATTGCACAGCAAAACTGCGCGGTGCTGTTGTCCCACTAAGGATTGAACGTTGGTTCATGGGCACTGCGCGATCACCCGCAGTGCCCTTTATTCAAGGCTGCTGCGCTGGATGATTTCTGCGCCTGTCATCAGTTGATCATTCGGGTGGGTCACCACGGTCATTCCGCGGTCCAGCCCTTCGAGAACTTCCGCAAATTGCGTATTCTGCCGCCCGATAGAGATGATTTGCTCTGTGACAATACCGTTTTCGGCACGAAACACGGCCCAGTCGCCGCGCCGTTTGAAGAGCGCGCTCAGAGGAACCTGGACAGCATCATCTGTCTGCCATTCCGTGATGCGCAGAAACACAGCAAAACCATCACCCAACCCCACCCTTTCGGCAGCGGGTGTCGTGATGTCGAAAATCACATCAAGACGTTGCTCGTCTATTCCCAGCGCGGAAATCTTGGTCTCTGCTGCCGGTGAAATACGGGCCAGCGTTGCCGCAAGAGCGATATCACCTCCCCAGCGCTCGACGGTGGCATTTGCGCCGGTTTGAAGGCGCACTGCGTCAGAGGATAACAGATCGGCCACAATCTCAAGCTGGGCAGGATCGCCGATCCGCAAGAGCGGGGCACCGGTGGCGACGGGGTGTTCGCTGATGCTTGCGATGCTCAGGACCACGCCATCAGCTGGAGCGTAGATTTCAAGACAGCAACTTGCATCCACCTCTGCCGCCGATTGCGGGCTTTGCAGCATCGTGGCGGCGCGGGCCAGCGTGCTGTTGGCCATATTGATCCGCGCCTCGGCGGCCTCGACCGTGGTTTGGGCGACAGCAAGCTTTTGCAGCGCATCCTCCAACCGCGTGAGCGAGGCCACGCCGCGTTCGACCAGTGTTTGTGTCCTTTCATACTGTGTCTGTGCCAGCGCGCGATCCTCTTGCGCGCGCGCCAGATCCGCCTCTGCGACATGCAGCGCGGCCTCGGCTTCTTGCACGGTTGCTTGCGCCTGAAGCAGGCTGCGGCTGTCCAGTAACCCCGGGGTGGCGGGCTGGACGACGGCGATCACGGTCTGTCCGCCGATCACCCGGTCACCCACGGCCACAGGAGAACGCAGCGCAGTGCCGTTGATGGGGCTGGATACATCGTAGATATCCTTGATCCGTGTGACGCCATCGGCGTTGATCGTCACCGCCAAAGGGCCGCGCGTGATCGTGTGCAGATCCACTGGCACAGGGTCTTCTTGCAGGGCGACATAACCCATCCCGAGCATGAGTGCGGCGCCAAGGCCGACCAATCCGATGGTACGCGGTTTCCAGGACATTGGTTACTCCCTTACTTTCATGGCAGAAACGAGGTTTTGCTTGTCCAGCCTGCGCCGTACCAGCATCACAGAACCAAAGCTGGCCAGTAGAACGACAAAACTGGCTTTGGCATAGATCGCCGGGTGTATGACAAGCGGCATGTTATAGAGGTCGCTGGAAAAGCTGTTGAACATGCTGGCCGTAATCAGCGTCCCGATCCACCAACCCAAGGGCTGCGCCAGAACCGACAGCAACATGGTTTCACCGATCAGGATGTAGGACACCTCGGCGCGGGTAAAGCCAAGGATGCGCAGGCTGGCCAGTTCGCGGGATCGTTCAGACAGTTGAATTCGGGCCCCGTTGTAGGTCACGCCGATGGTGATGAGCAGGGCAATCACGATATAGATCGTATTCACAACGCCGATATTCTGCGCGATCGTTTCGGAAAAAGAGCGCCGCGTATCTGTCATCATGACGATGCCTGCGAGGCTGGGAATCTCCTTGAGCCTGCGGTGCAGGTCTATGACCTCGGTATCGTCCAGTGACACGTTGATCAGGGAAATGCGCGGAGATTGCCGCAATAGCGCGTTGACGTATTCCAGATCCATATAGGCGCCCAGACCAAAGTACTGCGCGATGATATCGGTCACGCGGACTGCGTGCGTTTCCTGCCGCCCTCCAAGGAATTTGGCATCAACCGTATCCCCGATCCCGATATCCAGTTGCGCGGCAAGCCGTTCGGTCAAAACCACCCCGCCCGGCGGCACGGCGATCTGCTTGCCGTCCTTGTCGATCACGCGGCTGAGGTCGCTGTCGGGGCGGCCGGCTTGGATGACCGTCCGCTTTTCGTGGTTGCCGTTACTCAGGATCACAGGGTGATATTGTTGCCCTTCTGCCTGCAAAACCGCTGGCAGGTCGGCGGCAGTAGACAGGACAATTTCAGGCATGTCATGCGACAGGATCAGCATGCCATCCTGTCGCGCGCTTTCATAAAACGCGCTGTCGACAATCTTGTTCAGGGAATAGGTGAAAAACGAGGGCGACACCACGGTCGAGACCGCCAGTGCAAGCCCCAGCAACGTCAGCCCGCTCCGCACAGGCCAGCGGATCAACGACCGCAGGATCATGATCGTCGGTTGCGATAGACGCATGGCCGCCATCGCGCGGTCGATCCACGAGCGTTTGAACTGCGGTGGTGCGGGGGGCTGCATCGCAATGGCGGGGGCAAGACGCGCGGCCTTTATGGCGGCCTGTGTGGCCCCCAGTGTTGTGGTCAGCATTGCCGCCATGCCAGAGGCCGCATAGACCCAAAGCGATGTGCTGAAGATCAAGAACGGAAAGTCGAAATATTCGGCGTAGAGCAACGCCATCTGGCGTGCCAGCCATCCACCTACAAGCCAGCCGATACCTATCCCGACCACCGCAATCAGCACCGCGAGCATCAGGTAATGCAAACAAACCTCAAGGTTGGAATAGCCCACCGCCTTGAGCAGGCCGATCTGGCTGCGTTCAAGTGCAATGATCCGGCCCATGACCATGCTGACCAAAAATGCCGATATCCCGAAAAAGATCGGTGGCAGCACCGTCGCCATATTGCGCAACTGTTGTATTTCGCTGTCGATGAAACTGTGTGAGACCTGTAAATCCCGCCCGTAAGCGCCCAATGATCCGTAAGGTTCAAGCAGCCGGTCAACAGCGTCGATCACGTTTTCTTCGCGCGCGCCCTTGCTCAGTTTCAGCGCGACATCGTTGAACGCCCCCGTCATATCAAAGGCAGCGGCCACAGCCGCCTGTGGCATCCACAAAATGCCAAAAGTAGCGTTGTCCGGCATCAAGGCACCGGGACCGATGGTGTAGATAAACTCGGGCGATTGCGCCGTGCCGGTGATCGTCAGTTGCCGCTTCTGGCCGTTGAGATTGGCAAAAAAGAAATCACCAAGCTGAAACCCGTTGGCGAGCGCAAAATTGTGGTTGACCATCACCTCATCGGTTGATGTCGGATCGGGCAAACGGCCTGATTTGAGAAGCGGCACATTCAGCCGTGGCGCGCCATCTGGCGGCAGTGACAGGATTTTCCCTGTCACGCTGACCATGCTTCCGGGCACATCCAGAACGGCGCTGCCAACGGTGCGCGTCTCAACCGCCCAAACCCCTTCAATCGCGGCAAGTTCTGTCACCAGTCTTTCTGGTGCACGCTGTACGGCGCTAAAGACATCGGCAAAACGGTTGCGCTCGTAATAGGTGTCGCGGGTATCGCTGAGCGATTTGTACATCCCCAAGGCGGTCAGCAGGATCGCCACGCCGCAGGCCAGCACCAGGGCGATGGCGAGTGCCTGTTTCCAGAGGCGCGAAAAATCGCGGAGCAGTTTGCGGTCAATCGCCTGCATCACCAGACGATCTCTGAGGGGGCAAGGCGCGTTTCGTTTGTGTGCACGCTGCTGATTTTCCCGTCGGCAAACTGGATGACCCGGTGCGCCATGCGCTGGATTTCTGCGTTATGGGTGATGATGACTGTGGTCGTGCCAAATCGGGCGTTGATGTCCTGCAAGACCTCCAGAACCTGCACACCCGTGGCACTGTCCAGCGCCCCTGTCGGTTCATCGCAAAGCAAAATCTCGGGGCGTTTGGCAATGGCGCGGGCGATGGCGACCCGCTGTTGTTCGCCGCCTGACATTTCGGAGGGGAAATGGTCCATCCGGTTGGCCAGACCGACAAGTGCCAGCGCCTCTTCGGCGGGCATCGGGTCGGGCGAGACATCGGTGACAAGCTGGACGTTTTCGCGCGCGGTCAGGCTGGGCACCAGATTGTAGAACTGGAACACAAAGCCCACATGATCGCGCCGATAACGGGTCAGCGCGCGGTCGGGTATGTCGGTAAGCTCGGTATCACGAAACCAGACACGCCCTGCCGTCGCGTGATCCAGACCACCAAGGATGTTGAGCAAGGTTGATTTGCCACTGCCCGACGGCCCCAGAAGGACGGCCATTTCACCTGTGTAGAGCTCAAGATCAACACCCGCGAGGGCAAATACCTTCACGTCGCCGGTCTGATAGACCTTCGTGACACCTTGGGTCCGAAAGACGATTTCTGGTGCTTCTTGGCCCATAGGGTTTGATCCTGACTTGGGGGATACTGCCAAGACTTGCCCCAAAAAACATTGATCAAAATCAATTGGTGCAGCCGGGCCCAACCTAGAATGAACGCAGGAAACGGCGGGCTGTTCCGGCGCGCCGCATGCGCAAAGGAATGTCATATGTATTCGAATGTAGGTAGGATCGACCGGCTGTTCCGTCTTGTGATCGGTGCGGCGCTGATTGCGGCACCATTGATCAATTTCATGGGCCTAGGTACAAGCGCCACCCTCAGCTATCTGATGATCGCAATCGGTGTCATTTTGGGCGCCACTGCCGTGTTCGGCATCTGCCCGCTCTACAGGTTGATAGGCGTTTCGACGAAATCCTGAGGCGGCTTTGCGGCAGGGCTTTCAGGCAGGACGTCAGTTTCAAGGAGAGCGAATATGGGACTGGTAACAGATAAAGTCGCCTTGGTGACTGGCGGTGCGGCCGGGATCGGGCGCGCCACGGCCAAGACATTCGCCGCCGAGGGCGCAAAGGTTGTTGTGTCTGACGTCAATCAGGAGGGCGGGGCAGAGACCGTCAGAATGATTGAAAAAGCAGGCGGGACAGCGCTTTTTGTTGCGGCTGACGTCTCAAAGAAGGCGGATGTTTCCGATCTGATCGCCAAGACAGTTGCGGCTTATGGCAGACTTGATTGCGCGGTGAACAATGCGGGGATCGAGGGCAAGATTGCGCCGTTTGCCGCGCAATCAGAGGAAAACTTTGATGCGATTATCGGCGTAAACCTGAAAGGCACCTTCCTGTGTTTACAGGCCGAGATAGCCGCGATGCTTGAAACGGGGGGCGGTACGATTGTGAACCTGTCCTCAATTGCGGGACTCATCGGTTTTTCGGGGCTGTCGCCCTATGTCGCCTCCAAGCACGGTGTGATCGGCCTGACCAAGAACGTAGCACTTGAATACGCGACCTCCGGTATCAGGGTAAATGCAGTCTGCCCCGGTGGCGTCGATACTAGAATGCTGGATTCTCTGGCAGAACAGGCCACGTCGGGCGCGCAATCCTCAACAGATATGATGGCGCCCCTGCATCCGATGGGTCGTATTGGAACACCTCAGGAAATAGCGGATCTGATCGTATGGCTGTCTTCGCCGCGTGCGGGGTTCATCACGGGTACCGCAATCCCGATTGATGGCGGGTATGTGGCGCAATAGTCCGAGATACATAGTTTGCGCGCTAAAGATTTTTCCCAAAAACCGATTATTTGACATTGCTCAATCGCGCCCCGCCAAGGGCGCGATACGTTGCCGATGAAGGTGAGGTTCCAGAATGTTCACATCCGCGATCAGGCTATTTAATGTGGGCGGCTTTGAGATAAAGCTGGACCCAAGCTGGTTCTTGATTGCAGCTCTGATCACATGGTCGCTTGCGACCCAGTACTTTCCTTTAGTGCTCCCGGGTTTGGCTGACACGAGCTATGTGTTCTTGGCCATCTTCGCGATGCTTGGGTTCTTTGCCTCGCTGTTGTTGCACGAGCTGGCCCATTCGGTCGTTGCCCGTAGCTATGGTGTGCGGATCAAAGGGATCACGCTGTTCCTGTTCGGAGGTGTGGCCGAGCTTGAGACCGAAGTGCCCTCTGCAAAGGTCGAGTTTCGCGTCGCCATTGCCGGCCCCGCGATGAGCATTGTTCTGGGTGTTCTCTTCTGGATGTTGGCGGGTGTGTCGCAGGCGGTAATGATCTCTCCTGCCTTGCCGAGCGTTCTGACATATCTTGGCACGGTGAACATCGTGATTGCAGTGTTCAATATGCTGCCCGCATTTCCAATGGATGGTGGCCGCGTCTTGCGGGCCTATCTTTGGGCGCGGCGCGGCGACCTGCTTAGCGCGACACGGACCGCTGCGACATCGGGCAAAATTCTGGCCTATGGCCTGATTGCCTTGGGGGCCTACACCGTCTTTCTGGGCGCGGCAACCTCAGGGCTTTGGTACATTCTGATCGGTTTTTTTGTGCTGGCTGCGGCACGGTCCGCATATCAGAACCAGTTGATGCAAAGCACGTTTGAAGGCAAGACAGTCTCCGCCGTCATGATCAGAGATCCCATCGTTGTCTCTCCTGATCTGACACTGTCGGAATTCGTCAATCAGGTGATGTTGAAATACCGTGTCAGCTTTGTTCCGGTTATTGCCGATGGCGTGTTGATCGGACAGATCGACAAAGATGTTTTGTCTGCCATTGACCGCGATCATTGGACCAATACGCGCGTTGGTGATGTCTTTGCCGGCCTTGATGTTGCAGTCACGGTCCGACCGGATATGGCGGTCCGTGCGCTGCTGGAGCTGATTTCCCAGACCGGTGTGCGCAAGTTTATGGTAGTTGATGATCACAAACTGCTGGGCGTGGTCACCTTGGCCAATCTGATCGGGTATTTGCATCGTGCTGAGGATGCTATCCAGCAAAAATCAATTTAGGGCCAAGTGCCCTTGCCGTGCCGCGCCCGCTTGACCGCAATCAGCGCCCTGCCCACGAAGAAGCATTGCGCCGAATGCGATCAGCAGTGACGGGCGTTAACCCGAGATTGGCGCCATGCAATCTGCGGCATCAAGGGTCAGCACAGGGTCATCTGGTCCGCATTCCTCACCTGAAAGGGGGTAGGTTCCTTCCCGTGCGCAACTGGCCAGAAACAAGATCATCAGTAATGGCATAAGTTTCATAATGGACCTCTTTCCATATGTGTCTGCAGCGCGCACACTAGCTGCGGATGCAGGTGGGTGATTGATGTTTATCAACAACTTGTGATTGCGGTCTTTGACCTTGATCAACACGCCTTGGATCGTGCCGACATAGAAAGTGGAAATGAACACTCGCGGATCGCGCCCAGCCGACAAGACCAACGCCCCGCAAATGAACTTTGTGGATGGTGTCCTTGTACTGGAGGGGGATTTCCTGATCGGATCTGTGGAAGGCCTGCTGGCACAGCAGGGTCAGGCGGAAACGATTGATCTCAGCGGTGTCACACGGCTTGATACAGCAGGTGCATGGGCCGTTGTGACGCTGGAACGCCGGATGCAGGCCGCTGGCGGGATGCCAAAGATCACCGGCGCGACATCCCTGCAAAGCGATCTGATCGCGACGTTGCGCGAGAATATGCCTGAAACTGACGTCCCCGTTGCACCGAACAGATCGGTCGCCGACAGGCTCGAACAGGTGGGGCGGTCTGCCTTCAGCGCATTTCAAAAGACAATGGCGATTATTGGTTTTCTTGGCCGTGTTGTTGTGACGATTGCAGGGCTGATCGTGCGGCCCGCGCGGATCAGGTGGACCGCCATTGTGCACCACATGCAGCAGGTGGGGCTGAACGCCGTCCCGATTGTGTCGTTGATGGCCTTTTTGATCGGTGTCGTGCTGGCTTTTCAGGGGGCAGCGCAATTGCGCCAATTCGGAGCGGAGGTGTTCGTCGTTGATCTGATCGCGATCTCGATCTTGCGTGAGCTCGGTATTCTGCTGACAGCGATTATCGTGGCGGGACGGTCCGGTTCTGCGTTTACCGCCGCGATCGGTTCGATGAAAATGCGCGAAGAGATCGACGCAATGCGCACTCTGGGGCTTGATCCGGTTGAGGTTTTGGTCGTGCCACGCGTGATCGCCCTGATGATCATGTTGCCGGTTCTGGGGATCATCGCCAATTTTGCGGGATTGATCGGCGGGGCGCTGATGTCATGGATTGAACTGGGCGTGTCTCCGGGCGTGTTCCAGTCCAGATTGGTCAGCAATACCGGTGTTGAGCACCTGTTCGTGGGGCTCATCAAAGCACCGTTCTTTGCGCTGATCATCGCCATTGTGGGCTGCTTCGAAGGGATGCAGGTTAAGGGCGACGCCGAATCCTTGGGGCATCTGACCTCGACCTCTGTAGTGCTGGCGATCTTCCTTGTCATCGCCGCAGACGCGCTGTTTTCCATCTTCTTCGCCGTGTTGGGGATTTGATGGACGAGGCACCTATCATCAGCGTTCGCGGCCTTGTCACCCGTTTTGGCAAGCATACGGTCCATGATGGTCTTGATCTTGATGTGCGTCAGGGCGAGATCATCGGGATCGTAGGCGGATCAGGGACCGGTAAATCGGTGCTGTTGCGTGCCGTCGTGGGGCTGCTGAAACCTGCTGACGGGCAGATCACCGTCTTTGGCGAAAACGTCCGCGATACCAGTGCCGAGGACTATCGCCGCCTGCGCCGCCGCTGGGGTGTGATGTTTCAGGATGGCGCGCTGTTTTCATCGCTGAATGTGCAACAAAACGTCGAGGCGCCCATGCGCGAACAGCTTGCGCTTTCGCCAGAAACCCGCGAGGCACTGGCCGCGATCAAGGTGCGCATGGTGGGTTTGCCAGATGACGCGCTGCAAAAGATGCCTTCCGAACTTTCCGGGGGGATGCGCAAGCGGGCCGGTTTTGCGCGCGCGATAGCACTTGATCCCGAGATTGTTTTTTTGGATGAACCGACTGCGGGATTGGACCCTATTGGCGCGGCGGCCTTTGATAAATTAATTGCGCAATTGCGCCGCGCATTGGGTTTGACGGTGTTTCTGGTCACACATGACCTTGATAGCTTGCATGCAATCTGTGACCGTATCGCGGTACTGGCCGAAGGCCGCGTGCTGGCCACGGGGACAATGGCGGAAATGCAGGACGTTGATCACCCTTGGGTGCAGGCGTACTTCAAAGGCCCGCGCGCCCGCGCCGCTTTGGCACAAAAGGAAACCATCTGATGGAAACCCGTGCGAATTTTATCATTATCGGCCTGTTTACTTTGCTGGGAATTTTGGGCGGTCTGGGGTTTTTCCTGTGGTTGGCCAGCGTGCAGATCGACAGGCAGTACGCGCAATATGGCGTCCTTTTTGACAATGTGTCTGGCCTCGATCAATCGGCAGAGGTGCTGTTCAACGGGGTTTCTGTCGGTAGAGTGACAGGCATCCGCATCTGGGAAAACGACCCCAGCAAAGCCTATGTCGCGGTGGAAATTGACGCCACTACCCCGGTAGCCGTTGATACAATCGCGCGGCTGGAATCCCAAGGTGTGACCGGCGTGGCCTATATTGCGCTGTCAGGCGGCGCGCCCGGCGCGCCGGTCATCCCGCTGGATGGAGACGAGGTACCGATTATCCCCTCGCGGCAATCGACCTTTCAGTCACTTGTAAGCAGCGCGCCCGATCTGATCGCGGATGCGTCCAGAATTGTCTCGCAGCTTGAGCAACTGACGGGCACGGAAAATCAGGAGCGTGTGCGCAGTATTCTGGAAAACGTTGATAATGCCACCGATGGTCTGGAACAGGCGCTGACGGATTTCTCTGATATTTCCGAAACCTTGCGCGCGGCGACCGCGCAGGTCACAGGCTTTGTCACTGAATTCGACGGGTTGGGGAACAGCGCAAGGGCGACGCTGGACGCCGCTGACGGGTCTTTTGCTACCATCACCGAAACCTTTGACAATGCGAACACGGCTATCGAAAATCTTGGCCCCGCCATTGATCAGGCCAACGCCGCGATTGCAGCCATCAATACGCTGGTCATCGATGATTTCGCCCCTTTGGCCGATGATCTGCGCACGACGCTGGGCAATGCGGATACTGCCCTTGCCAGTGCTGATCAGGCTTTTGCGCGCGCGGATGGTTTGATGGTGGATGATCTTGGCCCCGCCTTGGCCGAGACCCGTGCCGCGCTGACCGATTTGGCCAGTACTGTCGCCACCGTGACAGATGATGTGCCCGCAATCATGGCTGATCTGCGCGCTGGCGTTGCCGAAGCGCGCGGCGCGATTGCCGCCATCAGCCCCGGTATGCGCGACTTTGGCGCGTTGGGCGGCGAAGCACGTGCCGCTGTCCGTGCCTTGAACGACCTTATACGCCGCATCAACCAGGACCCCGCAGGCTTTGTGCTGGATAACCGCGTTCCCGAATACCGGAGGTAAGACCGATGACCCTGACAAGACGGACCTTTACGTTGGCGACACTTGCCTTGCCCGGTTGCACGGCACTGGGAGTACTCAATGACGCGGCCATGCCGCTAGATACCTATGCCCTGCAGCCTGTCAGCATCGCCGATCAGACAAGGCGATCATCGCGGACGCTTCTGGTGCTTGAGCCAAGCGCCCCTGCCGCGATCGCCACCGACCGGATATTGATCAAGCAGGATCCGCTCTCTGTAGCCTACCTGCCTGATGCGCGCTGGGCCGATACCCTGCCGAAGATGTTCCAGACGGTCCTGATCCAGTCAATTGCGTCGAGTGGGCAGATCGGCTTTGTGGGCGCACAAGGGGCGGGGCCTTTGCCTGATGCGGTGCTCCTGACGCGGATGGATGCCTTCGGGGTTGATCGGCAAGTGGATGGTCGTTTTGTGGCGCAGGTGTCGTTTGAGCTGACTGTATTGCGCGACCGCGACCAACGGGTGTTGGGCACACAGCGGTTTGCGACGACTTTAGCGGTTCCCGATGATCAGGCCGATACAATTGCACGCAGCTTCCAGCAGGCGCTTGAAGTGCTCTTGCCGCAGGCGCTGCCATGGGTCGCCGCACGGGTGGGGTGAACCGAACAAGGGCGGTCGCCCTAGGGGGCGGGCCACAAATCGCGTAACTCTTGTGGCAGGCACGCGCGGACATCTTCCACCTCGCCCCGCGAAATATGGGCATTGATGACGTTGAAGACGGCTTTGATGTCGTTTGGTCCCTGATAGTCGATCACATCGCCGACCTGCGCATCAACTGCCGCGATGAAATCCGCGGCGTGACGTTCCTGAACCGGCGTCAGCTTTGGCTGCCAGCCTTCAAAGAACATGCCGCGCACAAGCATCGGTAGCTGCGCTGAAAACTGTGCCATTTCATTGACCGGAAGATGATCGCGAACTTTGGTCAATACGGTGCGCAGCAAGCGCAGTACTTCGCGTTCGTTGGTCCAGCCGGTGCGTCCGGCCAGATCGTTCACCCATTCATGCGCCTCATGGGTCGTGCGTTCAAAGACGTGGATCATCCGGCTCATCACATTTTCCTTTCCATCAGGTTCCTGGGCAAGTGGTAGCTCATGGCGCCGGGCCGGAATTGATCAAAATCAAAGCACCCCGAAGGCGAAGCTGGCATAGCTGGGATGTCTCGGTTGGGGGCGTAAGACGTGTGCCCGACCCTATAACGATGGAAGGATAGGCACGTGGCTCTTGAAGAACGCAAAGCACAGATCGAAAGCCGGATTGCAGAGCTGACCGCGCATATGCAGAAGATTTCTGACGATCTTGATCAGCCCCTTCCTGCCGATCTTGAGGATCAGGCGATTGATCTTGAGGACGACGAAGTCCTGAGTAGCCTTGGCCTGAGCAATCAAAAAGAGGTAAGGCTTTTGAACGATGCGCTGAAACGGATCGCAAAGGGCACCTATGGCATTTGCGCTGAATGCGGTGATGACATTTCGCCGGAACGTCTGGATGCCGTGCCCTACGCCGTCACCTGCCGCAAATGTATGGGATAGGATTGATTTCGATCAATGAAGGCGCTGAGCCATCTATATATTCAAATTTCATAATGTATTTATGAGGAGAAACTGATGACTTATCCTGTTGATATGACGATCAAACCCCATGTGTCGCCCTTCTTTGACGAGGCGACAAATACGATCAGCTATGTCGTGTCGGAACCTGATGGTGATCATTGTGCGATTATTGATAGCGTTCTGGACATCGACTATGCTGCGGGCCGTCTGACCTATGGCAGCGCCGATGCGCTGATCGCAGAAGTCGAGCGGCGCAGCCTGAAGCTCGACTGGATCATCGAGACCCATGTGCACGCCGACCACCTGAGCGCGGCCCCCTATATCCAGGAGAAGCTGGGCGGCAAGATCGGTGTCGGTGAGAAGATCACAGTGGTGCAGGACACCTTTGGCAAGATCTTTAACGCAGGTACGGAATTCCAGCGCGACGGATCGCAGTTTGATGCTTTGTTCAAGGAAGGCGACACCTATCAGATCGGGAATATGCAGGCCTTTGTCATTGCCACGCCGGGGCATACGCCTGCCTGTATGGTGCATGTCATCGGTGATGCCTGTTTTGTCGGTGACACGCTCTTTATGCCTGATGGCGGGTCCGCACGCGCCGATTTCCCCGGTGGTGACGCGGGTACGCTTTATGACAGTATCCAGAAGGTGCTGGCCCTGCCTGACGATATGCGTCTTTTCATGTGCCATGACTACGGCCCAAATGGCCGCGATATAAAGTGGGAAACCACTGTCGCCGAGGAAAAGGCCCATAATATCCATGTCGGCCATGGCAAGACGCGCGATGAGTTCATCAAATTCCGCACCGAACGCGATGCAACGCTGGATATGCCCCGACTGATCATTCCGTCGCTACAGGTGAACATGCGCGCTGGCGAAGTGCCGAGAGATCAGGACGGCAACGAGATGCTCAAAGTGCCGTTGAACCAGCTCTAGCCGAGGGCACGTGGCGTGATCGTTCCAAGAAACAACCCCGTCCAGTCAATCCGGACGGGGTTAGTTTCGCTCTGCTGGCTACGAATGCCGTCTAGACGGGGGTGTGCTTGGTCTGGCCTTCGACGATCGGCATCATATCCATCCCCATCTTGATCAGCTTGCCTGTCTCAAGGGTGTATTGAGCATAGGTCTTTTCGAGGAACCGCATCTGCACTTTCTGCAATTCTTCGGCGGACTTGCATTTCAACAACTCACTTTGGGTCTTGGCATCTTCGCGGATCCGGTCCGCAACAAAATTTGCAACCTCGCTGTTGATTTCGGCAACCTTGTCAAACCATCCGGTATGCATCAATCCCAAGGGATAGAGGCCCGCATCCTCGAATTGTTTCATCCATGCCTTACCCATTGTGAGCAGTGTATCGTCAGCGGCAGTCTCATTTTCTGATTTCGGCATCATCTGTTCCCCTTGTTTTCTACTGGACGCATTTTAGCGCATCACAACGAAATCGGCGTTGACATGTATCAACTTTGACAGCGCGCGCGCTTGAAATGGGCGCGGGATCACTGCTTAAACCAGCATGATTTCACTCAGATGATTAGGTAGTTCAGTCAGCGGGATATGTGTCAGGTCTTTGGGCACCTCGGCGCGCAAAGCAGATTTGACTTTTGGCGTCAGCGCCTTGCGCAGGATACCCAGCATTGCGGGAGAGGCCACAAGAACAAGACGCTCAAATTCGTCTTGATCAAGCGCAGACTCAAGATAGGAAACAATGTCATCGGCAAAAGCTGCCATCGCGAGCCCTTTCAGATCGGGCTCGGAGATGTTGCCACGGTTTGGTCCAACGGGTGCGTTTGTCATTCCAGGGGCATCGGATAGTTCGGTGATCGGCGGGGCTTCCAGCCCTTTGGTGCTGTGGCCGTAGATCCCTTTTCCTGGGCCATCATTGACAGCTATCCGCACATGTTTGGAATCCGCCAATACGATCCATGTTTTATGTGGTTTCATCGCCATTTCTCCCGTGAGTTTCGGGCAATTTATGGGCACGGCGCTGGGTGCGGTTGATTTTTCTCAATAATGGGGGTCACTCTGCGTGAACACTCCGTGTGGAAAGGCAGACCCTGATGAGCGATGACCAACGTGATGCGCTTTTGTTCATGGCCCTGCTTGATGCAATGCCCGATGCGGTTCTTGTGAGTAATGCTGAAGGCGTAATCATACAGGCTAATCCCGCCGTCGGACGCCTCTTTGGCCATGATCCTGCGGAATTGATTGGCGAAAGCGTCAATATCCTGATGCCGCAAGCGCTCGCGGATCGGCACAATGGTTTTATGCAAAACTATCTGGATACCGGCAACGCGCGGATTATCGGGTTAGGGCGTACTGTCGAAGGGCTGCGGCGCGATGGCACCGCCTTTCCGTTGCATTTGTCCATCGGGAAAGCCGAGCAGGCCGGGCAGATCTACTTTATCGCGATCCTGCACGACCTAAGCAGACGCAAGGCAGCCGAGGACGCCTTGGCGCGCTCTGCCCGCGTCGATGCGATCGGCCAGATGACCAGCGGAATCAGTCACGATTTCAGCAATATCCTGACCGTCATTATTGGTAATCTTGAGCTGTTGGAGGCAAGGATCGACGGCGAGGACAATAAGGCGATCCTGACTGATGCGGCCGAGGCAGCGCATTTGGGTGCCGAACTGACCGCGGGGATCAGTGCATTTGCACGCACCAAAATCACGCATTGCGATCCAATCGACGTGAATGAGGCCTGTGATGCGGCCACGGTCCTGATCCGGCGCACCTTTGATCCGCAGTATGACATCAGCTTTGAACGCGGCGATCCCTTGCCGATTGTCCTCACGGATACCACGCAGTTGCAATCAGCACTGATCAACATCGCGCTGAACGCGCGTGACGCTATGCCTGATGGCGGCAAGTTGATTATCCGGACAGAGACCGTCCTGATAGATGACACTTATGTGGCACAGGAACTTGATGTGGCGCAGGGCCATTATGTCCGGATTTCGGTGACCGATACCGGCATCGGCATGGGGCCGGATACGCAACAAAAAGCGTTCGAGCCGTTCTTTACGACCAAACCTATCGGGCGCGGAACCGGACTTGGGCTTGCGATGGTTTATGGCTTTGTGCGGCAATGCGGTGGCCATGTTGCGATCTACAGCGAAATTGGCCTTGGAACGACGGTCGCGCTGTATTTCCCGATCTTGGGTGAAGCCCCTGTCATGCGCCAAACCGCCGGAGGAAGCATCCGCCGCCATGCGGCGCAGGGGCAATCCGTCTTGGTGGTTGAGGATAATCCTCAGGTACGCCGTCTGACTGTCGCGCGGCTCAAGGAACTGGGCTATTTCGTTGATGAATGCGGTTCTGGCGATGATGCAGCCGAAATATTGCGTCAGAAAGACACGATAGACGCGGTGTTTACGGATGTTGTGATGCCGGGAGAGCTGGATGGACTCGCGCTTGCGCGGCACATTGTGGCGACCTACCCTCACATCCGTATTTTGCTGACGTCAGGCTATGGTGAAGATATCCTGAACGCCAAGCAAACCGAGACAAATCTGCAAATCCTGCGCAAGCCCTACCGTCAGTCGGAACTGGCCAATGCGCTTTCGGCGCTATTCGATGGTGGATGATTCTCACAGTCCCGGACGTCGCATGTGAACGAATATCCGATCCCGCGGATGGTCGAGATTAACCGCGGTGATGCGGGGTTGCGTTCGATCTTTTTGCGCAGACGGGCAATCTGGTTGTCGATGGTGCGGTCAAGCGGCGCATAGCTTTGTCCGCCTGTCAGATCCATCAGTTGTTCGCGCGACAGCACGCGCTTGGGGCGGCGCAAAAAGACCTCTAACAACGTAAATTCGCCACTCGTGAGATCGACCAAGTCATGGTTACGGTCCAGCAGTTTCATCTCTGCAGGCATGGCGACCATGTCGTCGAATACCCAACACGGGCTATCAGGTGGTGTCAGTGTGGGCTTGGGCGTGCGGCGTGACCGGCGCAGGATTGTTTTGACGCGTGCAACCACTTCGCGCAGATGAAACGGCTTTGAAATATAATCATCCGCACCAATCTCGAGACCGACGACACGGTCAATCACGTCACTTTTTGCAGTCACCATAATGATCGGAACAGAGGATGTCTGGCGAATGGCCTTGGCCACGTCCAAACCGTCATCTGGACCCAGATCAAGATCCAGCGTCACAAGATCAACCTGACCCTCAGCAAGCGCCTGAAGCGTGGCCGCTTTATCGCCAGCCTCGCGCACCTCGCTGCCCTCACCTTCAAAGCAACGGCGCAGCAAGGTCCTGATCTTTGGGTCGTCGTCGACGACCAGAATGACAGCGTTTTTCATGAACGGCCTCCGTTCCTTTCTACAAATGGAAAGTAAGGACTCGGCTTAAAGTAGCATAGCAGTTTTGTGGCGATGATACAAATTGATACAATTTGATACGACCACGGCGGCAGGGACGATACGAAAGGGGGATAGGTTTACTGCATTGCACAGAAGGAAGCTGCCATGTACGTGACCGCCTCGCCGAGCATCGAAGACGACGTAATCGTCATTCCATCCCGTAAACGATCCATAGCAAGACAAGCGACGGTGACGATCAAACCGGGCAAACATCTGTTTCTTGAGGATGATCCCGCTGACCTGATTTATGAAGTTGCCAGCGGAGTTTTACGTCTGACCCGGATCATGGAAGATGGCCGACGGCAGGTCATCGCCTTTGGATATCCCGGCGACACCGTCGGCTTCCCGAGCAATGGGCGCTATCACACAGACTGCGACGCGCTTGTGCCGACAACATTGCACGTGCACCGCCGATCAGACCTTGAGAGTGCCAAGGGTGATCCTGAACTGCATCTGCGCCTTCTGCGGGCTGCTTTGCGCGAGATCAGCGGGATGCAGGACCACTTCATGATGCTGGGCCGCAAATCCTCGATTGAGAAACTGGCGTCTTTCCTGACGGTGCTTAGCGCCCGCGTAGGCGAACCGCTTGGGGAGTATACACAAATCGCCTTGCCCATGACCCGGGCCGATATCGCGGATTTTCTGGGCCTGACGACGGAAACCATCAGCCGCACGTTCACGCAATTGCGCAAGTCGCAGATCATTGCGATCGACCATGTGAATACCGTGGTTATTCTTAAACCCGTCGCTTTGCGCGCGATTGCGCAGGGCGGCAGCGACTAGTCCCCAGTTCCCCCCGAAACTTCCGAGGCCGCGCTTATGCACGCGGACCTCGGTTTTTTTGGGCCAGTCAAAACTGCCGCCGCCAGTTTTCCCTTCTGATTGAGCAATGTCAAAACCGCTCTGCCCGGCCCCCGCTAAACTGGGTGTGACGCGTCAATGCGCTTCACTGACGAGAGTAACCTGTCGCGCCGGGTATTCCGGATGCAACAGCTGAACTGGAGGATATCTCATGACCATCCGCACCATCCTGGTTTGCCTGACCAGCACAGGCTCAGCGGCAGAACTCTTGCGGTCGGCAGCGGTTCTTGCACGGCGGGACAATGCTCATGTGATCGGGCTTTATGTGACGGAATCTTTGGTGGTTTACCCAGGGATCGCGATGCATATCCCCGAAGTGACCTTTGGAAAATTTGTGGCAAGCCAGAAGGCCCATGCCAAAGAGGTCAAAGCCATCTTTGATACCTTTTCAAAGTCCGAGGATTTCCCAACCGAATGGCGGCAAATCGACAGTGAGAGCGGCTTTTTGGCGGACAGCATCATTGCCAACGCCCGCTTTGTCGATCTGATCGTGATGGCGCAAGAGGATGATGGCGAAGACCGTCCCGTCATCAATAACCTGCAAGAGCGGGTCATCAAAGAGAGCGGACGCCCCGTGCTTGTAATCCCGCGCGGCTACACAGCCGAAAAACTGGGCGAGACTGTCTTGTTGGGCTGGAGCGATACACGCGAGGCGACACGGGCGCTGCATGACATGATGACGTTGGTCAGTGCGGATGCCAGTGTGCGGGTTCTGCGTGTCGGCAAAACTCCCGGCAACACTCTGGCAGATCATACCGCCATTGATCTTGCTGCCGCACTCAGCCGGCATGGCCCCAGTGTCGAGATTGTACATCGGGAAAAAGACGGTGAAACGGTCCCTGACGTGTTGGCACAGGAGGCCTTTGAGATGGGCGCGGATATGATCGCCACGGGCGCATTCGGTCATTCGCGCGCCTATGATTTCGTGATCGGCGCAGCGACGCGGCACCTGCTCCGCGATGCCAAGTTGCCGGTGATGTTCTCGAAATAGGTATGCGTCCTGACCCTAGGCAATATCCGCCCAGATCGGCAGATGGTCCGAAGCCATCCGCGCAAGCGGGCTCTGGTCGACCCCTGCATCGCGCAGCGTCAGACCATTGGACAGCGCCAGCCTGTCCAGTGCCGCAATCGGACGGGCGGCGTGAAAACTTCGACCGGGGCTATGCAGGTCAAAGCCCTCTTCCAGCGCTTCAAAGCCGCGCGTCACAGCCCATTCGTTCATATCGCCAATGATAGCCACCTTTTCGCTCTGGCCTAACCCTGCCACGATAGCGCGCAATTGGCGGCGGCGGGACTGGCGCAGCAATCCCAGATGCACCCCAACGATTGTGAAGCCGTTCTCTAGCGTCACCGACACAGCGCCACGCGGCTCTGCACCCGGCAAAGCAATCTGGCGGGCTGTTTTCACTGCAATACCACGCCGGATCAGAACCGCGTTGCCGTGCCAGCCAAGGCTGACATCATTGGCGGCCAGCGGAACGACATCAAAATCGGTTGCCTGTGCGATCAGGTTCTTTGGCACTGCTGTAGGTCGATCACCAAGACGGCGGTCCGCCTCTTGCAGGGTGATCACATCCGCGTCGAGCGCATTAATCACGTCCAGCACGCGCCCCGGATCACGACGACCGTCAAGACCGCGTGCCTTGCGGATGTTGTAGCTTGCGAGCCGGAGGGGACGATCGTTGTGGGTGTGTGACATAGGCTCGATATAAGTATAAACTGCCGTCAAAACAGAGGTCGGACCTGTGAAAGTGGAACTTAGCCAACAAGGATATCTGGTGCGCGGCCTCTGGGTCCTCTTGGTTCTGGCAGCGGCAGCGGCAGCGTTCGAGGGGCGCTGGGAGCTCACATTTGTAGCTCTTGCCACACTGGCATTGGCTTTGGCACCGCTTTTCTTGGCCCATTGGCTCGATATCACCCTGCCGGTCCCTTTCGTCGCTGCGATCACGATTTTCTTGATCGCCTCAATCGTCATGGGCGAGGTGTTCGAATTTTATGAGCGGTTCTGGTGGTGGGATATTGCGCTGCATGGCTCATCCGCCATCGGCTTTGGCTTGCTCGGGTTTATCTTTGTGCTGATGATGTTTGAGGGTGACCGCTTTGCTGCGCCGCCTTGGGCGATGTGTCTGATGGCTTTCGGTTTGGCGGTGACTGTCGGGGTTTGTTGGGAGATTTTCGAATTCGCGATGGACCAATGGTTCGGGTTCAACATGCAAAAATCAGGACTACAAGACACAATGGGCGACCTGATTGTCGACGTCATCGGCGCGGCTTTTGCCAGCTGGCTTGGGTATGTTTATCTAAGGGCCAAAGATCCGTCATTCTGGACATGGCCGATCGACCACTTCGTGGCGTTGAACAAAAAGCTGTTCCGCAAACACAGGTAATCGCGTGACTAATGGTGACCCCGGCAGGATTCGAACCTGCAACCTGCCCCTTAGGAGGGGGCTGCTCTATCCAGTTGAGCCACGGGACCACTCGAAGTGTTGAATGCATCGCTTTGCTGAGTTGGTCAACTGTCATGCGGTTCTGGCTTTTGTCTCAAAGCGCCGCTAACAATAGAAGAAACCACACACGGGACTTTTCATTTGACGAACAAACCAAGACGCCCACTGACCTTGCGCGATGTCTCCGAAGCATCCGGGGTAAGTGAAATGACC
>NZ_DASYOK010000358.1:0-1727 GCF_036007805.1 Yoonia sp.
TCTGCGCGGTAATGCGGTCAGGCGCGATTTCGCTCTCCACGAAGTCAACGGCCTCGCGCACAGCGTTGGTGACTGTGCTCTGGATTTCGGTTTCCGTAAGGCGTTTCGGTTTCATGGTGTCTCCTATTGCGCCAACAGGCCTTGCATCGGCATCGCTTCACCGCCCGCCGCGCCAGCCTGTGTTGCTGCTGTGCCGCGCGCCACGTTCTGTGCGCCAGTCATTATCTGGTTTACAGCATCTGCAAGCCGCTGCATCCCGCTTTCGTCAATGATTGCGTTGCGGACGATCTGCGGGTCTGTAGAAACCAAGATTTCTGCAATGCGCGCACGCTCTGCATCCGTCAATTCGGTGCGGACGAGCCGTTTCATTATTTTGCTTGCCACGTTCAGCGTCTCAACAGGGCTTCCGCCAAGAACGGCTGAAACCTCTTCCGCACTGAGACCAAGCCCCTGCCGCCCAGCTTCAAGCGCCGTTTCCGTTGTCTGGCTTCCCGTGCCAATCAGGATCTTGCTGGCCGCTTCTTGTGCATCAGACGCGATGTCAATCGACTTCAGCACATCATCAAGCTGGTCTTGCGGGAACACCTCACGCAGCACGCGGCCTTCTTTGGTTTCAGCATTAGCAAGGTTACGGATCATGCTTTGACGCGATCCGGTGGCAGCGCGGGCCTCCAAGGCTTGCATCAAGCCAGCGCGGAATGCTGCAACGGCCTCATCAGAATTCTGGCCTTGGGACAGTTTTGCGAAATCAACCAGTTTTTCGTTTACGTCGCCAGCCAAGGCTTTCTGCCCCGCCTCGTATGCATCGCGGTTGGCCCGCACAGCGGCAGCTTGGGCGCGGGTCGTTGCCAGTTCTGGGATGCTCATATCAAGCAGCCCGCGCAGTTCCTGCTCAGCGCCACGGACAGCCCCGCCAGCGCCACCCATGCCCTCGCGGTAAAGCGTGCTGGCCCGGTTCTGAACTGCCCGCCGGATGCTCTCTGCCTCGGCTACAGTGGGCGCTCTGGTGAACTCAACCGCCCCTTCTTCCGTGACTTTGAAAAACGGCGCGGACCCAGTTTCTGCCCGCAATTGCATTTCAACTTCCTTGGCCGCGCTAGGCACGCGCCGAAGTGTGTCGGCAAGGCCTTCAACAACTTCATCAGGGGCGACCTGACGCGCAAACGGGGCATACGCCGCACGCTCTGCCGCTACAGTTGCTTCCTCGCTGGCACGTCGTGCTGCCGCCTGACTGCCCGCCCCAGCATCGCCCAGATACTGACGCATCTCTGCCATAGCCGCCGCACGGGTCTGGGCTGGACGACCCACCATGCCCTGCTGAATAATCGTTGATGCCTCGCCGCCTTGGGTGCGAAGGGCGCGGACTGCCGCCTGAATAGTTTTGTTCTCCGCCAGCAGACGACCCTCAATGATGTCTTGGGTGATTTCGTCAGGCGTTTTCCCCGTCTGGGCAACGAGCCGCTGGATTTCGTTTTCTACAACTGTAGATCCCCGCCCCCCGACAGTCCTGCGGGCGCTGTCAACGAGTCGGTTGGTCAGGCCGCCGAGAGCCTTGGCCGCGCCGTAGCCTGCAACGCCTGCACCACCACCAAGAGCCGCACCAGCCGGAACTCGCGCCAGACGCTCTTGAAGCCCGCCCTCACCCGTCCCGAACGCATATGCAGCGCCTTCCGCAGCGGCGCGTCCACCCGCCCGCAGCAATGAACTTTGACCGCCAGGAATGAGCG
>NZ_DASYOK010000359.1:0-15600 GCF_036007805.1 Yoonia sp.
CATGGCACTCAAACGGCCAAACCGCGACATGCGGCCAGAGGGCACGGCAAGCGCGCGCACATTGGGGTGTTTCTCACTCATGCGCATGAAGTAGGCGCGCCGCGCCACATTGCCAGCTATTTATAATGCGCCCGCCTGTCCAAAAAATCGCGGACACGTTTGCGCCACGCGCGGTAACTGCCGGTTTTCAGGGTGTCACGCATCAGGGCTTTGACGTCTTTTTCGCCAATCCCGTATTCGCGGTGAATATCTGCAAAGCTGACATGATCCGAAAGCGCCATCTGGATCACTTCGCTGATGTGTTCGGGGGCGAGTTCAGGTTTCTTCGTCATGCACTGCCACCTAGCGGGGCCGCGCATGAAAGCAAGCTGCGGCCAATGACCCTCAACAGTCGCCTTCCGCCACGCCCGTCCTATCTGGGGCATATGGACCAGAACACCCCCTCTCCCTTCAAGCGCCTGCTCACCCTTTGTCTGGGCGTTTTGCGCCCGCCTGCTGGCCGCAGAAGGATCGCGGTGGCGTTTCTTTATGGTGCAATTTGCCACGTGATCTTTGCCGCTGCCGTGATCGCAATGATTGTGGCCATGTTTTTTGGGATGAGCGAAAGTCTGGGCCGTGTGCCGGGCAATTGGGCGATTTTGGCCAACGCGCTTTTGATCCTGCAGTTCCCGCTGATGCACTCCTTACTGCTCAGCGCGCGGGGGCGGCGGTTGCTTGGCTGTCTCGCCCCCGCTGCCTATAGCGGCACGCTCTCAACAACGACCTATGCGATTGTCGCTTCCGTTCAGCTATTGGCACTCTTTGCGCTTTGGACACCCAGCGGCATTGTCTGGTGGCGCGCCGAAGGGACCGCGTTCTATGTGATCTGCACCTGCTATGCCACGGCCTGGCTGCTGCTGATCAAAGCCAGCTATGACGCAGGGGCCGAGGTGCAATCAGGTGCCTTGGGGTGGATGTCTTTGGCGCAAAATATCAAACCCGTCTTCCCTGACATGCCTGTTACGGGTCTGTTCCGGATCATCCGGCAGCCCATCTATGTGGCCTTTGCCCTGACGCTTTGGGCAGTTCCCGTCTGGACCCCTGACCAGTTGGCCCTTGCGATCAGTCTGACCGCATACTGCCTTGCCGCACCCGTGTTAAAGGAACGGCGATTTGCCCAGCGCTATGGCGAAAGGTTCGCGCGCTATCAAGCCACAGTGCCTTATGCGGTGCCAGCCCTGCGCAAGTTATCAAAACACCACGAGAAGCCATGAAAAAACCCGCCGCACAGTTTGCGCAGCGGGTGATTTTCAATGCAGCTGATGTTTAGTCTGCCGTCAGAAGCGGCGGTTTCTTACTGCCACCCGTGATCCGGCCCTGCGTCGGTTCTTCAAAGGTCAGATCCAACGCGCCTTTCTTGACGCCAACCTTGACGACACCGCCCTTGACCAGCTTGCCAAAGAGCAGTTCTTCGGCCAGCGGCTTTTTGATGTGCTCCTGAATGACGCGACCCAAGGGGCGCGCACCCATCTTCTCATCATAACCCTTGTCGGCCAACCACTCGGCGGCGGCTTTGGTCAGTTCGATATGCACGTTACGGTCGATCAGTTGCGCCTCAAGCTGCAGTACGAACTTCTCGACCACCTGCATGATCACTTCTTTCGGCAGTGCGCCGAAGCTGATGATCGCATCCAGACGGTTGCGGAATTCCGGCGTAAAGGTCCGCTCGATCGCGGCGGTATCTTCACCGGTCCGCGCTTCACGGCCAAAGCCCAGAGCATTCTTCGACATCTCGGCCGCACCTGCGTTCGAGGTCATGATGATGATCACGTTGCGGAAATCGGTTGTCCGGCCGTTGTGGTCGGTCAATTTCCCATGGTCCATGACCTGCAACAGGATGTTGTAGACGTCAGGATGCGCCTTTTCCATCTCGTCCAGCAGCAGCACACAGTGCGGGTTCTGATCGACACCGTCGGTCAGCATACCACCCTGATCAAAACCGACATAGCCGGGAGGCGCCCCGATCAAGCGCGAAACCGCGTGTTTTTCCATGTACTCGGACATGTCAAAGCGCATCAGCTCAACACCCAACGTATCCGCCAGTTGCTTGGCGACTTCGGTTTTACCAACACCGGTTGGACCGGCAAAAAGGTAGTTGCCAATCGGCTTTTCAGGTTCACGCAGACCTGCGCGCGCCAGTTTGATGGCGGAAGACAGGGCCTCGATCGCCTGATCCTGACCAAAGACAACACGCTTCAGAGATTTCTCAAGGTCCTTGAGCACCTCTGCATCGTCCTTTGAGACGTTCTTGGGCGGAATGCGTGCAATCTTGGCCACGACATCCTCGATTTCTTTGGCGCCAATTGTCTTGCGACGCTTGGATTCCGCAACCAGATGCTGGGCGGCACCCGCTTCGTCGATCACGTCAATCGCCTTGTCGGGCAATTTGCGGTCATTGATATAACGCGCAGAAAGTTCCACCGCAGTCTTGATCGCGTCGGCGGTGTATTTGATGTGGTGATGCTCTTCGAAATAAGGCTTCAGACCCTGCAAAATCTTGATCGCATCAGGGACCGAAGGCTCTGTCACGTCAATCTTCTGGAACCGGCGGGCAAGTGCGCGGTCCTTTTCAAAGTGCTGGCGGAATTCCTTGTAGGTCGTTGATCCCATGCAGCGCAATTTGCCGCCCTGCAACGCAGGTTTCAGCAGGTTGGACGCATCCATTGCGCCGCCAGATGTGGCACCGGCACCAATCACTGTGTGGATTTCATCAATGAAAAGCACCGCATCCTTGTGGTCTTCCATCTCTGTCATCACAGCTTTCAGGCGTTCCTCAAAATCACCGCGATAACGGGTACCGGCCAGCAACGCGCCCATATCGAGCGAATAGATGGTCGCCTTCGACAGCACTTCGGGTGTTTCGCCGTTCACGATCTTGAACGCCAGACCTTCGGCAATGGCCGTTTTGCCCACGCCGGGATCACCCACCAAAAGCGGGTTGTTCTTGCGACGGCGGCACAGCACCTGAATGCAGCGTTCAACCTCATGCGCGCGGCCGATCAGGGGATCAACATCGCCCTTGGTCGCTTTAGCGTTCAGATCGACGCAGTATTTGGACAACGCGCTTTCTTTTTCGTCGCCTTCGCCCGGCGCGATTGTTTCGCTTTCATCGGCAGAGCCTGTGACAGGGCGCGATTCACCAAAAGCGGGGTCTTTGGCCACGCCATGGGCGATAAAGTTCACCGCGTCATAGCGCGTCATATCCTGTTCCTGCAGGAAGTAGGCGGCATTGCTTTCGCGTTCGGCAAAGATCGCGACCAGCACGTTGGCGCCGGTCACTTCGCTGCGGCCGGATGATTGCACATGGATTGCCGCACGTTGAATAACCCGCTGGAACGCCGCAGTCGGTACAGCCTCGGAGCCTTCTACATCTGTGACCAGGGTTGAAAGATCATCCTCGATAAACCCTTCCAGATCCTTGCGCAGCTCATCAAGATTGACCGAGCACGCACGCATCACGCGCGCCGCGTCAGGTTCGTCAATCAACGCCAGAAGCAGGTGTTCCAGCGTGGCGAGTTCGTGCTTGTGTTCATTGGCCAGCGCAAGTGCGCCATGAATGGACTGCTCGAGTGTGGTCGAAAATGATGGCACGGCTTGTGCTCCTTCATATCGGGGGTTGGCGCGAACCAACCGTGGCCTCTTACCCTTAAGGTTTGGTTTTATTTGCCAACCTTCAAGGACTTTTTTCGCTTTTGGCATCACAATTCGTGTGATGCTTGGTTTTTGACCTGCTTTTCACCACGCGCTTGCAGCAGGATGGTTAAAACTTGTCTTTTTGCGCCCGTGCAAAGGTAAACACATCCAGATCAGACGCGTCGTTCATGCCAAGGGCGGCTTTGAATTCGGGAACATCAGCGCGCAAAAACGGGTTCGTGCGCTTCTCTTCGGTCAGCGTTGACGGGACAGTTGGTTTGCCAGCGGCGCGCGCCGCTTCGATCCCTTTGATACGAAAGATAAGGTCGGAATTCTCCGGGTCAAGGGACATCGCAAAACGCGCATTGGCGCTCGTGTACTCATGGCCGGAACAGACCAGCGTATCATCGGGCAGCGCGCGCAGTTTTTGCATGCTGTCCCACATCTGCGCGGGCGTTCCTTCGAACAGGCGGCCACAACCCAGCGCCATCAGGCTATCGGCGGTAAAGACCAGCCCCGCATCGGGCATATGAAAGGCGATATGACCAATTGTATGGCCCGAGACATCCATGATGTGGGTCGCCTGCCCGCAGACCGTCACGATATCGCCATCCTCGACGGCCTGATCAAGGTCCGGCAGGCGATGGGCATCAGCCTTGGCCCCCATCACGCGCGCACCTTCGCGCAGCGCGTCAACGCCATCAATATGATCATTGTGGTGATGGGTGATCAAAATATCACTCAGGCGCCACCCTCGTGCGGCAAGTGCGGCTGCAATCGGCGCTGCCTCTGGCGCATCAATCAGGGCGGTCTCGCCTGTGTCGTGGTTATGCACCAAAAAAGCATAGTTATCTGTCCGGCATGGCACCACAACCAATTCAACCCCTGCTGTCTTTGTCATGGCAATGTGCCTTTCTCTTGATATGCTACCCCCATAGCTTTGCCCAAGGAGCCGCAAACCGCAATGCATCTCGACGTTCTGGATTTGCGTAACTTTTATTACCGCAGCGCGTTAGGACGTGCGGCGCAAAAAGTGATCCGCGACGAACTCTGCACGCTTTGGCCCGAGGCCAAGGGGCAGATGGTTGTGGGCTTCGGTTTTGCGGTGCCCTTGCTGCGGCCCTTCCTGAAAGATGCACGGCGGGTAATCGGACTGATGCCAGGGCCGCAAGGTGTGATGCCATGGCCACCCGACGGCAACAACGTCAGCGTGCTGTGTGAAGATACCTCCTGGCCAATCGAGACTGGCCATGTCGACAAGCTTGTGATGCTGCACGGGCTGGAAACCACCGAACAGCCCTCATTGCTTCTGGATGAGGCATGGCGCGTCCTTGGTCCGGGCGGTCGGGCGGTCTTTATTGTGCCGAACCGCGCAGGCCTTTGGTCGCGCTCGGATGCCACGCCCTTTGGCTATGGGCGCCCCTATTCACTCAGCCAGCTAGAGGCCCAGCTACGGCGGCACCAATTTGTGACCGAACGCACCATGTCCGCGCTCTACCAGCCCCCCTCGGCAAGCAAGCTCTGGCGCAAATCAGCCGGTTTTCTTGAAAGAGTCGGGCATAATATACCGGTTGTCGCCGCAGGAGGCGTGTTGATCGTCGAGGTCAGCAAACAAATGGCCGCCCCCACGCGGCCAGGATTGACCGAAGCGGTGCGCAAACCCTTCAGGGCCCTTGAAGGCATCACAAAGCCCAAGCCGAAACCGGAACCATCGGCATCACGGATTATCGTCAGATAGCTACGGAAAGACTACCGCTCACGTGCGAGAACGAGCACCCAATAGGGCCCTCGCGCGCTGTCTGCTTTCGCAAGTGCGAAGTCCTCGAACCGTGGGTCGAGATTATTTGCTCTATGCCCGGAAGAATTCATCCATGCATCCAGCACAGCCTGCTCATCAACCTGACCGCGCGCGATATTCTCGCCGACACGGTTCCACTGATAGCCTGCATCGGTGACGCGTTGTCCGACGGTTGATCCGTCACTCCCCGTGTGGGAGAAAAAATTATTGGCGGCCATGTCATTTGCATGCCGGTTCGCCGCCACACCAAGGCGGCTATCATAGGTCAGCGCCCCTGCACCTGCCCCTGACCGCACGCCGTTGAGCATACTTGAAAATGTCTGGCTGGGGGCTGCGGAAACGGCAACTTGCGGCAAGTCCGCGATCGGGATGGGCGCTGAACCGCTGCTTGAACTTGTACTCAGACTTGTCGTGCTCCCACCAGCACCACCACATGCTGTTGCAAGGCACAACGCGGCTATCGCAAAGGCTTTTTTCATCAATCTCGTCCAAATCTTGTTTCAAAAAACAGCTATGTCACCACCCGCTTTCCACTCAATAAAAACCTGCAAAGCATTGCTGTATAAGCATAAAATCGCTCGCTTTGGAGAAATTAAAGGGGAAAGCCGCCGAAATTGGGATGCAAATGTGGCAAAATTAAAGCCAAGCCTTGCAGGGCCGCAAGGCGGGCTGACATTATCCGCGCGATGGCGCATGAAAAGAGAGATCGTCACAAACGGAATTGCACTCCAGCCACGAGGCGCGGCCAATATGCGGATCACAGCACTCCTCTGCGCGATGGCAATCGCGACAACGCCAGCCTACGCCCAGTCAATGCGCACGCTGCAAGAGCAGGCAGAAGCCGCGCTTGTCGCAGGCACGCCCGCCGAAACCCTGCGCCTTGCACATGAAATACTGCGTGCAAATCCGGACAACTTTGCAGCCCTCTACCTGTTGGCGCTTGCCCAGTCAGACCTGAATGACCCACAAAGCGCCGCAGCGTCTGGCGCAAGGGCCTATGCCGCCGCGACAAGCCAAGACACCCGCTTTGAAACTGCGCGCCTTGTGGCCGGCGCATATTTTCAGGCCGGTCACTACACCCGCTCTGCATTCTGGTTGCGACGCGCGGCCAATCACGCATCCACCGAAGCCGATCTGCGGTTTATCGCAAACGCTTATGCCACTGCGGTTGAAACCAATCCGTTCTCTATCGCGGTCACCGCCGCAATTGCGCCCACCGACAACATCAACAACGGATCCGAAGATGGCGTCCTGCGGCTGGAAGGGATCGACCTGACCTTCGTTCTGCCCGAAGACCGCCGCGCGCTTTCCGGTATCGGCTTTTCTGCCAGCACCGACCTGCGCTACCGGATTTCAGAGACCGCAAACCAGGCCACCACACTTAACGCAACGCTTGCGGGCGATACCTATCTGTTGTCAGACGAAGCAAAGGCACTGCTTGCTGACTCTCCCGATCCCGAAGTGCAGGCAATTGATGGTCGCGATTTCGCGACCGTGACGGCCAGTGTGGGCATCACACGACAGCAAAACAACATCAGCCCGCTGGGTCCGCTCAGCCTCGGGGCGGCCGTCGGGACCTATTGGGAGGGCGGCGAAAGGCTGCTCGACTTTCACGACCTCAGCCTCGAACAGACCGTTCCCCTTGGCAAAACGAGCCGCCTTCGGCTTCGCGCGCTCCGGCGCTGGCAGGACGCTCGCACCCCGACGTTATACGATGCAAACATCTACGACCTTACCATCGCCTATGACCGGATGCTGGCAAACCGCGACCAGTTGCAACTTAGCCTGATATCACAGCGCAACGCGGCAGGACCGGAGACCTCTTTCGACGAATACCAGATCGGCATCGGCTATCTGCTGGCCGAGCCCGTTTTCGGTGCAAAATTCTCTACGTCCCTCAACATCGGGTTTCGCACGTTCGAGGAATTCACAACCACACTCGACGGCCGGGAAGACCGCTTTTACCTGGCTTCGGCAACTGCGTTGTTCGAGGACTATAGCTACTTTGGTTTCTCCCCCAGCGTGACGGTCTCGGGCTCCCGTGTAGACTCAACCGCCGAGGAAAACACGACATCAGCAGCGCAGATCCTTTTCGGGGTCGCATCGCGGTTCTAGGGACAGGACCGATTGGCATTTGCATCACCACAGCAAAGCCCAGTATGCACAGGCCATGACAACACCCTTTGAAATCTTCATGGTCTGCACCCCCGGTTTTGAACAGGCCCTCCACGCAGAGGCGCTGGAGAACGGCTTTTCCGACGCGCAAATCACCGCAGGCGGCATCACGATCACTGGCACATGGGAGGACGTCTGGCGCGCCAACCTTGTCATGCGCGGGGCCACGCGGATCTTGGCGCGCGTGGGCAGCTTTATGGCGTTCCATCTTGCCCAACTCGATAAACGGGCGCGGAAATATCCATGGGGTGACGTGCTGCGTCAGGACGTACCTGTACGGGTCGAGGTCAGCACCTCGAAGAAATCAAAGATCTACCATGCGGGTGCCGCAACCCAGCGGATCGAGACCGCACTGAAAGAGAGCCACGGCATGACAATCGCGGCAGACGCGCCCGTAGCACTCAAGGTCCGCATCGACGACAACCGCGTGACAATCAGCGTCGATACCTCTGGCGAGAGCCTCCACAAGCGCGGCCATAAAGAGGCGGTGGGCAAAGCCCCCATGCGCGAGACACTGGCCGCCCTGATGCTGCGCGACTGCGGCTATGACAGCCGCGAACCGGTGCTCGACCCGATGTGCGGCTCAGGCACTTTCGTGATCGAAGCCGCTGAAATCGCCTGTGGCCTCTTCCCCGGCCGGACCCGCGATTTCGCGTTCCAGCAACTCGCAACCTACAAAGACGATAGCTGGCGTAGGGTGGGTGAAACACGCGCACCCGCACAACACTTCTATGGCAGCGACCGTGACGCAGGCGCCATCCGCATGGCCACGGCCAACGCCGAACGCGCAGGCGTCGCCAACCACATCACCTTCCAAAACCTCTCCGCCACCGACATCAAACGCCCCGAAGGCCCACCGGGTCTGATCATCTGCAACCCGCCCTACGGTGGGCGGATCGGCAACCAGAACATGCTCTACGGTGTCTATGCAGGCCTCGGCGATGCGCTCAAGCGCGAATTCACGGGCTGGCGTGTCGGCATGGTCACAAGCGAAGCAGGCCTCGCCAAAGCATCGGGCCTGCCCTTCAAACCCAAAGGCCCCGCGATCCCGCACGGCGGCCTCAAGGTCTGGCTTTTCCAGACGGACGCACTCTAGCTCCTGTTATTACTAGCCCAAAAATATCCCCGCCGGAGGCACCCGCCCTCTCAGACAGTCACACCCTGACGTTTGACCTCAATCCCTGCAGCCTGCAACGCGGTTGCCGCGATATCCACCGCTGTCAGCCCTGCATCGGCATACATCGCATCAGGTGCAGCGTGATCAATGTAGCGGTCCGGCAGCGTCATTGTCCGCACCTGACAGCGCCCGTCCAGCAAACCGTCATTGGCCAGATCATGCAGGACCATGGCACCAAAGCCACCCTTTGCGCCCTGCTCGACCGTGATCAGCGCCTTGTGATTACGCAAGAGTTGCCGGATCAGCGCATGGTCCAGCGGCTTGGCAAAACGCGCATCAGCAATCGTCGCCGATACACCTTGTGCAGCCAGCTTCTCGGCGGCCTTCTGACATTCGGCCAGATGCGCGCCAAAGCACAGGATCGCTACGTCAGACCCTTCCTGCACGATACGCCCCTTGCCGATCTCGATCAGCTCGCCGCGTTCGGGCAATTCAAGCCCAACGCCTTCGCCGCGCGGATAGCGGAATGCAATCGGACCCTCATCATAGGCGGCGGCAGTGCGCACCATATGCATCAATTCCACCTCGTCACCGGCCGCCATCACCACCATATTCGGCAATGCGGCCATGAACCCGATATCGAAGGCCCCCGCATGGGTCGGCCCATCGGCACCCACCAATCCTGCACGGTCAATCGCAAAGCGGACAGGCAGGTTTTGCAAGGCCACATCATGGACCACCTGATCATAGCCACGCTGGAGGAATGTGGAATAGATCGCGCAGAAGGGTTTCAGCCCGCTTGCCGCCATACCGGCAGCAAAAGTGACACCGTGTTGTTCTGCGATCCCCACATCAAACACGCGGTTCTTGAACCGTGCGCCCATGATATCAACGCCTGTCCCCGAGGGCATCGCAGCCGTCACTGCGACAATCGCAGGATCCATCTGTGCTTCGGTCGCCAGCGCTGTGCCGAAAACCTTGGTATAGCTTGGCGCGTTGGGGCGGGATTTCGCCTGCGCGCCACTGACAACATCGAATTTCGACACACCGTGCCCGCGATCGGCACTGGTTTCGGCGGGGGCATAGCCTTTGCCTTTCTTGGTACAGACATGGATCAGCACAGGCCCTGTTGCCCGGGTGCGCGCGGCGCGCAGGACCGGCAGAAGTTGGCGCATATCATGGCCGTCAATCGGACCAACGTAGGAAAAGCCCAGCTCTTCAAACAAGGTCCCGGACCCACCGGTCTGCATCCCTGTGACCAGATGGCGCGCACGGCGGGCGTGGTCGCGCAGCGGGCCGGGCAAAGCGGCCTCGAACCCTTCAGCCATCTTGTGCAATTCACCCATGGGCGAGGCATAAAGACCGGACAGGTATTTCGACATCGCACCCACAGGCGGGGCAATGGACATCTCGTTATCGTTGAGAATCACAAACAAACGGCGGCCCTCCGCGCCCGCGTTATTCATCGCCTCATAGGCCATGCCCGCACTGATCGACCCGTCACCGATCACGGCAATTGCATCGCCCGTCGGCATGCCCATATCACGCCCGACTGTGAAACCGAGTGCGGCAGAGATCGAGGTGCTGGAATGCGCTGCACCAAAAGGATCATATTCGCTCTCGGCGCGTTTGGTGAAACCGGACAAACCGCCCTCTTGGCGCAGGGTGCGGATCCGGTCGCGGCGACCAGTGATCACTTTATGCGGGTAACACTGGTGTCCGACATCAAAAATCAGCTTGTCGCGCGGGGTATCAAAGACAGCGTGGATCGCCACGGTCAATTCGACAACGCCCAGCGACGAGCCCAGGTGTCCGCCCGTTTCCGACACAGCCGAGATCACCTCGGCGCGGACGTCATCGGCCAGATTGGCGAGAGCGGTATCGTTCATGCGGCGCATGTCGGCAGGACCGGAAACGCTGTCGAGGAAGGGTGTATGAGGACGGATGGTCATGACGGCACCTTTGTGGTAAATAAAAAAGCGCCGCAAAAGGGTTTCCCCGATTGCGACGCTAGTCTCCTGTAGCCAACAGGAAGGGAACTGGGGTCGAAACCCCAATATCGGGCCAGCCAGGGAGGGTAGCCCGATGGCGCTGGAACAGGCGGGGCGTCGCGCGCCGCCTGCTCCGATCTCGCTAGACTTGTGCGACCTCGGGGGCCATTTCGATCATCAGCGATGACCGGTTGATGGGGTCAGGCGTGTCGCGGCTTTCCTCGGGAAGGATGCGGCCAATAAAGGCCATCGCTGCAATCACAAACCAGATCGCCAGAACAAAGATCGCGGCGTAACCCGCCCCCTTGAGCATCAAGAGCGTAATATCGGCGGTGAGCCTGCTCTTTTCGCTCATTTCGAGGATGTTATCGTTTTTCATCATCTCTCTCCTTAGTTTACTGGCGCATAGCCGTGGACTTGCGCCCAGACGAACCAGTTATCAACAACCGTACCGGTCAACAGGATCCCGATACCGCCGGTCAGCGTTGTCAGGACTGCGAACCACCACGCCCAGCGGTGGATACCTTCCATGGTGGCGTTAAAGCCCATGGTCCAGCGCCAGAAGAGGGCGGCACGCTCGGTTGCGGTACCGCGGTCCACGATCTGTTCGATCTCGCGTTCACCGCCAAAGCGGCTTACGGCAAGGATCGTCGCACCGTGCATCGCAAACAGCAGGGCGGAACCATAAAGGAACACAATGCTCAGTGCGTGGAACGGATTGTAGAACAGGTTGCCATATGTAATCGAAAACAGGTTTGTCCAGTCAAGGTGCGAGAAGACGCCATAAGGGACCATCTCGGACCAGTCGCCCATCAGGATCGGACGGAACAGACCCAGCACCAGGAACAACCAGATCGCAGAGGCGAAGGCCCATGCTACGTGCTTGCCCATGCCCAGTGCTTCGGCGCGCAGGTAGGTACGTACCCACCATGTCAGCACCGAGATCAGCAAGAAGAAGGACGCGATCATAAAGTAACCGCCGTCATTCATGGGTGGCATGCTCAGACCGTACCCGGGTGAGGGCGGATCCAGTGACAGCCAGAACAGATCCCGCAAGAAGATCGCAGGGTTATAATCAGCCTGCGCCCAGAAGGACAAACCCACCATGATGAACCAGATTGCCCCGGTCGCAAGCGAGATGACCCCGAAAGAGCCCAGGTAGATAGGCCCCAACTGTGCGTTGCCAAAGATACCGGCAAGCTTGGAGAACCCTGTGGAGGTTCCGCGATCAATCGCGGTCCCGTCAGGTCCGGGGAGGCCCATTTCGGGCGGCCCCTGTACTTGAACCTGTGTGAAGATGTTTTGATATTCAGCCATTTTCCATATCCTCCTACAGATCGACCCACCAAGGGAGCTCATAGTACCAGTCCCACCAGACGATCCATTCCTCGAACCAGATGGTGCCGGAAATCACGATACAGATCGCAGACCAGAAACCCGCATTCAGCGCCAGAAACAGGCCAAGGCGGTGAATGCCCAATGGCCCGATCGAATAGCCGATCAGATCGCGGAAATACGTGTCTTCATGATCAGGTGACTTGATTTCCTGACCTTTTGGCGGGTTCACAGCCGACAAGACCAGCGACCCGTGCAGCGCAAGCGCCAGTGTCGTGGTAAAGAAGAACGTGATCGCGATCATATGGGCAGGGTTGTAGTGAAAGTTGCCGTAGGCGTAGCCCACGTTGTTGACCCAATCGAGGTGACTGAAGATGCCATATGGGAAACCATGCCCCCAAGCACCCAGCAGAACCGGACGGATCACGACAAGCGTAACATAGGCAAAGATCGCCACACCGAATGCAAAGGGCACGTGATAGCCAATGCCCAATTTGCGGCAGATCTCGACCTCACGCATCATCCAGCTGACAAAAGCGCCAATGGCACAGATCGTGATGATCTGCCAAAGACCGCCCTCCATCAACGGAGCGGCACCCAGACCGTATTCAAGCGGCGGCGGGTCGATGGAAATCAACCACGGGTTCCAAGTGGGGCCTTGGCTGGCCCCGTAAAATATCAATATTGTCCCAAGGACGGCGAAAAAGAACGTCGTGACCCCGAAGAAGCCAACATAAAATGGCCCCACCCAAAAGTCGAACAGATCACCGCCTACCAATGTCCCGCCACGGACCCGGTATTTTCTCTCGAAGCTGAGCTGTGCCATCTTCCAATCTCCATTCTGGACAGGCCCTGCATCCGCGTTCCGGTGCGCCCTATCCTCATCAATGTCGGTGTTTGCTACGGGCGGAACCGGCCCGCCCGTAGCGTGATTTATTCAGCAAAGCTGATTACATTCCGCCAAAGGCGAGCTGGAACCAGTTTGTGCTTTCATTGCTCAGCAGAACGAGGTGAATCATTGCTGCAAGCAGGAACAGGAATACGCCCTGAGCCACGAAAACGCGGCGTGGGTCGAATACCAACCAGATCTTATAGAACTGTGCCATTTGCTAATTCTCCTACCAGCTGAACCAAGGAAGCTTGATGTACGTCAGTACGTGAGCAACCACGGCAACGATCGTGAAGATCGTGAACCCGCTCATGTAAACTGCGTGCAGCTCCTGGGCCTGCTCGTCAGTGAGACCTGTGAAAGAAAGGTCAGATTTGTCAGCCATGTTTTGTCTCCAAAATTAAGTACTGACGCCGCGCACCCCCCGCGGCCGGGTTACGACAGAAGCTCTTCCTCTGCCCCAATCCATCATCCCGGGGGGGAATGATGAACATCGGATGCCCGTTTCCGGGCAAAACTGTTTGCCTGCAGATCATGCGCTGAAGATCTGCGGCGTAATAATGCGGGCCTGTGTCCAGGCCTTCGCGAAGGGCCCCTTTTCAGGCAGCTCCATCCGGCGTGCGGCCGACAACACCCATGTCAGGATGCACAGCGGCAACGTGGCCAGAAAGATCAGCCCGAAGTAGGCATAGTATTCGCGCTTTGGCGGCGCTGACCGGGCCCGTGTGGTGTGGGGCATGTCTGTTGTAAAATCGGTCATTTGCGTCCTCCAGAACTGGATTGAAGTGTTTCGACGGTCTCAAGAACGACCCGGTCATTGCCGGCGTCGAGGGCTGCACGCTCGGCTGCGTCACGCAGCGTTTTTGCGGCAGAAATTCGGGTCAGGATCGGGTGGGTCGCCACGATCTCGTCAAGCTTGGCCTGCGCGTCGGCATCCCAGGGGAAATCGCGGCGCAGCGGTGTCAGCGTGGCATCTGTGGCATCCATTTCGCTGCCCAAAGGCAGGATGTGGAACAGCGCGTCAAACAGACCGTTGCAAACCTCTTGCAGCAGATAAGTCGCACCCGCGTACCCCATAAAGGGCGTACCTGTGGCACGGCGGATCGCCGCACCGGGGAAGCTGGCGGGGATAAACACAGGGCTAGGTCCATGCCCTGCTTTCATTTCAGCCAGATACATTTTCTCGTTAATGGACCCCATCACGATTAAAGGGCGCTTGCTATGCAGCATGGCGCGCACTTCGTCGTTGTTGGTCTTTTTTCCGCGTGTCCGTGCCACCGCAAAGGCGCATGGGAAACCCAGATCACCCTCAAGGAAATGGCGCACGCCGCGGGCATAGGTTTCATTCGCAACGATTGCGAATTCAGCGGTGGCAAAGAAATCCTGCGTGACCGAGCGCCACAAATCCCACACCGGTTTGATGGTGGAGTGCTTCTCTTGCTCAATGAACGGCTCGGGGTCGAGGCCTGTCAATTCGCCCAGCTTGCGCAGGAATCTCGTGGTGGAATCAATCCCGAACGGCGCTTGCAGGTATGGCTTGCCCAGCACTTCACAAAGGCCCCGCCCGAATTCGCGGTACATGGTCACGTTCACATCGGCGTTCACCAGATTGCGCATCTCGGCCACATGGGCGCCCAGCGGCATCACCATATTGATCTCGGCACCAATGCCTTCGACCAGACGCCGGATTTCGGCCAGATCAGAGGGCATGTTGAACGCGCCATACATCGGCCCAAGGATATTCACGCGCGGTTTCGCACCTTCTTCGCGCTTTTTCTCGGGCGGCATCCGGCCTTTGGTCATGCCGAATTCGGTGAAAATCCACGTCATCGCACGGTCGGCACATTCCCATTGGTCTTCATCAATGGTGCGCGGCAAAAAGCGTTGGATGTTGGTACCCTGCGGTGTCACGCCGCCGCCAATCATCTCGGCAATAGACCCGGTCACAACAACGGCAGGCAAAGCCGGATCAAGGGTTTTCCAGGCCCGCTTCATCGCGTCCTCGGTGCCCTCACCCATCTCGCTCTCGCCCAGACCGGTCACGACAATCGGCAATTCATGCGGCGGCAGACCGTCTGTATAGTGCAACACGGATGTCACGGGCAGGTTTTCACAACCCACTGGCCCGTCGATAACCACCTGCAAACCTTTGACGGCGCAGAATGCATAGACTGCACCCCAGTAACCACCCGCGCGATCATGATCAGTGACTAACACGTTGCGCCCTCCATCGAAGGAGTGCGGCCGCGATTGGCTGCGCCAATCTCTTTCCCGCACCATGGCGATTTTGTTCCAAAATACGCCACTAGATCATCTCCTGCGCTTTGGCGGCACGCGCCATTTTATCCAGCTTCTTCTGATGCTGCGCACGGAAGTCAGGGCGCAAGTTTGGCGCGCCTTCCCAGACACCAGCGGTGTCGCCACTGCCCACGCCTTCAAAGAAGTCGCGCATCTTGTCCATCTTCTGCTTGCCCGCGATTGCCGCGTTGACGACCTGCGCCAATGATCCGGCACCTGCAGGGCCCATCAGCGGACGTGCAGAAATCAGGTTGGTAAAGTAAAGCGACGGGATGCCCGCCTCTTTGGCGTGCTGGACAACAGGTGTCGTGCCAATCGCCAGATC
>NZ_DASYOK010000360.1:0-22582 GCF_036007805.1 Yoonia sp.
TTTCTCGCTTGCGGGATCAAAGAACGAATAAACCATCGACAGCCCGTCATCGAGAATATCAGTGAGGCAAACCGCCGTCAGATCCTGATCCGTGGTATATTCGATCAGGCGGGACCGGATCGGCGTTTCTTCGACCATCGCCGCGAATTCGAACATATCCATGTCAGCCATGCCGCCTGTGGCGTGCCGCCCGTCAAGGTATTCGCGAAAGAGGTCATATTGCTCTTCAGTCGCCCAAGGGGATGTCGCGCGGCGGTTCAGATGCGCTGCCCGCTTGGCAACGCGGCGCTGGCTACGGCTGGGGGTGAATTTCGACACATCAATGCGCGCCGACATACAGGCCGAGCATTCCGCACAAGAGGGACGGTAGAGTACATTCTGCGACCGGCGAAAGCCTTGCTTGGACAAAGAGTCGTTCAGCTTGGTGGCCATATCGCCCTGGAGCGCGGTAAAGAGCTTACGCTCCATCCGCCCTTCCAAATAGGGGCATGGCTGTGGCGCAGTTACATAAAACTGCGGGGCAATAGGAAGCGTGTGGCGCATGCGAGATCCGGTTGATTTCCGCAAAGCTTAACAATCTGTTTACCCTGCGCCAAGCCCCCTGAGTGCGACATAGTTAATGGTAAATATTCACAGCTTCTGTCCCCAAGACCAGATCGGTCAGGCCCTGGCCCCGTTTGGTGACCAGCATCAGGATAATCGAGATCAGTTGCAGAGGTGCCACCGCGATGCTGATGCTATATCCAAGCGTATGGGCAAGTGCCAAACCGGACGAGAGCGGCGCGCCGCGATTGTCGCGGAAACGGATGCCCATCAGGCGCATCCCCCATGTTGATGACCCGTTCGCCAGCGTGAACCAGCGATAAATGAAGCCCACAACCAGCATCAGAAACGGAAAGAAGAAGATGCCGGTAAAGGCGGTAAACGGCAGGACCAATGCACAGAGCATGGCGATCATGACAACGTCGAACACCCAGGCAATACCGCGTTTGAGGGTGACGCCCTCATAGCGTTCGGGGTCATAATCAAGATGGGGGGCGTATGCGTAAGATGTGGTCATGGTGAACTCTAGCATCAAAGGGGCAGGGAAGGGCAACCCGCCGGGGAAAGCGGGCCGCCCTTGGTGGTGCTGCGCCTAGATAGCCGCAGGACCGGCGTTCGTGTCGTCAGCGTCTGTCATCTTCTTGGCGCGGTCGTCCATGAACTGGTCGAACTCTGCCTTGTCCTTGGCGTCACGCAGGCGCTTGAGGAAGGCCTCGAATTTGTCCTGCTCTTCTTCCAGACGCTGCAGCGTTTCGGCCTTATAGGCGTCAAAGGCGCTGTTGCCCGAGGATTGACCCATGTGACGGATACGGTTGCGGGATTTGGACGAACAGGAAGAATTGAACATGCGTTTGCTCCAGATCATATAGGCAAGAAGGGCAAGACCGATGGGCCAGAAGACGATAAAGCTGACAACCATGGCGGCGATCCAGGCGCCTTTGCCACGCTCGTCAAGCCAGGCCTCGGCACGGGCAAAAAAACCGAAACGGTTTTGCATTGCCATTGGGGAATGGGTTGTGGCGGTGTTCATGGTTGGGCTCCTTAGCTATCTGTGTGTGTCTATGTGAATGCTCTTCACATAACCGATATTGGAGATTTGACGCCTTGCTTCAAGTCCTGATGTAAATGTTTTTTACATTTACTTTTATTATGACGTAAATTCAGATACTTGCGCGCTGGAAATTTTCAAAAGATCTGCTGGCGCTATGGGAAAAATATGCCTTGGCGTGCCTGCGGCGGCATATATTAGCGGAAAATCCAGGAGTCTCGGATCGAAAAACGCTGTGATCGGGGCAAGGTGGCCCACGGGTGCAACCCCGCCAATGGCAAATCCCGTTTGGGCGCGGATCAGGGCGGCATCGGCCTTGCCCAACGGCTCGCCCGCTACGGCACTGGCTTTGGCCGGATCAACACGGTTGCCACCTGCGGTGATAAAAAGAATCGCCCGCCCGCTGGTCTGCCCTGCAAAAATCACCGATTTCGCGATCTGGTCGAGCGTGCATCCCGCAGCACCCGCCGCCTGCTGTGCCGTGCGTGTTTCGGGGCCAAGCTCCAATGGCGCAATATTGTGACCTGCATCCGCCAGCGCAGCGATTACCCTTTTGAGACTTTTGCTCATGATCGTCATGTCCTTTTTTGGAGCAGTCTACCCCTGCGTGACGGATTGACCAGAGCGCAACTGCGCCGCAGTGTGGGGTCATGTCATTTCCCGCACGCATCACCCGTTCGCCTTATCCATTCGACATTGATCGGGGGCAGGATGCCCTTGCTGGGTTTGCGTCACTGGCGCCTGAACTGCGCAGTCTGATTGCTGGAACGGCGGGGTGTAGCCCGTTTCTGGCCGATCTGCTGCGCCGCGAGGGGGCGTGGATCGAAGCGGCCTTCGATGATCCCGAAGCGGCGGTTGCCGATCTTTTGGCTGATATTCCCAAAGTGGCACTGTCCGATCTGCCCCTTGCCTTGCGACAGGCCAAGCGCCGTATCGCGCTGCTGACCGGCCTTGCCGATTTGGGGGGCGTCTGGCCGCTTGAGACGGTGACGCAAATTCTCACGGATTTTGCCGATGCGGCAGTACAGGCCGCAGTCAGCCAGTTGGTCGCGGCTGAGGTCGCGCGCGGAAAACTGCCTGATGGTGGTGATCCTGCCGATGCAGGTGGCATGGTCGTGCTGGCCATGGGCAAGATGGGCGCGGGCGAGCTGAATTATTCCTCCGACATTGATCTGATCTGTCTTTTTGACGAAACGCGGTTTGACCCTGACGATTATCACGAAGTGCGCAGCGCCTTCATTCGCGTCACCCGCAAGATGACCGCGATCCTGTCGGACCTGCGCGACGGCGGTTATGTCTTTCGCACCGATCTGCGTTTGCGTCCTGATGCCTCTGTCACGCCGGTCTGCCTGTCGATGGAAACCGCCGAACGCTATTACGAAAGCGTGGGCCGCACGTGGGAAAGGGCGGCCTTTATCAAAGCGCGGGTCTGCGCGGGCGATCAGGTGGCAGGCGCACGTTTTCTTGAAACCCTGCGCCCCTTCGTGTGGCGCAAGCATCTGGATTTCGCAGCCATTCAGGACGCACATGACATGCGCCTGAAAATCCGCGACCACAAAGGGCTGCATGGCCCGCTTGTGCTGGAGGGCCATAATATGAAGCTGGGGCGCGGGGGTATCCGCGAGATCGAGTTCTTCACCCAGACCCGCCAGTTGATCGCGGGCGGGCGGGACCCGTCTCTGCGCGCCCGCCAGACGCGTGAAGGCTTGCTGGCGCTGGCCGCTGCGGACTGGATTCCATTGCAGACGGCTGAGCAGCTTTACGACCACTACCGTCATCACCGCGAGGTCGAGCACCGCTTGCAGATGATCAATGACGCACAGACCCAGACCTTGCCGCAGGATGCCGCCGGATTTAACCGGCTGGCGGCCTTCATGGGGCTGGAGACAGCGACATTACGGACGGATTTGCGCGACAGGTTGGAAGATGTTCATGCACTGACCGAGGGGTTTTTCAGCCCCGATGCGCCATCTGCCGACCCTGAGACTCTGGAATGGGGGCAGGACATTGTCGCGCGCTGGCACAGTTATCCGGCGTTGCGATCGTCCCGTGCAACCGAGATTTTTGCCCGCATCACGCCCAAGATCATGGATCGTTTGCAAGAGGCCGCAAAGCCTGATGAAGCCTTGGCCCAGTTTGACGGATTTCTGGCGGGCCTGCCTGCGGGTGTCCAGCTTTTTTCGCTTTTTGAGGCCAACCCGCATCTGACCCAATTGATCGTCGACATTTGCGCGACGGCACCGGCCCTTGCACAGTACCTGTCGCGGAACTCCGGTGTGCTGGACGCGGTTTTGGGGGGTGCGTTTTTTGCGGATTGGCCCGGCAAGGCGGCACTTATGGATGAATTGAACGGGATCATGGCGGCCTACGACGACTATGAGACCCAGTTGCTGGCCGCCCGTCGCTGGGCCAAGGAATGGCATTTCCGGATCGGTGTGCATTTCCTGCGTGATTTGACCGATGCCGCCCAGGCCGGTGCGCAATATGCCGATCTTGCCGAGGCTGTCGTTGTGGGCCTGTGGCCTGCGGTGGTTGCCGATTTTGCCCGCAAGCACGGGGCCATGCCGGGGCGTGGTGGTGCGGTGATTGCCATGGGTTCGCTGGGGGCGGCGCGGTTGACGGCCACCTCTGATCTCGATCTGATCATGGTGTATGATGCGCAAGGCGTTGAGAGTTCGGACGGGCGCAGGCCGCTGCCCACCCGCACCTATTTTGCCCGCCTCACGCAGGCACTGATCACAGCGTTGAGTGCGCAGATGGCCGAGGGGCGGCTTTATGAAGTGGACATGCGTTTGCGCCCCTCCGGGCGGCAAGGCCCCGTCGCGACATCGCTGGCCTCATTCGAGGACTACCAGAATAATGAAGCATGGACTTGGGAACATCTGGCGCTGACCCGCGCGCGCGCGATCGCGGGCGATGACGGTCTTTGTGCGCAGATCGAGGCGTTTCGCCGAGCGCTTTTGCAGACCAAATCGGAGGGTGCAAATATTTTGGCTGATGTGGCTGACATGCGTGCGCGGATCGCGACCGAAAAGGGGCAGGGTGCCGGATGGGATACCAAGATTGGCCCCGGGCGGCTGCAGGACATTGAGCTTTTTGCGCAAACAGTTGCGTTAAAAGCCGCTGACGGTGCTGCGGATACCCTGCGGCAGCTACAGGCCGGTGTTGCGGATGGTTGGCTGGCGGCGGATGATGCGGAAAATCTGGGTGCCGCCTTTGATCTTTTTTGGCAGTTGCAAACGGCGCTGCGGTTTCTGGCGGGTGACGAGGGTGAGTTAGGTGATCTCTCCGAGGGCGCAAAGCGCTTGATCCTGCGTGAAACAGGCGCGAAAGATGTCGAGACACTTTTGGCCACGTTGCTTGCAACGCAACAACAGGCCGCCGCAATCATTCAACGGTACTTGGAGGCCGCATGACGGACGAGGCACTTTTTGATCCTAAGGGATTGATCCGCGAATCCTTTGCGATTGAAGGCATCGGCGCCCCGGAATGTCGGAGCATTTTCCTGGATTGGGCGCTCGGCCTTCCTGCAGGCTATGACGTGCGGATCGAGGCAAGCAAGCTGATCACGCATTATCGTGATCACGTACCGGAGGCACATCCCATGCTCCAGACCTTGCGCGCGGCACTGCAAGAGCCACCGGAACCAAGGCGCAAAGGGGGGCGCAGCGGGCGAATTTAGCCGGGTGATCCCGAGGTGCGCTGCCTTTCTGCTCCGGTCAGAAATCTTCCCATGCCGGCTGCGCCGCCGCATGTGCTGTCATGTGTGGCTTGCCTGCAGTCGGCATATGCGTCCTTGCGATGGCATCACGCAGGGCGTTTGCAGCGTCGTACGGCACGGCGGGTGTTGCGCGCGTTGATGTCATCTTGAACTTGCCGATCAGGTCTTTGAGATTGCTTGTTTCTGTGGCCAGCACATCGCCGCGTGTGATTGCGTCCTGTACCATCGCGGCGTTCTTCTGGGTCACTTGATCCAATTGGTTCACGCCAACATTGATTTCAGACAGGCCAATCGCCTGTTCCTCCGCGCTGGTCGCGATCTGTGATGTCATGGTCGCGATTTCGTTCACCTGTGTGATAATCTCGGACAAAGCATCGCCCGCGTGCCCGACCAATTGCGTGCCCTGGGCCACGTGACGTGAACTGTTTTCGATCAGCCCTGCAATTTCCTTGGCGGCATCGGCAGACCGTTGCGCAAGCGCGCGCACTTCAGAGGCGACAACCGCAAAGCCTCTGCCGGATTCGCCTGCGCGCGCAGCTTCAACTCCGGCGTTCAGTGCCAGAAGGTTGGTCTGGAACGCAATATCGTCGATAACGCTGATGACCTGAGTAATCTGTTGCGAGGATTGTTCGATCGCACGCATGGCGCTGACGGCCTGTGAAACGATTTCCCCGTTTTTGGCCGCTTCTGCGCGTGCTTTGGTCACCGAAGTGTCGACCGATTTGGCGTGTTCGGCCGCCGAGCGGACGCTTGCTGTCAGTTGATCAAGCGCAGCTGCCGTTTCTTCGAGGGTCGCGGCCTGATTCTCGGTGCGGTGGGAAAGATCTGTTGTGGCCGTGTTGGATTCAGTCGCGTTGTGACCAATCAGCGCGGCAGTTTCGTTGACCCGCACCATCGCGCTGTGCAGACCCTGAATGGCATCGTTGAAGTTGATGCGCAGCTCTTCATATTCCGGTGCGAAGAGTTCCCTGATTTCCGCTGTCAGATTGCCCTGCGCGAGTGCTGCAAGCTGTCGTTTCATGGTGCTGACAACCACGTCTTGTTGCGCGCGCAGCTTTTCCTGCTCGGACGAGACAGCGAGCCGTTCGCGCAGGCTGTCGCGGAAGATCAAGAGCGCGCGGGCCATGCGCCCCAATTCATGCGTGTGCTCTGTGCCGGAAATGGTGATGTCGTTGTCGCCTGAAGCCAGCATATCCGTGACGTCTGCCAGCCGCGCGATGGCCCCGCTGATCCAGCGACCGATGACATATGCGGCGGCAAGCGCCAAGACTGTTGCCACGATGCCGATAATCGGTATGACGGTGCGCATCGTGCTTACAATGGTACTGCCTGCGGACCCCAGATCGCTTTGGCGCTCAACAATCGCTGCCGCGGTATTATCCAGCCGCTGTTGCATCATCGGAGCAATCCGGTCGAGCGTGCCAGCCTGGATATTTTGTGCTTCGGCATTTGCAACCGCGAATGTGTCGAGCAATTCGGGATAGCCGTTCGTGAGGTCCTTGATCCGGTTTACAACCACGGTGATGTTGTCCTGGCGGTTCAGTGCCTCCAGACGGTTGAGCGCGTTGCCAAAGGCGCCATACTCTGTGGTGAATTCTTCCAGATCAGCGGCGTCATGGGATGCCAGATAGCGTTTTCCGGCCAAAATGGCGGTGTACAAGGTTTGCAGGCACCGTCCCACTGAAGAAATAAGTGCCGGGTTGGCCGACTGCAGGGCCAGGTTAAAGGTCGCACTCGTTTCCCTTTGGAGCTGGTCCGAGCGCGCAGAAAATTCGCGTTTCACGGCCTCGGCAGTTTCTGTTGCGTTGGCCATAAGGGTGAATTGCGCCTTATATATGCGTGCCTCGTCAAGAATGGTTTGGACTTCGGCTAACCTGTCGGGCGCGTTCGCAAAGGTTTCCAGAAAGCCGGTTGCGCCCAGCACCTCGTCAATATTGCTGCTGACCTGTTCACGAAAAACGGGGTCTGGTGTGATCCGGTACTGCAATGACGCCTGCTGCGCCTTGAAGATGTCTTCCACGAAGGCCGAGATGGCGATGTTCTGGTTCGCGATCTGCCGGTATTCTTCATACACATTCCCAAGCGCACCGACCGCACGGTGCGAAAACAATGCCAGGCCAACCAGCATCAGCGTCACGATGAAAAAGCCGGAGTTCACGCGACGCGATATCGGCCATGAGTCTAGCATTGGCGGTTCCTCAAATCATTTGAGCAACCCCTAGACCCAATTTCCTAACATGGCGTGAAAGCGGCCACGCACCCTGCGTTCATGACAGTGCAGCAGCCTCGGCGGCCAAAGCAGTGATGCCGGCCCAATCCTGCGCCTCCACCAGATTCTTGGGTGCAACCCAAGAACCACCGACGCAGAGTGTGTTGCTTAACCCCAAGTAATCGGGCGCATTTTTCAGCGTAACACCACCTGTCGGGCAGAACCTTACCTGCGGGATCGGGGCGCCGATGGCTTTGAGCGCAGGGGCGCCACCATTAGCTTCGGCAGGAAAGAATTTTTGCACAGTATAGCCGCGTTCCAGCAGGCGCATGGCCTCGGAGGCTGTCGCGGCACCGGGCAGGAGCGGCAGGTCGTTGGCCTCGCAGGCGTCAAGCAAGCGGTCTGTGGCACCGGGCGACACGCCGAAGGTCGCACCGGCAGCTTTGGCGTTTTCGACGTCTTTGGGGGTCAGGAGCGTGCCTGCGCCGACCACACCGCCCGGCACCGTCGCCATCTCGCGGATGACATCCAAGGCTGCGGGGGTGCGCAGCGTGACTTCCAGTGCGGGCAGGCCACCGGCGACAAGCGCCTGTGCCAGAGCGGCGGCGATACCGGCATCATCAACGACGAGGACCGGGACGACAGGGGCCATGAGGCAGACTTTGGCAGCGGCAGCAGAGGCTTCTTGTGGGGTCATTTCAGGATCCTAGCGTAGGGTGCGCGGGGCATGTGTCGGAGCCTCCGGCGGAAGTTTGATTGGACATGGAAAGGGCAGGTCAGACAACGACGCCTGCGCCTTCTGCGGCCAGACCGACAGTCTGGCGGAACACCTCGAAGAGTTCGCGCCCGACGCCGGTGCCGTTGCCGCTCAGGTCGGCGGTGGCGGGGGTGCGGGTGGCCAGATCGATGCCTTTGACTTCAATCGTGCCTGTTGTCGCGTCAAGCCGGATGATATCGCCGTCGCGGATCAGGGCGATGGGGCCGTGATCGGCGGCCTCGGGGCAGACGTGGATGGCCGAGGGCACTTTGCCCGAGGCTCCCGACATACGCCCGTCGGTCACAAGAGCGACTTTCAGGCCGCGGTCTTGCAGTACCGCCAGAGTTGGTGTCAGGCCATGCAATTCCGGCATCCCGTTGGATTTCGGGCCCTGGAAACGGACGACGATGATCGTATCTTGCGTGAATTCACCGGCTTTGAAGGCGTCTTTGACGGCCTCTTGGGTGTGGAAAACGCGGGCAGGGGCCTCGACCACGTGACGTTCGGGGGCCACGGCGGATGTCTTGATGACGCCGCGCCCCAGATTGCCGGAGAGTTGCACAAGGCCACCCTGTGGTTGGAAGGGATCGGTTGCAGGGCGCAGGATTTTTTCGTTCAGCGATGTGGTTGTGCCAGCGACGTATTCCACGCGGCCATCCACCAGTTTGGGTTCCTGGGAATAGCGTTCAAGACCTTGCCCCGCGACGGTCTTGGTATCGTCGTGCAGCAGGCCCGCGTTCAAGAGTTCACCAATCATATACCCAAGCCCGCCTGCGGCGTGGAAGTGGTTCACATCGGCCAGACCGTTCGGATAGACCTTGGCCATCAGCGGTGTGACGGCGGAGAGATCGCTGAAATCCTCCAGATCAAGGATCACGCCAGCCGCTTTGGCCATGGCGGGCAGATGGATGACAAGGTTGGTAGACCCACCCGTGGCCATCAGCCCGACGATGCCGTTGACGAAAGCCTTTTCGTCGAGGATGTCGCAGACAGGGGTGTAATCATTGCCAAGGGCCGTGATTTCCAGTGCGCGTTCGGTGGCGGCTGTGGTCAGCGCGTCGCGCAGCGGTGTGCCGGGATTGACGAAGGAGGCACCGGGCAGGTGCAGGCCCATGAACTCCATCAGCATCTGGTTGGAATTGGCCGTGCCATAGAAGGTGCAGGTGCCGGGGCCGTGGTAGCTGGCCATCTCGGCGGCCATCAGCTCTTCGCGCCCCACGTTGCCCTTGGCGAATTCCTGACGCACGCGGGCCTTTTCGTCGTTGGGCAGGCCGGACACCATAGGGCCAGCGGGCATGAAGATGCCCGGGATATAGCCAAAAGTGGCGGCGGCCATCACAAGGCCGGGGACGATTTTATCGCAGACACCAAGATAGACCGCGCTGTCAAAGACGTTGTGCGACAGGCCTACGCCTGCGGCCAGCGCGATCACATCGCGTGAAAAGAGTGACAGTTCCATCCCCGTTTGCCCTTGGGTCACGCCATCACACATCGCAGGCACGCCGCCTGCGACCTGAGCGGTCCCACCGGCTGCACGAGCGGCGGCGCGGATCAGATCGGGGTAGGTTTCAAACGGCTGATGCGCCGAGAGCATATCATTATAGGCGGTAATAATGCCGATATTGGGGGTCCGGCCAGCGGTCAGAGCGTCTTTGTCGCCGCCCATCGCGGCGTAGGCATGGGCCTGGTTGCCGCAGGTCAGATGCGACCGGCGCGGCCCTTCTGCGGCAGCACGCGCCATGGTATCCATATACTTCTGGCGCGGCCCTTCCGAGCGGGCGCGGATCCGGTCAGTAACTTCGGCAATTTTGGGGTGCAGTGACATGGCATCCTCCCTAGATTTGTCTGGGATGCCTTAACACGACCCGTTAGCGCTAACAAGGGGGCGTTAGGACGCATGGCTGTAATTGCACAGGCGCGCCAGCCATGTCTTAATGTCGCCAAAATTCCATGGTGAATAAATAAAAAACACGTCATTGGGCAGGCTTATGCATCGTAGAACTTTTCTTGTTTCGTTTTCTCTTCTTGGGCTTATGGGCTGTGGCGCGGCCATGGGCATGAAAAGCGACCCGCGCCCACAGATGGACCGCTCCTATGCGCTGCAAGGCTTCAATTTCAATGCGCTTGAGGGTTTGACCGTTTCGGAAGACGAATCCTTTTATCCGACAGCAGATGTGGTGTGGCGCGGCGATCCGCTGGGTCCGCGCATTCCGCAGATTGCGGCGATGTTCGCAGAGGCCGCCGCGCGCAACCGGCGTGTGGTGAATGGTACGTTGCCTGTCACGGTGGATGTGACACTGGTGCGGTTTCACGGGGTGACCAACCGGACCCGCTATACCGTGGGCGGCGTTTACAATGTCGTCTTTGATATGACTGTGCGCAATGCGACCACAGGCGACGTGATCGAACCCACGCGGCGCGTTGTCGGCAATCTTGACGCGCCGGGCGGGACACGTGCAACCGTGCTGGAAAGCGAAGGCCAGACGCAGAAAGTGCGGGTGACGGATTTTCTGACCAGCCTGCTGCGGTCGCAATTGGTCTAATTTGTGATCGCACGGCTTCCCAGCCGCCCCAAAGGCGGATAGGAGGCGGGTATGACAGAACACACATCCTCCGCCATGCCGGTTGTCCGGTTGATCCCCAAAGCCGAAGCCCGTGCGATCCGCCACGGGTTTCCATGGGTTTATGCCAATGAGCTGGTCACAGACCGCCGTACCCGCAATCTGACCCCCGGGACCATTGCGCAACTGGAAGACGCCAATCGCACGCCCATGGGTGTTGTAACGGTGAACCCCGCATCCAAGATCATCTGCCGCATGCTGGATCAGGATCCGGCGGCGGTGATTGATCAGGCATGGTTTGCGGGCAAACTCCAGCGCGCTTTGGCCCATCGTGCGCGGCTTTATGAGGCGCCGTTCTACCGTCTGGTCCATGCCGAGGCTGATGGGTTGCCGGGTGTTATCATCGACCGGTTTGGCGATCTGGCAGTGATCCAGCCCAATGCCGCTTGGGCCGATCTGCTGATCACACCGCTGGTTGCGGCGCTGCAAGAGGTCACCGGCGTCACCACTGTCATCATGAACGGGACAGGGCGTGCGCGCACGCTCGAAGGGCTTGAAGAAAAAACCGACGTTCTGGTGGGCACCGCCCCTGATGCGCCTGTACAGGTGCCGATGAACGGTGCGATCTATATGGCCGACGTGATGGGCGGGCAGAAAACCGGCCTGTTTTTTGACCAGCGTCCAAACCATGCCTTTGCCGCCAGCCTGTCCAAAGCTGCGCGTGTGTTGGATGTATTCAGCCATGTCGGCGGGTTCGGATTGGCGGCATTGGCCGCAGATGCGGCCTCGGTGCTTGCGGTTGACGGCTCTGCGCCCGCGCTGGAGCTGGCCGAACAGGGTGCGGCCGCCATGGGTGTGTCAGACCGGTTTGCAACACGCAAAGGCGATGCCTTTGATGTGCTGACCGCCTTGGCTGAAGAGGGTGCGACATTTGATGTGGTGATCTGTGATCCACCAGCCTTCGCCCCTTCCAAATCTTCGCTGGAGGCGGGCCTGCGTGCCTATGAACGGATCGCCCGACTGGCGGCACCGCTGGTCGCGGATGGGGGCTATCTGACGCTCTGTTCCTGTTCGCATGCGGCGGATCTGACGAAGTTCCGCAATGCTTCGGCCCGCGGGATCGGGCGCGCAGGGCGGCGCGGGCAGATCATCCACACCGGATTTGCGGGGCCGGATCATCCGTTATTGCCGCATCTGGCCGAAAGCGGCTATCTGAAAGCGCTGACCTTCCGCCTATGAGGGTGATGCTCGACGCTTGCGTTCTCTATCCCACCGTCATGCGCGAGGTGCTTCTGGGCTGCGCCGGGGCGGGGCTGTTCGAGGCGCGGTGGTCGGCGCGTATACTTGAGGAATGGGCACGGGCGACGGCAAAGCTTGGGCCAGAGCAGGAGGTCTGGGCGCGCGGCGAGATTGCAGCGCTGGCGGCGCAATTCCCGGATGCAATGGTGCGCTATGATCCGGCGCAGGAGCGGGCATTCTGGTTGCCTGATCCGGCGGATATCCATGTGCTGACGGCGGCGGTCATCGGGTCCTGTGACGGCATTCTGACGATGAACGCCAAGGATTTTCCCAAAGACATTCTGGGGGATTCCGCACTCTTGCGGTGGGACCCTGACGGCTTTGCGCTATTGTTGCTGGCAGAGGCCCCCGATCAGGTGCGCGGCGTGGCGGCGCGTGTGTTGGATCAGGCCAACAGGCTGTCATCGGAGCCGTGGGCGATGCGGGCACTGATGAAAAAGGCACGGATGCCACGGTTCGGCAAGGCGCTGGAGGTGTGATGCCCCTTCAGGACCGTCTGCGCGGGTTGCGCGGGCAGGTGCCTCCGGCGGGAGTATTTTTGGCAAGATGAGGAGGGGTGCCGCGCGTTTAACCGGCGTTCCATTTGGCTTCATTCGCCTCGATCGCTGCGATGCGCAGTGGCGTTTTGGGGTGGCTCATCATCCATGCGGGGGTTGCGGCACCACGCGCACCTGTCAGCGTTTCGAGCTTTTTGAACAGTGATTTCTGCGGCTCTGTGCCGATGCCCGCCTTGACCAAAAGGGCCGAGGCATAGGCGTCGGCCTCGAACTCGTCACTGCGCGACAGGCGCGCGGCCAGCAGGCTCATCAACGCGGTGGCGATCCATGGGCCGATAAAGGGCACAAAGCGCCCTAGAATCATCGCAAGTGCTGTGCGCATGGCGTTCTGGCCCGAGAAATCAATCATCCGGCGGCGTGAATGGCCCAAGGCCACGTGGCCCATTTCATGGGCAATCACACTGGCCATTTCTTCGGAGGTGACCTCGCCTGCGCGGTATTTGTTATAGAACCCGCGGGTGATGAAAATGCGCCCGTCAGGGGCGGCCAACCCGTTCACGGGTTCGATCTCATAGATATGCACCTTGATGCGCTCGATATCGAGCGCCTTGGCCATGCGGTCCATCAGCACTTTGAGGATCGGATCGGCAAGCTCGGTGGATCGCGCGTCAAGCTCGCGCTTGGTCCGCCACATCGAGAAGCGGTACATCGCAAGGCCGTAGAGCACGGCAAGAAGGATCGGAGTGAACTTGATCATGACTGTAATATGGGCGTCTGCGGCAGTTTCTCAAGCCTGACGGGGGTTTTCATCTGCGACATTTGGCGTCGTGCCTCCCGTCCTGCGCCGTGCCCGTGCCTTGCTGGATTTCACCAGCCACACGCCAAGTCCGGTAGCGACGACACCCGCTGCGAGAAACCCCGAAAGGTTGCCCGAAATACTGGCGATTGCGGTCATATTATCCGCAAAAACATAACCCAGCCCCACGTAAAGTGTGACCCAGACAAGCTCGCCGCTCATCGACCAGAGCGCAAAGCGGGGCCAATGAAAACGCGCAAGGCCGCTCACGTAATTGATATGCGGGCCCAGCGGGGATACCAGCCAGCGCGAGAAAAACACAGCAGAGCCGCCCCAAGTGTCCATGAACTGCGCGGATCTGTTCCGCAGTGCGGCCCGTTTGGGTTTGGCCTTAAGCCAGCGATCCATCCGGTCCCCCAGCCTGCGGGCGACCCAGTACCCCAGGTTGTCACCCAAGACCGCCCCGCAAAACGCGGCTGCAGCGACGGTTGCCAAAGACAGATCACCTGCTGCCGCGAATCCGCCAGAGGCCAGCATCAGCAGTGATGACGGGACCGGCAGGGCCAGACAGCTCAGAAAAGTCACAATAAAGAGCAGGGGGACGCCATAATCGGCCGCCAGCCCAAGAATAAGGTCATTCATCGGGTTGACCTGCATGAAAGGCCCATGCTGCGGCCGCAACCCGCTGTTGCATCTCTTCCAGCGTCAAACCCAACTCTTGCGCGATGGTGTCAAGCGAGGCGCGGCGAAGTTCACTCTCGGGGTTGAGGTTCCAGGCGGCTTTGATCACTTCGGCAGGCACGTCATAGGATTTTGCGACATAGCGCGGGGTCATCCACCCGGCCAATGTCTGGTTCTGTTTCGCAGGATCGGACCAGTACATGTAATGCGTGACGGCACGCACACCGAAAACGCCAGTCAGCGCAAAAACCACCACAAAGGCGAGAGATGCTGCGCGATTGTGGGTCCAGAGGTCATTGAGATGGTGCCACATCGCTCTGCTCTCCTAGCGTCCCAAGGTCCGCATGCCCGCGTCAATCCCTGCGAGTGTCATCGGCACCATACGGTCGGGGCCAAAGATCTCGCGGATCATCTGGATCGACTGTGTGTAGGGCCAATAGCGTTCGTCAAGCGGATTGATCCACAGATGATTGGGCCATTGGTCGCGCGCCCGTTCCAGCCATGTCTGGCCTGCCTCTTCGTTCCAGTGTTCGTTTGCGCCACCCTTGAAGGCGATCTCGTAAGGCGACATGCTGGCGTCACCCACGAAGATGCATTTGTAATCAGACCCGTAGGTGCGCAGCACGTCCCACGTGGGCGTTTGCGCGTTCCAGCGGCGGCGGTTGTCCTTCCAGACGCCCTCATAGAGGCAGTTGTGGAAGTAGAAATATTCGAAATGCTTGAATTCGGATTTGGCGGCGCTGAACAGTTCTTCCACCACTTTGATATGCGGGTCCATGGACCCCCCGATATCAAGGAAGAGCAGTACTTTGACCGCATTGCGCCGTTCGGGCCGCGTTTGGACATCCAGATAGCCGTGTTCGGCGGTGGCGCGGATGGTGCCGTTCAGGTCCAGTTCTTCATGTGCTCCGTCACGCGCCCAGCGGCGCAGGCGTTTGAGCGCCACTTTGATATTGCGCGTGCCCAGTTCAACGGTGTCGTCGAGGTTTCTGAATTCACGTTTGTCCCAGACTTTCACGGCGCGCTGGTGGCGGCTTTCTTTTTGACCGATGCGCACGCCTTCGGGGTTATAGCCGTAAGCCCCGAAGGGTGATGTTCCGGCGGTGCCGACCCATTTGGAGCCCCCCTGATGGCGACCCTTTTGTTCTTCGAGCCGTTTCTTGAGCGTTTCCATCAGCTTGTCAAAGCCGCCCATGGCCTCGATTTCGGCTTTCTCTTCGGCGCTCAGGTGCTTTTCAGCAAGCTTTTTAAGCCAGTCGGCAGGGATATCAACGGCGTTCAGCACGGCCTCGTCAGGGATTGCGTCCAGTCCTTCGAAGCTGGTTGCAAAGGCGCGGTCGAATTTATCGAGGTGGCGCTCGTCCTTGACCATGGTGGCGCGGGCCAGAAAGTAGAAGGCTTCGACATCATAGGTGGCCAGCCCCGCTTTCATGCCCTCCAGAAAGGAGAGAAACTCGCGCAGCGAGACCGGCACCCCTTCCTTTCGCAGACTGTCAAAGAAGGGCAGAAACATGGATCACAGGCTACGTTGCAGGAAGATCAGAACAAAGAGACCGACAAGGCCGAAGATGATCGCAAACACCGCGCCCCATTGCAGCATGTCCTTGCGCTGTCCGCCCTTTGATTTCGCGCGCAACGCGCCAAGAACTGCACCGAAAACCATACCTGAGAGCGGGAATATCATCGAAAAGGGCCTTTGTTAGGTTGGGGGCGGAGGCGGGGCCAGAGACGCAATTTCATTGAGCCTCAAGATGACCTCATCCCGGTCGCCCAAGCCATAAAGCGCCCACCCCAGACTGTCCAGACGCAGGGCCATGCCTGCCTCGGTCTCGCCCTTGAGGTCAAGCGCTTCGGCCTTGAACATCATCAGCAGTGCCATCAGCGCCGCGTTTTCATGGCGTCGGGCGACCTCAATGGCAGGCGTCGTCAGCGCGATGGTGGCGTCTGCGTCACGCGAGATCAGCGTGAATGCGGCCAGTTGCAGCGCGATATGGGCGGCGTGGATATTGGTCGCGGGCGTTTGCGCATAGGCGCGGCCTGCGGCGTTGAAGGCGCCCAGCGACAAAGTGGCGTCATTTCCGATCTGCAAACGGCCATAGGCGTAGTGGGCAAAGCCTTCGCGCGTGCCGGTCCAGCCTAGTGATTGCCCGATCGCGACAGCACGGGCCGCGGCCTGCCTGCGCCGCGGTTCAGAGGCGCTATTGCCGAGTGCGGTTGTGATTTCGTTGATCCAGGCCCGTGATGTGCCGGACGGGATCTGCCCGCCGGGGCGTTGTCCGCTCGGGTTCATCCGCGCAAGGATCGCGGGCAGGCGTTCGGCCACTTGCCGTTCAGACATACCGCTGCGCAATTCGGGGGCATAGTAGGCCCGCAGGATCAGCATATCGAAACCGGTCAGCACGGCATGCATGTTGTCATCATTGAAGACAGAATCAGGCAGCCGGTAGAGATCGTTCAGCGGGCCAAGTGCCTGTGCAAGTTCTTCATGCAGGCAATCGCGGACTTCCTGTGCGGTCGCATCCGATGGCAGAAAGATTGCTGCCTTCTCGCGCCGCTGCAGGGTCGCCCAGTCGAGCAGGGGCGTATCACGGGCGGCACGCAGTTCGGCCCAGCTTTGGACGCGCGGGACCACAAAACAGGCGGCATTGGGGGCGATGCGCTGGAGGCTGCGCATGGGAAGCGTCTCGATCACGATATTGGCGTCCGTTTCACTGGTCAGCCGGATATCAATGCGGGCCTCGTTACGTAGTCGGCGCAAAAGCGCGTCAAGGTCTTGCCGGTTTTCGGGGCGCAACTGTCCGACGACCCGCACGGTGACAGGCCCTTCAAAGCGGGTCAGGACAGGCAAAGGCCGTCCGCTTTCCATCCGGAACGACAGATCAACGAAATCCAGCGCAATCTCCGCGTTCGGACGCGTGGAAGGCCCGGGGCTTTCACCCGCAAAACGCGCCATTTCGGGGAATGTGAGGCGCACGGGGTCCGGCCCCGCCGGCATCTGGGCGCAGCCTGCAATAAAGGCGAAAGCGAGTGCGGCGAGATACTTCATAGGGGTCTGATGTCTTTGACCGCAAACGCACGGATCGTGACGGAAGAGGGGGGTGTCATGGAGCATGCTCTTTGTTGGTTCGGTCTGACAATAGAGGTGTTTGGGCGCAGGACCAGTCAATTCCCTGTGGGGGCGGTGCGGATTGATCAAACGCAATTTGCGATGCGGTATTCGCGCTAGTCATGCGGGAATCGTTACAAGAGGTAGGAAGATGACCACAGAAAAGGCCAAGGAAAAGACCATTGTAATCGAAATACCCGAAGCGGTCGGCGTCTTTGACAGCTTTGCAGACTTGCAGGCCGCAATCTATGACCTGCGCATGTCGGGCTTTTCGCGCCGTGATATCAGCCTTCTGGGGGATGAGGCCGCATTGAAGGAAAAGCTGGGATCGGCCTTTTGGCGCGCGAAAGACCTTGAAGACGACCCCCGTGCGCCCCGCGCGGCCTTTGTGTCAGAGGAAGCCATCGGCGAGTTGGAGGGCGCCATCGCAGGCGGCTTTTTCTTTCTGGGATCGGCCATCGCCATGACTGCGATGCTGACCCCGCTCAGCACGCTTGCGGCCTCTGTTGCAGCGGTTGCTGTCGGCGGCACCCCCGGCGCTATCCTGGGTACGTTACTGGCGCGGCGCGTCGGGCAGCATCACAAGGATTACTACGCCCATCAAATCGCTAACGGCGGCATCCTGTTGTGGGTACGCACCGAAAACAAGGACAAAGAGGCGCTCGCGACCAAAATCCTGAAAGGACACTCAGGCAAGGACGTACACGTCCACGGTTGGACGAAATAGCGCGTTAGCGCTGTCCGCGTGCCATAAACGCCAGCCGCTCGAACAAATGCACGTCCTGCTCATTCTTGAGCAGGGCGCCATGGAGTTTCGGCAGTGCATTCGCCCCGTCGCGTTTGAGGTCCTCGGCGCTCAGATCCTCGGCCAGAAGCAGCTTGAGCCAGTCCAGCACTTCGGAGGTGGACGGCTTTTTCTTGAGGCCCGCCGTTTCGCGCAACTCATAGAATTGGGTGAGTGCGGTCGTCAGAAGCTTTTCCTTGATACCCGGATGATGGACCTCGACGATTCTGCGCATCGTGTCGATGTCGGGAAAGCGGATGTAGTGGAAAAAGCAGCGGCGCAGAAAGGCGTCGGGCAGTTCTTTTTCGTTGTTGGATGTGATGATCACGACGGGGCGGTGGATGGCCTTCACGGTCTCTCCGGTCTCGTAGACGTGGAACTCCATCCGGTCCAGTTCCTGCAACAAGTCGTTGGGGAATTCGATATCGGCCTTGTCGATCTCGTCGATCAAGAGCACGACCTTGCCATCCGCGCCGAATGCCTGCCAGAGCTTGCCCTTTTTGATATAGTTGGCCACGTCATGCACCCGCGCATCGCCCAGCTGGCTGTCGCGCAAACGGCTGACGGCGTCGTATTCGTAAAGCCCCTGTTGCGCCTTGGTGGTGGATTTGATGTGCCACTCGATCATGGGCAGGCCAAGGGCTGCGCTGACCTGCCGCGCAAGCTCGGTCTTGCCGGTGCCGGGCTCGCCTTTGACCAAAAGCGGGCGTTCCAGCGTGACGGCTGCATTCACCGCCATCGTCAGATCGTCAGTGGCGATATAGGTTTCGGTTCCGGTGAATTGCATCTGCTTGCCCTTTGATTTGCAAAAGTAACCTAGCAGGTCGTTCGGGATCATCAACACCCTGCGAGGCCTGTCAAAATGGGGGGTGACAGCGCGTCGGGAACCAAGTAAACCCCGACAAAATTGGGGTTGGGGTGAGCGCAACGCGTCAGCGCGCATCAAAGCAAGAGGGTATGAATATGAAGGCAGAAGTGTTTCTTGGAGACAACTATCGCCCCGCAGATGACGAACCATTCATGAATGAACGGCAGACCGAATATTTCCGTCGCAAACTGCTGACATGGAAAGCCGAACTCCTTGAAGACAGCCGCGACACAGTCGCGGGCATGAAAGACCAGACACGCAATATCCCTGATGTGGCTGATCGCGCTTCTGAAGAAACCGACCGTTCACTTGAACTGCGCACACGTGACCGCCAGCGCAAGCTGGTCACGAAGATCGACGCGGCATTGCGCCGGATCGAACAGGGTGAATACGGCTACTGCGAAATCACCGGCGAGCCTATTTCGCTCAAGCGTCTGGATGCACGTCCCATCGCGACCATGAGCCTTGAGGCGCAAGAGCGTCACGAGCGCCGCGAAAAGGTGCATCGGGACGACTAGGATGACCCATAACCAAAGCCGCGACATCGCTGTGATTGGTGGCGGCATTGGTGGGTTAACGGCCGCGCTGGCCTTTGCGCGCAGTGGCGCAAACGTCACGGTCTATGAACAGGCACCCGCGCTGACCGAGGTTGGCGCCGGTCTGCAGATTACCCCCAACGGTGCGCGTGCCTTGAACGCGCTTGGTATTGACCGCGCGCTTGCCGTCTCTGGTGTGCAGGCACAGGCCGTGGTGCCGATGGATGCGATGACAGGGCGCGAAATTGCGCGCTTTGATCTCTCGGCGCAGACACCCCCTTATGTTTTCTATCACCGCGCGGCCCTGATCGACATTCTGGCGCGTGGGTGTGATGCCGCAGGTGTCACGGTCAGGCTGGGTGCAAAGATCACAGAGGTCAGTGCCGATGGCAGTTTCAGTTTTGATGGCAAAACACATCGTCCTGTGCTGACTGTCGGTGCCGACGGGCTGCATTCCGTCGTGCGCGGTCTGATCAACCGGCCTGCACCGCCGTTCTTTACGGGGCAGGTGGCATGGCGCGCCATGATCAAGACCGATAAGTCGGATCCTGTGGCCCGGATCTGGATGGCCCCGGGTCGGCATATGGTGACCTATCCACTGCCCGGTGGTCGATTGAACATTGTTGCCGTGCAGGAACGCAGCCAATGGGCCAAGGAAGGCTGGCACCACAGCGATGATCCGGGCAACCTGCGCATGGCTTTTGCCGACTGTGGATGGGAGGCCAAAAGCATCTTGGCGGCGGTCGACGAGGTGCGGCTTTGGGGGCTATTCCGGCATCCTGTGGCGGCAAAATGGCATCTGGGCACATTGGCGATTTTGGGGGACGCGGCACATCCGACGTTGCCATTTCTTGCGCAGGGGGCGAACCTCGCGATCGAGGATGCCTATACATTGGCGCGCTGCTGCAACGAAGAGGCAACGATTGAGGCAGGCCTGCGCCGCTATCAGGACAAACGCCGCGCGCGTGTCGTGCGGGCCATCGAGGCGGCGAACAGGAATGCGCGGAACTATCACCTGGGCGGTGTGCAGCGCGTGGTGGCCCATGCAGGGCTGCGGACCTTGGGAAAAGTGGCGCCAGCGGCGTTTCTCAACCGGCTCGGCTGGCTTTATGATCACGATGTGACGGCCCGAACCGCGTAGGGCATTTTTTCAAACAGGGCAAAACAAGAACGCTTTTTTGCTTTATGTCGCGCTTGCCGCAACAATGCCGCGAAATACCTTGATTGTTTCCGGTTCTTGCCCAGCTTTCGGCAAATTGCCTGCGTAGACAGGCATCATGTTGCCTATCGACTTTCATAAATATGCCCAAACCCGCACGGTGCAGCCTGCGTCCGCCTCTGTGTCCGGCGCAGATATGTTTCTGGCAATCTCGATCCGGCGCACGACACTGTCCTTCGCGTGCAAACAAAGCACGACAGAATACAGTGACCTGAGGGCGGTGTCGCGGGATTTACTGGTATCGGACGCTTAGTGGCAGTTAGGGGTTTCAATCGCCTGAAGCCTAACCGCAATGATCACCAATTCCTGCTGGCCTGATCCGTGACGCGCTCCAGCACTTCATGGCTGCGCCAATCCACGCGGTAGATCTCGTCCTCGATCCGGAAATAGACCCAGCCATCGCTGACGGTTGGCAGGCCATAGTAACGCGCATTCATGATCATGGAATACTGTCCGCGCTCAAGCGTTTCACCAATTTCGACAGGGCCGGGTTGTGGCGTCAAGGGCTGGGGAATGGCGACGCAAGCGGTGCCTGCGACGGCGATGCGGCACTGTGCCTGACTGATTGTCGGCAATGTGACAGCAACGACTGCGATACTGATTAACTTGCGAAGCATGTGTCCGTGCTCCTGAAATGCGACCTGAAAAAGCGATCCTAACCGATCAACGGGCTAGGCGGCAAGGTCTACCCAGACCGGCACGTGGTCCGAGGGCTTTTCGCGGCCACGCACTTCGCTTTCGATCCAGCAATTGTTCAAAAGGTCTGCGCATTGTGGCGTCAGCAGGAAATGGTCGATGCGGATGCCGTCGTTCTTGTCCCATGCACCCGCCTGATAATCCCAGAAGGAATAATGCCCAGAGCGTGCTTCACGGGCGCGGAAGGCTTCGGTGTAGCCAAGGTTCAGGATACGGCGAAAGGCCTCGCGGCTTTCAAGACGAAAGAGCGCGTCATCGCGCCACGCATCCGGGCGGGCGGCATCCTCGGCTTGCGGGATAATGTTGTAATCCCCGCACAGTAGCGCCACTTCTTCATGTGCGATAAGTTCAGCGGCACGGGCCTGAAGCCGTTCCATCCAGCGGAGTTTATATTCATATTTCGGCCCCGGTGCGGGGTTGCCGTTGGGCAGGTAAAGCCCGCAAATGCGCACGGCTTTTACACCAACGACGGTGGCTTCAATATAGCGGGCCTCTTCATCATCCACACCATCGCGCCCCGCGCCTGCGGCACCGGGCAGGCCGCGCGTGACGTCCTCAAGCGGGAATTTCGACAGGATTGCGACCCCGTTAAAGCCCTTCTGACCATGGGTTTCGACGTTATAGCCTTTGTCCTCAAACATCTCGCGGGGGAAACCCTCATCGACGGATTTGATCTCTTGCAGGACCGCCACATCGGGCTGGGTTTCATCAATCCAGTTCGTCAGCGCCTCAATCCGCGCCTTGACGCCATTGATGTTGAATGTTGCGATTTTCATGTGCGCCCCCTTCGTTGTTCTTGGTTTTGACCCAAGGGCGGGCAGGGCGCAAGGCTACATAGAAAACGACGTCCCGCAGCCGCAAGACGAGGTGGCGTTGGGGTTGTTGATCACGAACCGCGCGCCGATCAGCTCTTCGGTGAAATCAATCACTGCATCCGCCAGAAACGGCAAGGACACAGAATCGATGACCACTGTTTCGCCCTTGTCAGACAGCACCAGATCGTCCTCTTTCGCTTCATCAAGGTCGATCTCGTACTGAAAGCCGGAACAGCCGCCACCCTCGACCGCGACACGCAGGGCCTTGCCTTGCGCGCTCGCGCCGATTTCGGCGAGGCGTTCAAATGCGCGGGTGGTAACTTTGGGGGGGACGGTGAACATCACGGGGGCCTATCGGTTTGGGTGTACCTGTAATATAGGGATGACAGGCAAAAGCGACAAGACAGGCAATTCACATGGCAGCGCCCTATGCGACAGACCCCGCC